>JBEHXA010000551.1:0-5293 GCA_048498935.1 Myxococcota bacterium
GCAAGACATGCTCAAGACCAAGAACTTTGGTCGCAAGTCGCTCAAGGCAATCAAAGAGATCTTGTCCACGATGGGCTTGGGTCTCGGCATGAAGTTCGACAACTGGCCTGGCATGCTCGAGCGCTGGAAGGCGCAGCAGGCTCAGGGCTGAGACTGAAGGAAACGTACGATGAGGCACCGTAATGCCGGGCGGCAGTTCAGCCGCAACACCAGCCACCGCAAGGCGATGTTCCGCGCGCTCACCGCTAACCTGGTGGCGCACGAGCGCATCGAGACCACCGACGCCAAGGCCAAGGAGCTGAAGCGCGTGGCGGAGCGGCTGATCACCCACGCCGTGCGCCTGGGTGACGTGGCCTTCACGCCGCAAGACAAGCTCAGCGCCGCCGACAAGGCCAAGCGCCAGGCTGCGCAGGCTCACATGGGCCGCTTCCTTCGCCGCTTCGCGGTGGTGAAGCAGTCGGGCGAGGACGTCAAGATCGACCTGGTCGAGAAGGTGTTCCTGGACCTGGCGCGCCGCTTCAAGGGTCGTCCCGGCGGGTACACCCGCATCATCAAGCTCGGTCACCGTCGCGGCGACAACGCCCCGATGGCCCTGGTCGAGTTCGTGGTCGAGGCGGGCGAGCCGCACAAGCCCGGCAAGAAGGAAAAGGCTGCCAAGCCCGAAGGCGCCAAGAAGGTCGCCAAGAAGAGCGAAGGCACCGAGAAGAAGGCCGCCAAGAAGACGGCCAAGGCCGCCGCGGGCTGAACCGTCCGTGGTGCCGGAGCCGAAGAGGCTCCGAGAACGCAAAAAGCGCAGCCGGCCAACACCGACTGCGCTTTCTGCTTTTGTGGTTCGCGGTGCTTACTGGGCCGGCGCAACCTCGCACGCGAAAAACGAGAAGCTCTCGCAAATGCAGCCGGGCTCGCCGCCGCGACATTCGCAATCCTGACCGCAGCTGCAGCCCGTGCCGGCGTACACCGGCGTGCAGTCGACGCGATTGGTGCACGACTGCTCGCTCCTCAGCTCGCCACACGTTTCCTGATCCGTCGGCGCGCACTCGTGTGTGTCGAACGAGCAGTTGAAGCCCGCCGGGCAGTCGCTCTCTTCGCCGCATAGCGTGGGCGGCGGAGGTTCGGGCGGCTTCGGGCTGCTGCCTCCGGTGCCACCGGTCGAGCCCCCGCTGCTCGAGCTCCCACCGTCGGAGCTGTCGGCGCCGGAGCTACCGCCCTTGCTTGCGGGCGGAGGTGGCGGAGGCGGCGGCGGGTCGTTGTCGTCGTCGTCAGCGTCGTCGCTCGGGCCCGGATGGGGAAAGCTCACGTCGTCTTCGTCGCACTCGTCGTCCCACTCTTTGATGTGACAGGCCGAGAGCAGGCCCAGCAAGCTCACGACACCGACCCTGATTGCTCGTTTCATTACGGATCCTCCCGCGCGGCTGCGCGCCCTTAAGCTCGGCGCACACCTCTCCCGGGCCCCCGAAGTGGGAGCAAGGAGGGGGCGCCCTGTGTGTCAGACGGGGTGGGTGCCCGGGCGAGAGCGGGGCGTTCAACGCCTCAGGCGCTTTTTTGGGGGCAGCAGGGGCAGGCTAAAATCCTCCGTGAGTAGGCCGTTCTGAGGGTCATGACGGCCGTTGCCCGACCCCCGGCCTTACCCCTCGAGCAGCGGCGCCTGGCCGACGCCGTCCGCGAACAGCTGTGGTTCGGTGACGAAGACCCGGCCCGTTCGGCGCTCGAAGCCTCACGCTCGATGGCGGCGGCGCTGGCCCGTGCCACGGGCCTCAAGCCATTTCCGGTCGCTGCCCAACGGGCCATCGCGCTGCTCAACGATCCGGACACGCCGCTCCGCAAGCTGCGCGAGGCGCTGGAGAAGGACCCAGCCATCGCTTCGGGCTTGCTGCGCGTCGCCAACTCGGCCGCCTATCGAGCGCGCAGTCCGCTTCGCTCCGTCGAGGAGGCCGTCCAAAGGCTGGGCTCGCGGCACGTGCTCGAGATCGTGACCAGCGTCGCGGCGATGGGCTTGTTCAACGACGCCAAGGGCGTTGGCTTGCAGGTGCGTGACCACTGCGCTCGCGTGGGCGCGATGACGCGCGTGCTCGCCAACGAGTGGCACCAGAAGACTGCCGATAGCCCCTTTTTGTGCGGGCTATTGCACGACCTCGGCAAGCTGCTGCTGATTCAGGTGAGCGGCATCGAGTACAGCAAGCTCGACCCGAAAGTTCTGACCTGCGCTGACGAAGCATTCGTGCACGAGCGAGCCTTGCTCGGCTACGATCACGCCGTGCTCGGTGGGCACGTGCTGGACGCCTGGAAGCTACCGAGCGCGGTCGCCGAAGTGGTCGCGCTGCATCACCAACCTGGGCGCGCCTTCGAGCACGGAGGTGAGCTGGGCTTGGGCGTTGCGCTCGTGCGGCTCGCCAATCGCATCGACTACCAGATGGTCCAAAAGCCGGAGCTCGATGAGGCTTTCGTCGCCGACCTGACTCAGGACGGCGCTGTGTCGTACACGGGCTACACGCAAGCCGTGCTGGTCGCGATGTGGCCCAAACTCCGCGAAGCGTCGCAGCAAATGCTAGGCGCCATCGGCGGCTAGCTTTTTGTCGCGTCGCAGCAGAATGAAGCCGATCGCGAGGACGGCGACGCCCAAGATCGAAAAAGCGGCGATGCTGCGCGCGCTCTCGGACTTTTTGGGCTCGCCGCGCTCGAAGCGCGCCCGAGCGGCCTTGGCGCGCGCGTTTTGCGGATCCAGCTCGATCGCTTTGTCCAGCAACGTGACGTCGGCGACGCCCTTGGCTTCGAGCGCTTCGGCTTCGAGCGTGAGGCGCAGGCTACCGGCTACCTTCGACGTCGGGTCGAGGCGCTCGGCGCGCCGCAAGGCGACGATGGCAGTGGCCGGCGACTTGTCCAGCTCGGCTCGGGCGTACACGAGGTAGCCCGCCGCGAGCTCGCTCTTCTCTTCGAACCCGGGATTTCGCGCCAACAGCTGATCGAAGTTTTCGCGCATGGCCGCGAGGTCGCCGCGGGCCCGCGCCGCCTTGCCGTCCTCGAACAGCTTGCCGACCTGTGCCGAGCGCAGCCGGTCCAGCTCGCCGAACAGCTCGCGCGCGGTGCGGTCCCAGCTCCAGTCGCGCGGCGGTTTTTTGCCGACCACGCTCTCGTAGCTATCGCGCAGCTGCCAGCTCGCTACCTCGCCGAGCAGCGCGACGGCTTGCCGTGCCGCTTCGCGGATCTGCGCGCGCTCGCTGTTGGCGAACGACACCACGATGCGCACGGCGTCTTGATTGCGAGTGCGGCCGTACGCCCGGATCACGTCGGCCAGCACGGCCTGATCCTGAGTTTGCACGGCCTCGCTCGGGATGCCTTTGCCGAGCATGTCGAGCTGGCGCGTCGCCCACTTGGCGATTTTTTCGGCTGGGTGGCGCTCGGCCTCGATCAGCGCCGGCACGGCCTTGTCGCCCAGACGATTCAGGCCGTTTTGAACCGTGATCCGCAGAAACTCGCCGTAGCGCGCGTACACCTCGATCAGGCCCCGCACTGCCTCGACGCTGCCGATGCTCTCCAGCATCCGAGCCATGGCGAGCACGCTCACCAGGTTGCGCCACGCCTCCGACTTGGGTTCGGCCTTGTCGGTCAGGCCCGCCAGGTAGTCGACTCCGCCCGATGGCTTCTCCGACTCCTCGTCGTCTTTCTGGCTCAAGAGCTCGCGGCGAGTCTTGAGGAGCAGGCGCTTCATCGCCTCCTTGTCGGCGGCGTCGGCGATGGACCCCAAGCGGAAGCGCAGCGCAGCGACCTGCTTGGGCTCGGCCTCGAGCAGCTCGCGCACCGCACTTTCACGGTCACCCGCCTGCTCGCCCACGATGCGACCCAGCACTGCGTCGACATCGGCCAGATCGGCGGCCTCGGGTCGCTTGGGCTCGATGCTGGGCGGGGACGGGAGCTCGGGTAGCTTGCGCTGCTCCGGAGCCTCGGCGCGGGCCGGCGCGACCGTGAGCGCGAGCGGCACCGCCAATGAGCATCGAAACAGGGCGCGCACCGCGAACGAGCGCAGCGCCGGACAGCGAGCTCGGCCGAGCATCAGTCGATGATGCGGAAGTCCGGAAAGTCTCCGGTGAAGCTGCGCCAGCGCGTGTCGACGCGCTCGACGCGGGCCGCGCTGGGGCCCTTTTGTGCCCACCCGTACAGCTCGCGGATCGACACTTCTTCGCCTTCGGCGCAGATCTCGACCGTCCCGTCGGCGCGGTTTTTTACCCAACCGGTGATGCCCAGCCGGCGCGCCTCACGCTGGGTGGAGGCCCGAAAGTACACGCCCTGGACGCGCCCGCGCACCAATAGCTGCAGCTGCTTCAAAGCCATGTCGCGTTCAAGTTGCTCAAATCTTTCGACGGGCCGCAAGCGTGGTGGAAAAGCAGCGGTGTTTTGTGATTCGATCGGCGGGTGACCAGCACGGGTGGCCTGCAAGTGAGAGCTCAGACCGAGCGAATTCGCTCGGTGACGGAGCTGCTGGCCGCGCTGCGTCACGAGGAGCGGGTATCGCTCGCCTTGCGCGAGGTCGGCATCGCGCTCGGCACCACGTTCGATCTGGATGACCTGCTCGAGTTGATCCTGGGCAAGCTCACGGAGCTGGTCGAAGCGGATCGCGCCACACTGTACCTGCTCGACGAGTCGAACAACGAGCTGGTCAGCCGCATGATGGTGGGCGAGCAGGTGCGATCCATTCGCATGAAGCTGGGTCACGGCATCGCCGGCCTGGTCGCCGAGACCGGCCGCACCTTGCGCGTCCGCGATGCCTACGCGGATCCGCGCTTCGAGAAGGATTGGGACGTGCTCACCGGCTACGTCACGTCCACGATCCTGGCCGCTCCGCTCAAGAATCACGTGGGTCGTACGATCGGCGTGATTCAGATCCTGAACAAGCGCGGCGCCGACGAGTTCTCGAGCGAAGACGAAGCCATCTTGTCGGCGCTGTCCACACAGGCAGCGGTCGCGATCGACAACTCGCGCCTGTTCCTATCGCTGATTCAGAAGAACAAGCAGCTGCTCGACACCAAGGGCGAGCTCGAGCGACGGCTTCGAGACCTGTCGCTGCTGTTCGAGCTCGAGCGCGCGACCGGCCGCGCCACGTCGTTGGAAGATTTGGCGCGCGCCCTGCTCAGCCTGTCCGCCAAGTCGGCCGAGGCGCGCGGCGCGGCCCTGCTGGTGGCAGAAGAAGAGTCGGGTGACCTCGTGCAGTTCGTGCACGACGTCGAGGCGCCCGACGCGCTGCTGCGCATCGGCGTCAAAGCCGGTGAAGGCATGCTGGCCCCCGCGACATCGCGGCGGC
>JBEHXA010000552.1:0-5290 GCA_048498935.1 Myxococcota bacterium
CTGCAGCCCGTCCGCGATCCAGGGCAGCCAGCCGGCCAGGACTCGACGAAACCGTCGAGCGCCGCCGTGCGCTCTTCGATCGCTATTCAGTCGCGTTAGGCGACTTGCCCGGGCTGACGTTCATGCCCGAGGCGACCTTTGGCCGCAGCACGCGTTGGCTGACCTGCCTCACGCTCGGCCCTCAGGCGAGTGCAAGTGTGAACGACGTCGTGGCAGCTTTGGCGGAACAGCACATCGAGGCGCGTCCAGTCTGGAAGCCCTTACATTTACAGCCGCTCTTCCGCGGCGCGCGGACGGTGGGCGGTAGTGTGGCCGAAGGCATCTTCACGCGCGGGTTGTGCTTGCCCAGCGGTTCCGGGCTGACCGATGCCGATCAGGATCGAGTCATCGCATCCTTGCGAAGCGTGCTGACTTAGAGCCGCATCCCTAAGGGTCGTCGTCGTCGGCACCGTTGGGGGGTGGTGTACTGTCGGGACCGTGCCCGTCGTAGCGCTCTGCGTGCTGCATGGCCTCGTTGGCGTTGCGCAGGGAGCCGGCCTGGCGAGCAACCTGCGAATAGCGTCGCCACGCAGCGGCTGTCCCGCTCTGCCGAGCCGCGCGTTCGTGATGCAGGAGTGCCTGCGTCCAGTCCTTCCGCTCGAGCCACAGGTCGCCTACGAGCTGTTCGGCTTTCACACAGGCTTCGTCGTCGTCACATGCAGCGGCCGTGTACTCCTTGGCTTGCTTGGAAAGATCTTCGGCGCTGCCGCCCTTGGCATAGAGGCGAAGCAGCAGGCGCGCGCACTCCAGATCCTCCGGCGCCGGCGGGCATTTCGGCGTCAGGAAGGCCAGCGCCTCTTTCGGTCCGGTCTTGGCTGCAATTACACGAGCGCGTAGCAAGCGAGTTCGCTGCGCCGGCAGGCCGGCGCGCTCTGCGGTGTCAACCGCCTGCGATGCTGCATCGACACACTGCTGGTGATCTTCACAATGACCGTGCTTCGCGTCCTCGAGCGCCGCGAGGAGACTGGTGGCATTGGCGCCCGCCAGCTCGCGGCAGTCGGGTGAATGCGCCAGCGCAGCTTGTAGGAAGCGCTGGTGGTCCGACAGCTCGAGGTGATCGGCGATCTCGACCAAGGTGTCGCAGCCGAGAACACCTTCGGGCGCGACGCGTACCAGGAGCGCGGGGTCATGCGAGATCTTGATCGCGGCGCGCGCGACTTTCTTCTTCAGGGGCGGCTGCCGCTGTAGGGCGTACTTCAACATGTCCAGGCCCTGCCAGACGTGTCCTCGCTCTGCCAGCACACGCCCCAACACGAAGTAGGTCTCGGCACGATTCGGGTCGCGCTCCAATGCACGCGAAAGCCAGCGGTTCGGCTCGCCGCCGGAGCGGCGCGCGGCTAGCGCCCCCAACAAGCTAAAATAAGGCTCGCCCGGTCGCTGCAGGACTGCGCTGCGTAGTTCCTCGTCGAAGTGCTGGGTGCCCGCTTGTTGCTTGAAGTCGGTGTGGCTGTAGAGGTCGCGCAGTCGGTCGCGCGCTTCGGTCGGAGTGTCCAACCTGGCCAGTCCCCAGGCGCACGGCAAGGCCGCGAACAGCGTCAAGGCACTGCATGCCACCGCCGTTCTGGTACGTCTCAACCCGCCGAACCCCTCTTCTGCGCCGGCGCGGAAGTACACGGACGCCACCGTCAAGAGCGCGATGCAAACGCCCGGAACCTCGAGCGCAACGTCGACCATGTTTTGGCCGAGCGGCACGAGGAGTGCCGTCAGGACGAACGCAGCGGCGCGCGGGCGCCTGCCCCAACGCCAAAAAGCGTAGCCAATCGCAACGAGGGCAGTGATCGTGACCGGCAATCCCCATTCGGCAGCCCATTGCAACAGGAAGTTCTCGGCGTGAGCGAAGGTCACGTTGTTGGTGGCGCCGGCCAGGCTCGACCCGCGGTACGGCGGAAAGGCAGTTTCGAAGGCGCCGCGACCAACGCCGAACCAGGGGTGCGCAGTAATCATGCTGCAGACCCAGCCGAACAGGGCCAGTTTCGTGCTTGTGGAAGCGTAGGCACGCCATGCTTCGGACGGAGCTGCAATCACCATCAAGGTGCCTGCTGCGACGCCTACTCCGCCGACCAACAACCAGAGCTTCGCACTACCGCGGCGAAACAAGCTGCGGCGGTAGCTGAACGTGAGAGCCGCACAGCCGACGAGCAGCGAGAGGGCTCCGCCGCGTGAGCCCGTGAGCAAGCTGACGCACAGCACGATTGCCATCCCGAGCCCGATGGGCAATCGAAAGGGCACGCTCTTGCTCGACGAGAGGAGCGCTCCACCACAAAGCAGTCCCAGGTTCAGGTAGCCAGCGAGGTTGTTCGGGTTGAGGAGCGGGGAGACCCAGCGCGGCGTCGCATAGCGTGGCTCGTAGACACCGAATACCGAGCGCAGCTCCAAAATGCCATGGCCGAGCGTGACCATCGCGAGCAAGACCGCAGAGGCGAAGACAACGCCGGGCGCGACTAGCCAGCTCCAGGCCCGTATCGTGTGTGCTGCGATGACGACGATGGCGGCGTAGCTGACGAAGCGGCCGACCTCGAGCCAGGTCGCGTGAGCGTCGAGCGAAAGCGAGTGCCGAAGCGGACCAGCCATGCGCCAGGGCCTGAGCGCGTCTTCGAACACGGCTGCGTTACCGGCATCGAGCAGGGCGGCGCTCCGCGCGGACAGGGAAACGGCTTGCAGCCCGCTATAAGCAGCCAATCCCAACAGTATGCCGGCTAGCGCGGCTTCTCGGCCAAGCCCGCGATGGATCACCAATGCCACGGCACCAACCGACGACAGTAGGAACACGCCAGCGAGCACCTGCGGGTGGACGGCTCCGATCGCCATCACCGAGCCCAGCACCACGCTGACGAGCAAGACGAGCGATGCGACGTCGAGCCATTCCTTTCGGCCCTTGCCAGCGGAAGAAGCGCGATGGGCCCTCACTGAGTGGCGAGAACTAGCACATCGATTTGCCTCGTATCTCCGAAGAAAATGAGTAGCCAGCTCCTGAAGCGTGGATTACTGTAACCAGGTGCGTATTCTTCACGTGATTGACGAGCTCAAGCTGGGCGGCGCGGGAGTACACCTCGCCACCATGATCGAGCACGCCGTGAAGCATCACCCCAGCGTGCAGCACCACGCCCTCGCGCTGTTCGGCGATGGCGTACTTTCGGCTCGGCTCGAGCGCGCCGGGTGCCCAGTCCGAGTGGCGGGCTCGCTAAGCGATGTGAGGCAGCACCGCTACGGACGAGCATTAGTGAGGGTGAGGGCGGCCGTTCGCGACGTCCAGCCGGACGTCGTCGAGGCTCACCTAACTTGGAGCCGACTGCTGGCGCTGCGAGCTGCGCGGCGGGAGGGCGTGCCGGTGCGGATTGGCTACGAGCACGGGGACCTCTTCTTGCGATCTCCTCGAATTCGCTTGGCAAATTTCGTGCTTCAGCACGACGCGCAGCGCGTGATTGTCTGCAGCAACGCAATCAAGCGCTGGGCGCACCGCACTCATGGCTTTAGCTGGGCGCGGCTGCTCGTGATGCACAATTGCATCGACACGGCTCACTTCGCGCCGCGAGCTCAAAGCGATCACGATCGCTTTGGTTTCGACGCCGGGACGGTGCTGTTCGTCGCTGTTGGTACCTTAGGGCGTGGCGTGAACAAGCGCGTCGATGTTTGCATCGACGCGGTACTGCAGTGTAAGGCCCAGGGGCTCAATGTGGGGCTCGTGGTGTGCGGGGACGGCTCGCAGCGCGCAGTGCTCGAGGCCCGTGCCGGCGCGGAAGCTGGACGAGCGATTCGCTTCCTGGGTGAGCGTGAAGACGTGGCCGAGATCCTGTCGCGTTGCGACGTTTTCTGTCACGGCGCCTCGTTCGAGCCGTTCGGCATTGTGTGCGTCGAAGCCATGGCTGCGGGACTGCCTGTCCTGGTACCAGACGGAGGCGGTATGCACGAAGCAGTGTCGGACGGCGTCACAGGCTTCGTCTATCGAAGCTTGGACGTGCCTGACTTAGCCGAAAAAATGCGGCGTTTGGCGCAAGACGTCGAGCTGCGTCGACGCATGGGAGAGAAAGGGCGCGCTCAGGCGGTGAGCCGCTTCGAGATTGCAGACTACATGGAGCGACTGCTGAGTATGTACCGCGACCTGCTGTCGCTTTCTCCTTCAAGTCGTACGTCGGCCGCGTGAAACGCCGCATCCTGATCGTGACGCCTTTTTTTGCGCCGCAGTCGCACGCGGCGGTTTTTCGCGCCTACAAGTTGGCGAAGTACCTGCCAGAGCATGGCTGGGAGGTGCACGTGCTCACGGTTGGCACCAACTACGCATACAACGAGGACGCTAGCCTGCTCGATGCGTTGCCCCGCAGCGTGCGCGTTCATCACGCCGCCTATGTCGAGCCTACCAAGCGTGGGATCTCGTTCGCGCTCGGCCTTGCCGATCGTCGCTTCAGTCGTATCCGGGCGGCCGCAGATTCGAGCGGTACCTCGATTAGTAGCGGAACGAGGCGGTCTGGTCCGGCGCCACTGTCGCGTCGGCTGGGGCGCCTACTGCGGATGGCGTTCAACGTGCCGGACGCTTATTGGCCGTGGTTTTTGCCGGCGCTGGCCAAGGCCCGACATCTGGTTCGCGAGCACGACATCGGCTTGGTGATGACCTCTGCCGACCCGTACACGTGCCATGCCCTGGGCTTCGCGCTCCAGCGCAGTGGCGTGCGCTGGGTGGCTGATTTGCGTGATCCACACACCCATACTCACCATGCCCATTCACGACTGCCGTGGGTGTTCGCGCTGCAGCTCGAGCTGGAGCGCGCGGCGGCAGTTCCGGCCGGCCGATCCAGCCGCTCGACGCCTTCCTCGATCCGCTCAAGCTGGCCATGGCCGGCGTGCACGGCGCCGAGCGCCGCGGCGCCGACGGCAGCCTGCACCTGCTCGACACGCACCCGTTCGACCCGGTGGAGGAAGCCGCGTGCACCCTCGCGGCCGAGCACCCGGGGCTGCTGGTCGAGAACAAGCGCGGTTCGCTCGCGCTGCACTACCGGCAGCGCCCCGAGCTGGAAGAGCTGTGCGTGCGCACCATGCAGGCGGCCGTCGACACGGTGCCCGGCATGACGCTGCTGCGCGGCAAGATGGTCGCCGAGGCCAAGCCGGGCGGCGCGACCAAGGGCCACGCGATCGAGGCCTTCCTGGCCGAGGCGCCCTTTGCCGGCCGCACGCCGGTGTTCATCGGCGACGACGTGACCGACGAGGCCGGCTTCTCCACGGTGCAGCGCCTGGGCGGCGTGGGCATCAAGGTGGGCGA
>JBEHXA010000553.1:0-5261 GCA_048498935.1 Myxococcota bacterium
TGAAACACGCGGAGCTGGATCGCGCCGAGCGCACCGGCGCGTGCAGCCACCGCGACGGCCGCCGCGAGGATTCCTGAAACGTGCAGGTGCTCCGCCACTGAATAGGCCGCGAACGGCATGAGCAGTGAAATCAGGATTTGCGTCGCCGGCTCCTCGCCGGTGCGCTTGATCAGCAGGGCATTTAGCCTACCGATGAGCCACGTCACTCCGACTCCAACTGCCGCGCCGCCACCCGCAATCATCACGAAGCTGAGCGATGCGCTGGCGAGCGAGAAATGGTTCGTCACCGCCGCTTGGACCGCGAAGCTGAAGCAGACCAGCCCCGTGGCGTCGTTGAGGAGCGCTTCTCCCTCCAGGATGTGCATCAGTCGCGATGGCAGGGGCGTGCCGGACGTCATCGCGCCCACCGCAACTGGATCGGTGGGCGACAGGATGGCAGCGAGCGCGAACGCAACGGCGAGCGGCACCGCGGGGATCAGCCAGTGAACGAACAGGCCGACACCGATGACCGTGAACACTACGAGCCCGGTGGCTAGCGCCAAGATCGGGCGCCAATCACGAAAGAACGCGCCCTTCGGGATGCGCCAGCCGTCGAGGAACAACAACGGAGGGATGAACAGCAGCAGAAACAGGTGCGAGTCGAACCCCACCTGAAAGCCGGCGTAGGAAAAGCCGACGCCGATCAGCATCTGCAGGATCGGCGCGGGCACCCGCAGTGGCAAAAGGCGTGCAGCAAAGGCGCTGATCACGACCGCCAGCAGCAAGCCCAGAATCGACGCGACTATTTCCACCGCCGCAGCCTAGCAAGCCGCGGCAGCCCCTGCGCTGGAGCCTGTGTTTCAATTTGCGCCACGCGTAGCAGGAAGCCGCAGCCGCCCGGCGCAGAACGGGCTTGGCGCCTCAGCTCACCAGAAATCGGCGAGCAGCTGAGGCTTGGGAATTTGGCTGCGAATCGCCACGTGCACCTGGGGCAGCTCCGACCAATGTAGGCCGGGCTTCATGTGATGAGCCGTGTGCAGGCCGAGGTTGCAGGTGAGCAGGTTGAACAGCGCATTTTCGCGGTTCACGCTGGCTTCGACGTGCTCGGTTGCAAGGTAACCGGCGTGATGCTCGTAGGTCGCCCAGCACGTGTGCATTAGCGTGAGCAGGCTGGGGATGAAGAACACCAGCAGGTAGTTCAGCGGGTCGAACCAGAACCCGGCAGCCAGGAACGCGTAGCACGGCGCTTTCATCAACAGGTAGCGCCGGAAGATGGCCGGGTGCTTGCGGCCGATCCGGTACACGTCCACCTGGTGATGCAGGAAGGTGTGCAGCGTGTATTCGATCCGGCCCATCGTCGTGCCGTCCTGGCGGGTCCAGTGAGACTCATCGGGCGTGGCCGACGGCGGTTGGTGCAGGTAGTTCTGGTGGTGACCCAAGTTGTGGTGCAGCACCCAGGTATACGGACCCACCCCGGTCTGGACTGCGAGCAGCAAGTCGTAGACGCGGTTCAGCACGCGCGAGTGAAAGACGTTTACGTGCTGGTGGTGGTGATTGAAGGCAGCCACCATGGTGCTGATCCCAAACAGGGGCAGCAGCGCCAGCAATGCCACGGTGGGCGACGCGAAGCGGTACACCGCCACGTGTAGCAAGAACGACCCGAGCACCACGCTCACGGGCCACCAATCGGCTTTGTAACGGAGCAAGCGCCCGCTAGTTGAAGGAGAAGGCATGCGTCGAAAGGAAGCGGAGGCCGCTCATACATCGAGGACGGCCGAGCGCCACGAAACAACAGTGTTGCCCTGCGTTTCGTTTCTAACTGTGCGGTAATACTATGAAAATCGCCGCCGGTTGGCTTCAGTCGCAGAGGTTGGGACCGAAGGTGCGGCTGTAGATGTTCATGGGGACGGAGCTGCCGTGCTTCTCATCCCAGACGACAGCGAAGCCGTTCGGGCCGGCCGCGATGTGCGCGATCCCCGTTTCGGTCCCGGTGCCGATGTTGGGGAAGTTGCCGCCCCAGGTGCACCCGGACAGAACTTCCTGCAGCTTGACGACCTTGTTGTTGCCGCTCACCGCGAGGAAGCCACGCTTCGTCGGCACCATCTGGTCGGGCAAGAAGTCCGTGTACGTTCGGCTGATCGGTCCGCAGAGCGACGCGCCGGTGGCCGAGACCTCTTGATACTTGATGGTGGTGCTCTCGTTCCACATCACGGCGAAGCCGCCGCCGGAGCGCGCGGCGATCGTGGCCTTCTTTTCCGACGTGGTGTTGCCCAGCGTCGTGACGTTCGTTTCCGTCCCCGTACCGTCGCGGAGACTCAGCTTCAGCGTCTGCGTGCCGGTCGCGCCGGACTGTCCTTCGTTCCAAACAACCCCGAATCGGTTACCGGAAGCGGCGACGTCCACGTATTTTCCGGGGTTCGTCAGCGCCATGTAGGGCGTCGGAACATCGGTGGTGCTGAGCCCGTAACCAAAGCCCCACTGCCCGGAGGCATACACGCTCCAGCCCACGTAGAAGTAGCCCTGACCGGCCATGTATGCGGCACCCGCATCGAGCGCGCCGGTGCCTTGGTTGCCTACGATCACGGGTGAAGCTGGCGTGAATGCGCCCGCCGGAGTGACGCGGCGGAAGAACACGTTGCCGCCGTATGCCCGATAAAATACGCCGAATTCCGAGCCATTCCACGTGACGGCAGTGCCCGTCATGGCCGTGGTGTCCAGCTCCTTACGCGCCAGCGCGATGGTGTTGTTCTGGTTCAGGGTGGTGAAGTACGGCTTGTTCGCGTCGAGCGCGATGCCGTAAACGCCGTTGGAAGCGCCTACCGATGAATCGGTCCCGCTCTCGATGACCTTGGCGGTGCCGGAGAGCTTCAAGCCGGCCGCCGTCTCGGCCATGTCGATCAAGTTATCGCAGTTGTTGTCGATGCCGTCGCAGACTTCGCCTTCGCCGGGATTGACCGCGCCACTGTCGTCCTTGCAATCATCGCCCTTGTTCGAGGCGGCAGTGACGTAGCCCTGCTTGGTAGCGCCACAGAACTTCGCGATGGTCGCGTTCGCGCGGTAGCCGTCGCCGTCTGCGTCCACGTAGAAGCTGCCGCACGAACCCGTGTCGCACTCCGAGCTGGTCGCGCAAGTCTGACCGTCGACCTTCTTACAGGCCTCGCCGTCTTCACGGCACACGCTACCGGCCGGACAGGCACTCGCCACCCAAGCGCCGTTGGCGCCGCAGACCTGTCGCGCGTCGGGTGAGCTCGGGTTGCAACGCAGCGTGGTGCCGTCGCCCGTGCACGCGCCCCATTTGCCCGTCGCGCCGTTGCAGGTGCGGGAGCCGCAGCCCGCATCGCCGCAATTGCCTGCTGGATCGGTGCCCACGCACTCGCAACCGTCGCGGAATTGCCCGTTGCAGTTGGTGTCGTTGGCCTCGTCCGCCGCCAGACAAGTGTCGTTGGTCGTAGGCTGAACGCCGCCCGTGCACATCCCGAGCACGCCGCCGCTGCAGGTTTGCTTGCCCTTGGTGCATGCCCCGGTGTCGTTGCCGCATTCGACCTGGGTGTCACCCGTGCACGTGCAGCCCTCGTTCGCCGTGTCGTTGCAGTTCGCGTCGTTGCCAGGCTCGCAGGTATCGGCCGCGGCGGGAGCCACACCACCCTTACACGTTGCGGGATACACGCCGTTGACGCACGTCACCGTTCCGAACTCACACGGGCCGATGTCGGTGCCGCATGGCTTCGAGGTCCCATTCACGCAGCTGCAGCCTTCGTTCGGGATGTCGTTGCAGTTGGCGTCGTCTCCTGGTTCGCAGCTGTCGACGGCCGCTTGCTTGATTTCTCCCTCGCAGGCACCCCAGGCCTTGTCTTTGCAAGTCTGGGTGCCTTGCTTGCAGTTGCCCTTGTCGGAGCCGCAAGCGCGCGTGTCGCCGTCTTCGCAGGAGCAGCCCTCGTTGGGCAAACCGTTGCAATCGGCGTCGTTGCCCGGCGGATCGCAGAGATCCTTGGCTTCGGGCGCGACGGCGCCGAGGCAGACCCCCCACGTCCCGTCGCCTCCGCACTTCCGCTCGCCGTAGCGACAAGTGGTCTGGTCGGCTGGAGGCTTGCCCTCGTAAGGGGTGCCGTCGGCGTCTTCGTAGCAGCGCTCGGTCGTACCCGGAGAGCAGTCGTCGCTGCCGGTTCCGCCGGCGCCGGCCGTGCTTTCAACGGAGTCCGTGCCGCCGTTCGCGCCGCCGACAGCCTCGGGTTCGTCGCCGCCGCCGGTGCCGGAAGTGCCGCCTTTCCCCTTGGAAAAGTCGTGCTGGTTCGTGGAACAGGCAGCGACGATGCCCATTCCACCGACGACAGAAAACACGACCCTAACACCTCGCAACACCCGCTTCATCGTGCCTCGTCTGTAACATTAGTCCTAAGCGAGGGTAAGGGGGATACTCAGTTCAGCGTCGATGCGTACGCGTCGCATCAGCGTTCCGAAAGGTCCAGAGCGCGCGTTTTTGGCGCATCGCGGTAGGTGCGGTACCTCCACGATCCGTGATGGAATGCCGCCCATGAAAACGCAGGCGGCGGTCGCGTACGAAAAGGGCAAACCACTGGTGATCGAGACGGTCGATCTCGAGGGGCCGAAGCCCGGCGAGGTATTGGTCGAGCTCAAAGCCACGGGCGTTTGTCACACCGACGAATTCACGCGCTCCGGCGCGGATCCCGAGGGGCTGTTCCCGGTCATTTTCGGCCACGAAGGCGCAGGCATCGTGCGCGAGGTGGGAGCAGGCGTGACGAGCGTCGTGCCCGGTGATCACGTCATCTTGCTGTACACGCCCGAGTGCCGAGCCTGCAAATCGTGCCTCTCGCGCAAGACCAACCTGTGCACGGCGATTCGCTCGACGCAGGGGCAAGGGTTGATGCCGGACGGCACCAGCCGTTTCTCGATCGGCGGCAAGAAGATTCACCACTACATGGGCTGCTCTACGTTTGCGAACCACACGGTCTTGCCCGAGATAGCGCTGGCCAAGGTGCGTCAGGACGCGCCTTTCGACAAGATTTGCTACATCGGCTGCGGCGTGACTACGGGTGTCGGGGCGGTGCTATTCACGGCCAAGGTCGAGCCAGGCGCCAACGTCGTGGTTTTTGGGCTGGGCGGCATCGCCCTGAACGTGATTCAGGGCGCGCGCATCGCAGGCGCCGACAAGATCATCGGCGTGGACATCAACCCCGAGCGCGAGGCCATCGCCCGGAGCTTCGGGCTCACTCACTTCGTCAACCCGGCCACGCTGGGTAAGGACTTGGTCGCACACCTGGTGG
>JBEHXA010000554.1:0-5240 GCA_048498935.1 Myxococcota bacterium
CGTGATGGTCAGGGGCTTTCCGTCGCCGGGCCGGCCCGCCGCCGACACGCAAGAGTTGGTGGTTCCGAGATCGATGCCGACGATTTTCCCCATGCGACGCTAGCGCAGCATACCCGACCGGGCAGCTCGAGCCTAGGCTGGGCTTGGTGGGCCTAGTTAGGCTTCGCTTTAGCCACCACGACCAAAGCCGGGCGGATCAGCTTGTCGTTGTCGCGGTAGCCGGCCTGGACCTCGGCCGCGATGGTGCCCGGCTCGAAGTCCGACGTCTCCAGCTGCTGGACAGCCTCGTGGACGGCCGGGTCGAACGCCTGCCCGACGGCAGGCACGCGCTCGATGCCTAGCTTGCCGAGCGTGTCGCTGAACTGGCGCATCACCAGGTTGATGCCGTCGCTCAGCGCCTTCACGTCCGTGGCGGTGCCGGCATGGGCGCTCGCGCGGTCTAGATTGTCGAAGACCGGCAGCATTTCCTTCAGCATGTCGTCGCGGCCGCGACGTTCGGCGTCGGAAAGCTCGCGCCGCGTGCGCTTCCGAAAATTGTCGAAATCCGCCAGGGTGCGCAGGAGCTGATCCTTCAGCTTCGCCTGCTCGGCCTTCGCCGCCTCGAGCGGATCGACTTCGGGCTGTTGCCCCGCTTCGGGAGCGTCGGCGGATTTTGCCTGCGCCTCGGCCTGAGGGAGCTCGGATTCGTTATTTTCTTCAGCCACGGCGCGGCGAGTATAACCACCGTCGTCGGCTTGCCAAGAGCGGAGCTGACCACGATGTGGCGAAACCGCGCATGCCGCCGCACTAGTCTGCGGCCGGAGCAGCGCCGCAGCGCCTTTGTCGCAGGCTCGCTAGCGTACCGCCGGAGGTCTTGAGCGGTCCCGGTTCGGGATTGGGCATGAACAGCCGGATGCCATCGGGGAGGACCCAGAAATTGCCGTCGGTCGGCAGCTGCTCGCTTTCCGTTGGGGCTGCCTCGTCGCTCGTGGGCTCGTCTGCGTCGCCGTAGCTCTGCTGCTCGACGTAGAAACAGTAGCCGCCGGTCAGCGGTACGAACAGATGCGGGCTGCCCCCATGCACTCGCGCGGCCGCATCGAACAGCGGGCGACCGTCGAGCTCGGACAGCACGCGCAGCTGCCTTTCACCGGCTGGCAAAACGAGCTCGACGCCGGCGCGCGCGCTCTCGCCGCTGCTCGGTTCGACACGCGCCAAGCGCCGACCGTCGACCCACAGCGCAAACGGCTCGTCACCGAGGTTGAGCACGCGCACCTGTCCGCGGTAGAGACCCCACAGCGGCACTAGAGCGAGGACGCTGAGCAGCGCGACCCCCACTCCCAACCAAGCGAGCGACCACAGCTCGGGCCAGCCAGCACCGCGCCGCCGCCACAGCAGCGCGAGCACCGCGCTCGGCAGGCAAGCCGAGCCGGCGCTGATGGCGCCGACCAGCACCGCGCCCCGCCACGGCAACAGCAGCGGCAGCACCGCGGTCGCGGACAACCCCAGCACCAGCCCGAGCGCCACCACCGTGATGCGGGCGGTTCCGGCCCTGGGCGCAGGCCAAGCTAGCACCGCGCAAGCCTCCGCGCGGCAGACTTGCACCGGAGCCCACGCGGTGCCACCGATGGAGGCCGATGCCGGAGCTGAACGAGCCCCAGAAGCAAGCCGTCGCACACCTGAGCGGCCCGCTGCTCGTGTTTGCCGGCGCCGGCAGCGGCAAGACGCGCACGATCACGTACCGCATCGCGAACCTGCTCGCGACGCGCGTGGCGCCCTACCGCATTCTGGCGGTGACCTTCACCAACAAGGCGGCCGCCGAAATGCGCGAGCGTTTGGAGCGCCTGACCTCGCCCGAGGTGACGCGCGATCTGTGGATCGGCACGTTTCATTCCGTGTGCGCGAGGCTGCTGCGACGCTACCACGACGCCGTCGGCCTGAAGCGGGACTTCGTGATTTACGACGGCTCCGATCAAAAAGCCGTGGTGGTGCGCGCGCTGCGCGAGCTGGGCTACGACGAGCGGCAATTCCCGCCCAAGGCGCTGCTCTCGGCGATCAGCGGCGAAAAGAGCGAAGGCCGCGGGCCGCGTGAAGCCGCGCAGCTCGGCCGGCATACCGACGTCGTGCTCGAGGTGTTCGCGCGCTACGAAAAGGCACTGGCGCTGGCCAATGCGGTCGACTTCGACGACCTGATCCTGCGCGCGACGCAGCTGGTGGAGGATCCGCAGAGCGCCGCGGGCGAGGACCTGAGGCGTCGCTTTTTGCACGTGTCGGTCGACGAGTTTCAAGACACCAACTTGATCCAGTACCGGTTGGTGCGCGCGCTCTCGGAGCACACGCAAAACTTGTGCGTGGTGGGCGACGACGACCAGTCCATCTATCGCTGGCGCGGCGCCGACGTGCGCCTGATCCGCAGCTTCAAACGCGACTTTCCGAGCGCCGTGATCATCAAGCTCGAGCAAAATTACCGCTCGACCGGCAACATCGTGAAAGCGGCGCTCGGTGTGATCGAGCCGTCTCTGGAGCGCGAGCCCAAAGAGCTGTGGACCGACGCGCCCGACGGTGACCCGGTGCGGGTGCGCGCGGTGCTCGACGAGCGCGAGGAAGCCGATCACGTGCTGCGCGGCATCCAGGCCGAGCTGGGGCGCGGCACCGCCGCCAATTCGATCGCGATCTTCTACCGCGTCCACGCCCAGTCGCGCACGCTGGAAGAGGCGCTCCGCCGCGGCAACGTGCCCTACCAGATCATCGGCGGCATGAAGTTTTTCGAGCGCGCCGAGGTGAAAGATTTGCTCGGCTACCTGCGCCTGGCCGTCAATCCGTCGAGCGACGCGGACTTGGCGCGCGTGATCAACACGCCGGCTCGCGGCATCGGCGACAAGACGGTCGAGCGCCTGCTCGACGTCGCCAGCGAGTCGAGCGTCTCCGCGTACGACGCCATCCCCCAAGCCTTGCGCGAGGTCGGCACCGGACCCGCCAAGAAGCTAGGCGCTTTCCGCCTTCTGCTCGAAAACCTTCAGATCGAGGCCAGGCGGCTCTCGCCCAGCGAGCTGGCCGGCCACGTGCTGGAGGTGACCGGCTACCGGCAACTGCTGCGCGACGAAGACAGCGCCGAGAGCGACGCGCGACTCGGCAACTTGGAAGAGCTCGTCGGCTCGATCCAGGAGTACGAGGTCGACGCAGCCGGGCGCGGTGAGACAGCGAGCCTGTCGGGCTACCTCGAGCGCGTGTCGCTGGTGGCCGCGACCGACGCCCAGAAGAACGGCCCGATGGTCTCGCTCATGACCGTGCACTCGGCCAAGGGCCTCGAGTTCGACGCGGTGTTCTTGACCGGGATGGAGCAGGAAATGTTTCCGTACCGGGGCATCGCCAGCGGCGAGGACGAAGAGCTGGAAGAAGAGCGACGCCTGGCTTACGTCGCGATCACGCGCGCTCGGCGCCGCTTGACCATCACTTACGCTGGCAGCCGCACGCTGTTCGGCCAGACCCGCTACCTCGAGCGCAGCCAATTTTTGGGTGATTTGCCCGAGGACGCGATCAAGCTCGAGGGCTCCACCCGCTCGGCGATCCGCAACAGCGGCGGCTACGGCAACTACGCCGGCGGCTACTCGCGTTCGATTGGACGCAGCCGCTCCGGCTATCAGGACCAGCGCTACACCGGCAGCAGCTCTCGCACGGAGAGCCGCGCGCCCATTCCGCCCGGTTCACGCGTCGTGGAGCGCGACGAATACAGTCAGGGCGGCGGCGAGGAAGGTCAACCAGTGCGGCCGGGCAGCCACGTCAAGCACGTGCGCTTCGGTGAGGGCGTGGTGCAGAGCGTCGAGGGTGGGATGAAGCCGAGCGTCGTCGCGCGCTTCCCCGGCTTCGGTGACAAGCGAATCTTGCTCGAGTTTTTGGAGCCAGCATGAACAAGCGTTTGGCGTTTTTGGAGCAGCACGTGGCAGCAGGCAGCGCGGATTCGTTCGCGTATTACGGGCTCGGTATGGAGTACCGCAAAGAGGGCCGCGTCGACGACGCGATCGCCACCTTCGGCAAGCTGCGCGATAAAGACGCGGACTACGTGCCGATGTATTTGATGGCGGGGCAAGCGCTGGGCGACGCGGGCCGAGCAGAAGAGGCGCGCAGCTGGCTCGAAGCCGGCATCGCCGTGGCCACACGCAAAGGCGACGGCCACGCGCTCGGCGAGCTGCAGTCCGCGCTCGCCTCACTGTAACGGCGAGCGCATAAACGCTGCGGAAACAGAGGCTTCCGCGGAGCGCCGTTCAAGGCGCTCGTGCGGCGTGCTATTCGTGGTCTGTCATGTTGGAGGCTCCTATCCCGGCTGACGAGGAGGAACGGCTGGCGCTGCTGAAGGCCTGCCACATCCTCTACACGCCAGCCGAGGAAGCGTTCGACGACGTGGCTCGCTTGGCCGCCGATCTGTGCGGCACCGAGATCGCGCTCATCACGCTGGTCGATTCGGATCGACAGTGGTTCAAGGCGCGCGTGGGGGTCGAGCAAACCGGCACGGCGCGCGACCTGAGCTTCTGTGGCCATTGCATCACGAAGCGCGACCCGCTGGTGGTGCCGGACACGCTGCTCGACCAGCGCTTCGCCGACAATCCGCTCGTCACCGGCGAGCCGAACCTGCGCTTTTATGCGGGCGTACCGCTGCTGATCGATGACGGCTCCTCCGTCGGGGCGCTGTCGGTCGCGAGCCGCTCGCCGCGCAGCTTGACCGCGCACCAGCTCGAAGCACTGCGCCGCCTGGCGCGGCAAATCTCACGCGAGCTCAAGCTGCGGCGCGATCTCGACCGTGTACAGGCGTCGACGAAGCCGCCGCCCGCCGTCAAGTTGGGTCGCGGCTCGGTGGTCGACGGTCGCTGGCAAGTCGTGCGCGAGCTCGGTCGAGGCGCTACCGGTACCGTTTACGAAGCGCACGATCGCGACGGTGAGCGCGTCGCGCTCAAGGTGCTCTTGGCCGAGTGGCGGCAGAGCGAGCGCGCACTCGAGCGCTTCGCGCGCGAAGCCCGCGTGCTGATGCGCCTCACCACGCCTCACGTCGGCAAGCTGCTCGACGTCGGTAACCTGGACGTCACGGATGGTGATCTGCCCTACCTGGTGCTCGAGTTTTTGGAAGGCACCGACCTCGACAGCTTGCTGGCCCAGCAAGGCCCAGTGCCGTTCAAGACCGCGTTCGGCTGGGGCGCCGATGCGTGCTCGGGCGTGGCCGAGGCGCATCAAACTGATTTCGATATCTATACGTATAGATAACATTCGACAAC
>JBEHXA010000555.1:0-5234 GCA_048498935.1 Myxococcota bacterium
GGCGCTTTCGCCCTGGGCGCAGCGCGCGCCGGAGCGACCGAGGTCGAAGCCGTAGATGCGAGCTCGCTGGCACTCACGGTCGCCGCAGACGCCGCCGAGCTGAACGGCTTGGGCGGCAAGGTGCGCTTCGAGTGCGAGGACTCGGTCCAGGCCCTCGAGCGCGCCGGTAGGCAGGGCGGCTTCGATCTCGTGATCTGCGATCCGCCCAAGCTGGCACCGACACGCGCCTCGCGCGGGCGCGCGCTCAGCATGATGCGCAAGCTCTCGGCGCAGGCGGCGCGCGCGACCAAGCCGGGAGGCTTGCTCGTGCTTTGCTCGTGCTCGGCCGCCATCGGCTTACCCGAGCTCACGCGCGCGCTGTCGCTCGGCGCCGCGGACGTGGGCTTGCGAGCGCTGGTCGCAGAGCGTTTCTTCCAAGGCGCCGATCACCCGGTACCGGCCGCGTTCCCGGAGGGCCTGTACCTCACGTCGCTCATCGCCGAGATCGGGAAGGGCTGATCATGAAACCCATCGCGGCGCTCAGCGCCCCGGAGGCAGCTCGTTTGCGCGGCGTTGCCTTCGACCTGGACGACACCCTGCTCGACCACGGCCGCCTGCTGGAAGAGACCTATTCGGCGCTGCATCGCCTGGCGGAAGACGGGCTCGCGCTCTACGGAGTGACCGGCCGCCCCGCGGGGTGGGGCGACGTGCTGGCGCGTGTCTTTCCGGTGCGCGCAATCGTGACGGAGAACGGCGCGATCAGCTGCGTCCGCCAGGGCGAGCGCGTCGTGGTCGTCGACTCGGTAGACGTCGCAACGCGACAGGCCAGGGATGCGCGGCTCGCAGAGCTGCTCACCAGCTTTCGCGAGGCATTCCCCGACTTCGAGCCGGCCGACGACGTGGGTGCGCGCATCTCGGATCGCACCTTCGATATCGGCGAGCACCGCCAGGTCGAGGCCGAGCGCGTCGCGGAGGCCTCGCGCTACTTGCGCGACGCAGGCGCGCGCGTGTTCGTTTCGAGCGTGCATCTGCACGCCACGTTCGATTACGCCGACAAGGCGAGCGGCGCGGTCAGCCTCCTGGCGCGTGAGACCGGGCTGGACGCGACGGCGGTGCGCCATGCTTTCGCTTACTTGGGTGACAGCGAGAACGACGCCCCGTGCTTCGCCGCCTTCAGTCTCAGCATCGGCGTCAGCAATTTGCGCGGCCGACCCACGTTACGACCGACTTACATCACCTCGCAGCCGATGGGACGAGGCTTCGCAGAAGCCGCCCAGCGGATCCTGAGCCTGCGCCAAAAGCTGTGATAAAAGAGGCCCGACGATGTCCCAAGACGAGCTCGTAGCGCTAGGTCGCGACCACCTGTATCCCAACTATCGCCAGCCACCGTTGGTGCTCGTGCGTGGCGAGGGCTCGCGGGTTTGGGATGCCGCGGGCAAGCAGTATTTCGACCTGTTCGCCGGCATCGCGGTGAGCACGCTCGGGCACGGCCATCCGCGCTTGACCGCTGCCATCGCCGCGCAAGCGCAGCAGCTGATCCACGTTTCGAATTATTTTTACAACGAGCCCAACGTCAAGCTGGCAGGCAGACTCTGCAAGGCGACCGGCTACGATCGCGCCTTCTTCTGCAACTCTGGCACCGAGGCCATCGAGGCGAGCCTCAAGCTCACCCGTCGCCATTTCTTCGCGCGCGGTGAGCGCGATCGCTTGCGCATCATCGCGTTCGAGAACGCGTTTCACGGTCGCACGCTCGGCGCGCTCGCCGCGACTGGTCAGCCCAAGTATCGTGACGGCTTCGGTCCGCTGCCGGCGGTTACGCACGTGCGCTACGGCGACGTCGCGGCCGTGAGGCAAGAGATGGGGCCGGATGTCGCCGGCATCCTGGTCGAATCCATCCAGGGTGAAGGTGGTGTGCTGCCCGCACCGGCTGGTTTTTTGGCGGCGCTTCGCGACATCGTCGACGAAGCCGGGGCCTTGCTCATCGCCGACGAGGTCCAAACCGGCATCGGCCGCACGGGCAAGCTGCTGGGCTTCGAGCACGACGGCGTGAAGGCCGATGTAGTGGCGCTCGCCAAGGGCTTGGGCGGCGGCGTGCCGATCGGCGCGATGCTCTGCAACTCCGGCTTGGCTGAGGCGCTCCCGCCCGGCAGCCACGGCTCGACCTTCGGCGGTAATCCGCTGGCATCTGCCGCCGCACTGGCAGTGCTGGATGAGCTGGAGCAAGCGCACCTGCTCGAGGGCGTCGTCGAGCGCGGCGAGGAACTGTCGCGTCGGTTGGCCGAGATGGCCCAGCGTCACGCGCGCTTGGTGGCGACGACCCGGGGTCGTGGTCTGCTCCAGGCCCTGGTGCTGAAGGACGAAGTCGACGCGCGCGCTCTGCTCGGCAAGTTGCAAGAGGCGGGCGTGCTGCTCACCATCGCCGGCGGCCAGGCGTTGCGCTTCTCTCCTCCCCTCAACATCACGTCGGCGGAGCTCGGCGCCGCATTCGACGTGCTCGACGGCGTGCTCGGCAAGTGGCCATGAGCTTGGCGGCGGAAACGCTGCCCTGCTCCAACTGCCGGGCGGCGGTCGATCCGCTGCGGGCTCCGCGTGTCGCCTGCTTCGACCAAGGGTTTCGCTACTTCTGCAGCGCCGATTGCGCAGAGCAATACCGAAGGAGCGTGTTCGACTCGCCTGGCGCCACTCGCGGTTCCGGTCGGCCGGCGCCGTCAGCACCCCTGCCGACGGCAGAGGCGCCGGTTCAGCTCGATTCTCCCGCGGAAGGCGAGCCCACGAGGCCAACCCCGCACGCTCCCGAGCTCGCAGGAGCGACGAGTCAAGAGAGCGCGCCCGAACCCGCTCACGAGGCGAGCGCTGACGGCGAAACTTTCGATCCCGCGATCTCGGTCGACGCAGGCACCCTGCTGCTCACCCTCGCGGTGCTGGGCGCGACGCTCTCGCTGGTGCTGCTACTCACGGGCAGCTCGGAGCTCTCCCTGGCCGCTCGGCTGGTAGTAGCCGCCGTTGCGACTGCGGCGCTCGTCGCCGAGTGCGCGATGGGCCAGCGCAGCGTGACCGAGCTGCATCCAGCCGCGTTGCTCTGCGCGCCCGTAGTCGCCATCGCGACCGCCATCGGCTTGCGGCTCTCGGAGCGCGCCGAAGCGGAGGCAGCCATCGGCCTGGCTGGCGTCGTCACGCTCTGCTCGGCCCTCAGCCTCCTTTTGGTGCGACGCGCGACTCGACCGCTCGAGCTCGAACGCCAAGGAGTCCTCGCAGAAGTGGACCGCGCGGTGCGCCGCATCGTCGCTGGCGGACAGGTCGCGGCCACGAGCGCGGCCGATCTCCGACCCGGCGAAGAGATCGTGGTCGAGGCGGGCGACGTGTTGCCGGTCGACGCCACCGTTACGGCGGGCAGCGCGCAGGTACTGCCCTGGCTCGGAGCCAAGCTCCAGGTCGAACGGCGCGAGGGCGACAGCGTGGTGGCGGGCTCCGCGGTGGTCTCGGGTACCCTCCGCGCAGTCGTCGGCTGGGCAGGGCACGACCGTGCCTGGATCCGCCTGACTCACGACCCGCGTCGCCGGGCCGACGTGCACGCCAAGTCGGCTCGGCTCGGCCGCAATTTGGCCGAAAAAGCGGCTCCCTTCGTGGCCGGCTTCGCGGCGCTGCTCGCGTTTGCGGGGAGCGGCAGCGGCCCGTTCGTGTTGCTGCTCGGAATCGCGAGCTTTGCAGCGCTGGCCCAAGCGGGCGTGGCCGAAATCGGATCGCTGCAGGTGACCCGCGCGGTGCTGCAGGCGCTGCGCCGAGGCGTCGCGTTTCGCTCGGCGGAGGCGCTGGATCGAGCCGGCCGCGTCTCGAGCGTGGCGTTTTGCGCGCGCGGCACGCTGCTGCTCGGCGAGCCGGAAGTGACGAGCATCGACGCGCTCACGGGCCACGACGTCGAGAGCGTGCTCGCCTTCGCGGCCGGAAGCGAAGCGACCGCCGAACAGCCGGCAGCCGCTGCAGTGCTGCGCGCGGCCCGCGCGCGCGGTATTCGTCCCGACGCCGTGCGGAGCCCTACATCGATCCCTGGGCTCGGCGTGACGGCGTTCGCGGGTAGTGGCCAGCCGCTCGCGGTCGGCAGCCGCGCGCTCATGCTGCGCGAACGCATCGGAGTGGCAAGTGCCGAGGCGCGCATCAGCGAGCTTGAAGCCATGGGCCGAAGCGTGCTCTTGGTGGCCCTCGGCGGCAGGCTGATCGGAGTCATCGGACTGCAAGATGGTCTGCGTCCCGGCGCACGCGCTGCCGTGCAGCACGTGCTCGACGTCGGCATCGAGCCAATCCTGCTGTCGGGCGACGCTCGCGACACCTGCGAGGCGCTCGGTCGCGCCCTCGACATCGACCACCTGCGACCGGAAGTGCCGCCCGCCGAGCGCGCCGACGAGGTCCGTCGACTACGCGACGGCGGCGCAGTAGTGGCGGTGGTGGGGCGAACCCCCAACGACGACGGCGCGCTCTCGGCGGCCGACGTCTCCGTGGCGCTCTCGGCGGCCGGCTCTGGGGCGTCCGAGTGGAGCGTCCAGCTGGCGTCCGACGACGTACGCGACGCCGCCTACTCGCTCCGACTCGCGCACCAGGCGCGCCGCGAAGCCCAGCTCGGCTTGCTGCTGATCCTGGCGCCAGCGCTGTGTGGCATCGTGGTAGCGGCTTTCGGCTTCGCGCCCGTGGCGCTCTCGCCGATCGCGACCTGCCTGGGCACCGCGGCCGCGCTTTCGCGCCTGAGGGCGGAGCGCTAGGCCCGCGACAATGCAGGCGGGTTCTCGGGCCGCTTGACCCGCGACCAGCTGGCAGGGATACATAGTGCTGTGAAGAGCGGGGATACGACCAAAGCTCAATCCAAGGTCCATGCTCCGAACTCGGAGCGCCTCCGGCACGACCTGAACGACTACATGCTCAAGCGCGGCCTGCGCTCGACCGAGCAGCGTCGTTTGATCATCGACACCTTCTTCGACGCGCACGAGCACATCACGATCGATAGCCTGCTCAAGCAGGTTCGAGCGGTCGACGCTCGGGTCGGATACGCCACCGTGTACCGCACGATGAAGCTCTTGAGCGAGAGCGGCGTGGTGCAAGAGCACAAGTTCGGCGACGGCTTCACCCGTTACGAGCTGGCGGACGAAGAGGCACATCACGACCATTTGGTGTGCCTGGAATGCGGCAAGATCATCGAGTTCGAGGAGCCGCAAATCGAGGCGCTGCAGGACAAGATCGCCAAGCGCTACGGCTTCGCGGTGCGGGCC
>JBEHXA010000556.1:0-5229 GCA_048498935.1 Myxococcota bacterium
CCCCCCAGCGCCAGCGGTGGGAGCCGCGCCTCCCGTCGGAGCGGTGCCGGCGGTGGCGTCGGTGCCAGCCGTCGTAACGGTATCCGTGCCGCCCATGCCGCCCGTGCCGCCCGTGCCACCCGCGCTGTCGCCGCCGCCGGACGACTTACCACCAGTCGTGATCGACCCTTTACCGGCTGTGCCGGGGTCGCTGCCCGGGCTGCAGTAGCCATCCTGGTCGCAATACAGGCCCTGCGCACATGGAACGCTGACGCCGCACGGGCAGTCCTGTACTGCGGTTGCACAGTCGTCGACCGGCGCGGCCTTCTTGCTGCAACCACTCGCGAAAAGAAAGCCCCCGAGACCCAGGCACAACACCGCTCTGAATGCGCTCCACTTCATTGAACCCTCGTGAATCATTGGATCTGGATGCCGTCGATGAAGAACTCCGTAACGACGGCCCCGCTGACAGCGGGATCCACTTTCCAGAAAAAGCCGTACGCGACACCCTCGGCGTCGCTGTTGTAGCGCACGCCAGCGAGCGAGATCTCGTAGGCCTTCCACTGATTGGTGAGCGTCATCACGACTTCGGGGGCGTCTGCGGCTGCCACGGTGATCTTCTCGCCACCGGCTACGCCGCGCGCGAAGAAAGTAACCTTGGTCGCGCCGGCCGCCAGGCACACCTCGGGATGCGTGTATTGGGCGTCGGCAACACGCGACCAGAAAACCCCGGCCCAGCTGGCGGTCGCGGCGTTGGGCGTGTAGCGCCAAGCCGTACAAGCGCCGACCGCGCCTTGGGCGCGCGCTTGACAGGCATCGACCGGCAGATCTGCGGGGGCGCTGATCTGCGTCGCGTCTCCCGTCCAAACGCTGGCGTAAAAGGCCGTGGTCACTTGGAAGGGGAGCGGGGCGAGCGTCTTGCCATCGCAGAAGTGTGTCGCGCTACCGCCGGAGCCACCCACCGCGCTGCCGCCGGTTCCAGTCGTGCCACCGGTGGCTGCCACGCCGCCAGTTCCCGCTGTAGCGCCGCCGCCCGTGCCGGCCGTGGGCTGCACGCCACTGCCGCCTGCGCCGCCAGCTCCGGCTGTAGCGCCGCCGCCCGTGCCGGCCGTGGGCTGCACGCCACTGCCGCCTGTGCCACCCGCTTCGGGGGCCGTGCCGCCCGCGCTCGAGGTACCTGCTGCTGTGCCACCGGCAGTGCTGGTCGTGGCGCTGCCGGTTCCTGCTGTCGTGGCGGTGGTTCCGCCCGTGGGGTCGCCGCCACCGCCGTCATCGACGCCGGTGGAGCCACCCGGCGCTGTGGGCGGCCGCTTGTGGCTTACGGCAGCGGCTGGCTCGCTCGAGCAAGCGACCTGGGCCGTGCACATCAGAACCCCGAGCTGAACCAAGGACAACCAACCCAACGCACGCGCACTCTGCATGACTAGCCTCGACAAGAAAGCCCCTCGTGATCACTGTTACTCAAGCCCCAAAGATGTCCAAAGTCTAGCTGTGTGATCCTGATCTTGCGAGGCCCACCGCCGCTGTCGCCCCTTTTTCACCGGCATTTGCAGGGTGGCTGTCCGCAACACCGACTTACTCCGACAGGCGCGCAGTTGGACTCACCTGTCGTCCAACCATCGGATAGGGGCCCGTCGCTGCCAGCCAGCCTGCCTAGGGAGCGATGACGAGACCTCACGTCCGACGAAGAGAGCGCGCGTTATGTCAGCCTACGGCTTCGAACCAGGCTTCGCCGATGAGAGTCAGGTCGTCTTCGCTGATCGCGTCACCCTCGGGCACGCCGTTGGCGGCACCGAAGGAGAGCACGATACGCCCGACCGGAATGCCCGCTTTGAGCACGGTGTAGCTGTCGTCACCCAAATCCTGAATGTTATAGACTGCTCCAGCAAAGGTGACGGTCTTGTTAGAAGTGTCGGCAACAGCGGCGGTAGTCATAGCGGGCGGCACCGTACACTACTGATGAACCTTGTACAGCAGGCTAAGGTATTGGCCCCATCCGGGTCGTAAGTCACATGAGCGAGTCAGGACAACGGCAGTTTCGTTATGCCGAGCTGGTCGGGCGTTGGCGGTTGCGCGTGACTGAGGAATTTCGCGAGTTTGTTGGTCGCTCCGTTCGGGAGCACGCGCCGGCCCACCTCGCGGAAGCGGCGCGGCGAGAGGCGCTGCATGAAGCGGAGGGGGCTGAGTTCGAGCTTTGCGCGGATGGGCGCTTTGTTTCGCGCTCGCACGGGGTAGAGTTGCTGAGCGCCAAGGTCGAGGTGGAGCGGGAGCGGGAGCCGATGCGCGTGTTGGCGTTTGAGAAGGCGCCGGGGCAGAGGGTGGAGATGCGCCTCGTGGATGCGAACGAGGTGAGGGTGTTGCAAGCGGGCAAGCCCGAGATGGCGTTTGAGCGCGTGGCTCGGGCGGCCGCGGACGGCTAGCTCGCGAAGCGGGCGCTTTCGTCGTCGGGAGCGAGGCGGAGGCTGCCGAGGCCTTCACCTAGGGTGGTCCATAGCGATTCGGCGGCGGCGCGGTCGAGGCGCATGCTGACGGCGCCGAGGTGGACCGAGATGGTGCCGCAGTCCTCGCAGCGCTCGACACGCGCGAAGGGGCCGTTGGCGAGCGTGGAAAGCTGGCATGGCTTGCTGGTTCGGTGGGTGCGCATGTTCACGTCCTTGGAGGTCGAACACCATGCATACGGCGATCCCCAGCTGGTCTCAAGGTGAAAATGAAAATCATGTTCAAATAGTCTCCGCCGAAGTCCCCAGACGTGGGGCCTCGAGGGTGGCGTTTCGTTGCGGCCCGTGGGCGTGACGAGTAGCGTTCGAGATCGCATGGTCGACGCGCGCCTTTGGGCCTTGTTGGGGTGTGCGGTCGCGCTAAATGGCGTTGGTTGTGCGGGGCATGCGAAGGGCCGTCCCAATGACGACAGTGGTCGTGGCGGCAGTGGCGCTTCCGGCGGGCAAAGTGAGGGGGTAGCTGGGGGCGGTGACGCGGCTGGTGGTGACGCGAGCGCTGGAGCCGCAGGTAGTAACGACGAGCCGGTGGGTGCGGTCGATAGCTGCGGAGCGTTCGATGTGAAGCTGACGCAAGGATGCGGGGGATGCTCGGATGAGCCTATCTCGTGTGACTGCGGCGAGGGAAACCTCTGGATCACGCTGCCGTGCTTGGCCTGGAATCGCTGCCTTCAAAGCCTGGATTGCTCGGCGCTGTGTGAGCCCAAGTCTCGCGACGGCGAGGGCGTGCCCGATTTCTACACTTCGCAGAATCAGCTGCAGCGCTGCGTGTCCGAGAAGATCTGTGAAGCGGACGGCGAGTGTCCGAGCGGTAAGTGCGTTCACTCGAAAGCCGACGGCAGTGGTCGCTGCTCGTGGGGAAAAACCGGGGATGTTTGCTTCAGTGAGCACGACTGCTTTAGCGGTATTTGCGCACCCGGATACGGCGGGGAACGCATTTGTCAGGACGGCATGCCCGATCAACTCTGCTCAGTCGACCAGGACTGCCAGAGCGGCATTTGTGCGCCGCGGGGTGAGTGCAAGCCGCAGATCGAAACGAACGCGCCCCTGCCTCCGCCAGGTTCGGGTGAGTGCGCCGTGCCGCTGCGCATTTGCCAGACGGGCGTCGTCGGGCAATTCTGCGAATCCGGGGATCAATGCACGAGCGGCATTTGTCCGACACTGCCCGGTGATTGGGGAACCTGCAGTGACGGCGTGATCGGTCGGCTTTGCAACCAGAACCAGGACTGCCTCGAGGGCTCGTGCTTGCGACAAGCGGAAGCGCGCGTTGGTTATTGTTCGCGCGGCATCCTGGGCGATCCCTGCACTGGCGGCGACTGTGCGGAGGGCTCGTGCCAGGCCAAGCCGTTGGAAGGGCACTTCTGCTACGCTGGGCTACCAGACGACCCGTGCACGCAAGGCGCCGACTGCGAAAGCGGCCTCTGCGTGCAACCGAACCCGCTCTTGATCGGAGCGACCTGCCAGCTTGGCGACGAGAACTCGTTCTGCTCGAGCGACGACGACTGCCTGAGCGAAATGTGCGTAATTCCGCCCGATCCCGGGCAGCCTGTGCGCGCCTACCGTTGCACGCCCGGTGCAGCGGGCAGCTGGTGTTGGGATAGCGACGACTGCCTCAGCGGCAGCTGCACACCGGACGACCCGCCTCACGAAGCTGCGCGCCACTGCGCTCCGTAGCGCTCTAGCGCTCAGGGGCGCGCGGGCAAGCTCGACCAGAACTTCCACAAGCCCACGGTCGTAATTGGGACTTGGCTGGAGTGGCCGTTGCCGTGGGTGGGGCACCATATGAGGGGGTAGCCGGGCATGCAGCCTTGGTACTGCACGCAGGTGGAGGGCGTGTTGGGGTTGGTGTCCCAAACGTAGGGCATGGTCTCGTCGCTGCACCCGTTGATGGCCTTCAGGCGATCGCGAGCTTTGATGCCCTCTTCGATCTTGTTCATGTCGTCGGTGTCGTCGTGCACCAACATGGCGGCCATGGGGCCTTCGCATTGCTCGGGGACCTTGGGCAGGCCGCCGGTCGCGTTACCTTGGCCGCGCAGGGTTTTGGCGCGGATGCAGCCGAGCAGGTTGGTGAGCCACGAGCCGCTGCTGTACCCCTCGATGAAGAGCTTGGACTTGTCGACGCACAGGTTCATCTCGATGGTCGTGACGACCGCGTCGAAATACACGCCTTCGCCCAGGCGTGAATCATTCGGCCCGGTGGCGAAACAGCCGCCCTTGTAGTCGTTGTCCTGGTTATCGGCGGCCCGCAGCGCGACCACGATTGCGTCGGTTTTCGTCACCGTCTCGATGTGAAACGGGATGCTGCCGTCGCAGCCGTGCGCTTCGAACACGATCGGGTACGGCTTCATGTTGTTGTAGTTGGTCGGCAACCGCAGCTCGTACACGCGCTCCGCACCCTTGTTGGTCTTGGGGACGTCCGGCAATGATTTGCGCACGTACATCTCGGGCACGAACTCGGCCGGGGCGGTCTTGCCGCAACCCGTGCTCTTCACGTCGATCGGCGCTCCGCCGCTGCCGCCAGTACCCCCGCTGCCCGCCGCGCCACCGCTACCCGCCGAGCTACCACCGACACCACCGCCTGCGCCGCCGCCGCCCGCGCTCACGCCTCCGGTGCTGCCGCTTACACCGGCCGTGCCGCCACCCACACCCGCACTCCCGCCCAGTACGCCGCCGCCCTGCCCACCATTCGCGACGCTGCCCCCGGAACCCGCCACCGGGCTCGACCCACCACCGCCAACCCCCGCGGGTGAAGGCG
>JBEHXA010000557.1:0-5205 GCA_048498935.1 Myxococcota bacterium
CGAGGCGGCAAGCCGCTCACGATCAAGTATTTCCCCGAAAATGGCAGCATCTTCTGCGACGAGGAGTACCTGATCCGCGGTGTAGCCGGCGCCATCCTGTGGAAGATCCTGAGTCATTACCAGGACGAGGGGCGGAGCGAGTTCTCGAATCGGGAGCTCCGTCTCGATCGCGCGCTGGGGCTCCCCGAGATCGGTGACAACCTCGAGGCGCGGCTCTTGCTGCTCGAGCGCCGGCTGCGCGAGAAGCAAACCGGCCTCGGCATTCGGCGCACCGAGCGTGGCCGTTTCAGTCTGTGCGTCGAGCGTTGCCTCACGCTCGTCGCGCGAGCATGAGCTCAATAAGATCTATTTCAGATTTGCGTACGGACCTCTTCAGGATCGGTCGCGATGCAGGCGGGCATAGTGCTCGTGCGGCTCGATGCCGCAGGAGAAAACCACATGTCTCAACGCTTCGATCTGTACGCCATGATTCACAAGGCCCTGCGAAACTACATGGGCGCGGCTCTGCTGCAGCTCGGTCGCCTCGACCTGACTGACGAGCTCGAGACGAAATGCTGCAGCGCTGCGCTTTTGGGGCTCGTCGACTGGCTCGAGAGTCATCTGGAAATCGAAGAGCGCTACGTGCACACCGCGCTCGCCGAGCGGCGTCCGACGGCGCTCCTGGAGCAGCTGCGTCGCGATCACGACGAGCACCTGCGCTCGTTCGCCTTACTGCGTTCCGACGCTGAGTCGCTCGCCGCAACCTTGGCCGATCCGCTCGACGCTCGCCGAGCGCGCGCGCGGCACCTCTATCTGGCGCTCTCGCGCTTCGTGGCCGAAAACTTCCTGCACATGGCGGTGGAAGAGACCGAGATGAACGCGTTACTCTGGGACACCTTCAGTGACGAAGAGCTGTTCGGCATTTACCAAGCGATCTTGGCCAGCGAGCGACCCGATCAGCTCGGCTTGGCCGTCACCTGGCTGCTCCCGGCGATCGCGCCGGACGACCGGGTGAAGGTGGTGGCCGGCGCTCGCGCAGCGATGCCGTCGGTCGCGTTCGACGAGCTCGCCGAAAAAGTGCGCGAGGTGCTCGGTGCGCGCGACTTCGAGAAGCTAGCGCGCGCATTGAGCCTGACCCCTGCTGCGTGAGCTGCCGAGCTGTTTGGCGTGGGCGCCGGTGCGCGCGAGTAGGCGGCGAATACAGCTGAAAGGCAAAGTAGCGGCGAGACCAAAAAGGGAGCGCGAAATCAGTGGTACGGCAAGCCGCGTGCGGACATGCAACCGTTGTCATGCCTTTTGCCGCTTCTCGCTCCTGGATCTTGGTCACGTGCGTGTCGCTCGCTGCTTGCGGCAGTGGTGGTTCGCCCAACAGCACTCCCACACCCCAGGGGGGCATGAGCACGACCGGGGGCATGGGCGGCTCGGTCAACCCTGGCACCGGCGGTTCGGCCGGCACCGTGAGCGCCACTGCAGGCACGGCGCCGAGTGGTGGTGTGCCAGCGGTGGGTGGCACGACGGGCGGCTCGGCCGTCGTGGGAGGCAGCAGCTCGGGCAGTGGCGGCAGTAGCACGGGCGGCGGCGGTGGCAGCGGCACGGGCGGCACCGATCCCCTCGCGGGGGGCTTCACCGATCCGGGCACCGACGGCGACGGCGACTTCACGATCAAGCCGCCCTACAAGGCGTCGCCGCTCAACCAGCCGATGGGCGCCACGTTCGGCAAGCAGATCACGTTCACGATGGCGTCGGCCGACAGCACCATCTACCCGGGTCGCAACGGCGCCTACTCGCGCAAGGTTTGGCTCTACGTGCCCGCCAAGTACGTGCCGGGAACCAAGGCGCCGTTCATGGTCATTCAGGACGGTTACTTCGCGATCTGGTTCGGCAACGATCTGCCTCACAACCCGAACCCCAACGGTCCGAATCTGCCCGGCACCGCCAACATCCCGCTCATCATCGATAACCTGGTAGAGCAGGGCAAGCTGCCGCCCATCGCGGTGCTGTTCGTGGACAACGGTGGTGGCGATGGCGGCAACAGCCAGCGCGGCCTGGAGTACGACACGGTGTCCGGCAAGTACGCCGAGTTCATCCAAACCGAGGTGCTGCCGCGCGCCACGATGGAGGCCAAGACGCAGCTCCAGATGGACCTCGTATTCACCGACGACCCGCGCGGTCGCGCCACCTTGGGAGGCAGCTCCGGCGGTGCCGCGTCGTTTTCGATGGCGTGGTTTCACCCGGACTATTTCACTCGGGTGATTTCGTTCTCAGGCACCTTCGTCCGCCAGGCGTCACCCGAAGATCCGATGTACCCCCATGGCTGCTGGTCGTACCATGACTTCGACCCGTACAACGAAGCCATGCCCAACGGCGTGATCATGAAGGAGCCCACCCCCAAGCCGATCCGCGTTTGGCTTCAGGCGAGCGAAAACGATCTGGGGGCCGGCAGCGGTCCAGGTTCGTACCGCGACTTCAGGCTCGCAAACCAGCGAATGGCCGCGTCACTGAAGGCGAAGGGCTACCACTACCATTTCGACTACGCTGAGGGCGCCGGTCATGTCGATGGCGGCGTCGTCCCTCAAACGCTGCCGGACGCCTTGCTCTGGGTTTGGCGCGGTTACCCCCTGTAGCTCACGCGAGGTTACCTTGGTTCGCTCTGCACACGTTCGCTGGCTGGTCGGTGTCTCGCTCCTCATTGGCGTCGCCGGCTGTTCGAGCGACGCGGCTCCGGGCGGTGGCGGCGCTGGTTCGCCGGGTGCTTCCGGCAGCGGCGCGACGGTAGCGGGCAGCGGTGGGCTACCGAGCGCGACCGGAGGCGGTGGCAGCGGTGGTAGCAATAGCAGCGGCAGTGGCGGCGGGGGCACCACCGCAACGACGGGTGGCGGCGGCGCCGGTACGGGGGGCAGCGCTGGTGGTGTGGGCGGCAGTGTCGGTGGCAGCGGTGGGGCGGGCGGCACGACAGGTGGCACGGGCGGCTCCGGCGGTTCCGCTGGTGGCGCTTCGAATCAGTTCACCGGTACCGCGAAGCTCATGGTGCTCGGCTCGTCCAACGAGCTGCAAACGTGCTGGCGCGCGCTGCTGTGGAAGCAGCTGCAAGACGCCAACCTCAAGATGTTCGACATGGTGGGCGGCGTCACGGAAGGCCCCGACTGCGGCGTGGCCGGTTACGACAAGGACCTGCAGGCGCAGAGCGGCATCATCATCACCAACGTGACGGCGCAGCAGTTTGGTACCTGGTTTTCCGCGCATCCACCCGACGCAGTGTTGGCGCATTTCGGCGGCGCTGACCTGCTCGCGAACATGGCGCTCGACGGCGTGATGATGGCCTACGACCGCGCGCTCGAGCAGGCGCGCATGGTCAATCCGAAGGTGCGCTTCCTCTTGGCGCAGCACACGCCCATGAACTCGGCGGGCTGCAACGACTGCGAGCACACGGTTCCGGACTTGAACCAGCGCATCGCTACGTGGGCGACTCAAAAAACGACCGCTGATTCCCCGGTGATCGCGGTGGATCTCGCCACCGGCGTCAACCCGGCGACCGACACCGACGACGGTATCCACTTGAACGTCGCCGGCTCGACAAAAGTCGCGGCGCGCTTCTTCGACGCTATCGAGCCGTTCTTCGGCAAGTAGCCCCTTCGCGCTCTACGGGGCCAGCTGGTAGCGCATGGCGCGGAAGAACGCGCGATCGGGCTCCGCAACGTGATTCCAGGTCGGATGCACATCGGCAGCCATGAGGTCCTGCGGCTCATTGAGCGAAACGCGCGCGTCGTCACCGTTGGGGTAAGTCGAGAGCAGCATGTCGAGGTTGCTGCCGTCGTCCGCGATGCCGCGAAAAATGAGCCCTGCTTCGCCGTCAGTCCACTCGGTGAAGGTGTTGTCGATGGCGAAGTTGGCTACTTGAAACTGCTGGGTCGCGCTGTCGTAGGGGCCGAGCAACGGAGCTCCATTCTTGTCGAAGAGGCCGAGGTCGTAAACGGACGCGTCCGCCGACCCCCCGATGACCGGACTGATGAGCTCGTTACCGGGTGTGATGATCGGGTTGGAGACGCCGTTCACGGCTCCCAAGCCGTGCATGGTTTCGTGGCGGAGCAAGCCCGCGTTGTCAGCTTGCGTGGCGACATTGAAGGCGATCGCAAAATCGTAGCCAGTTCCGGCCGTATCGGCGGGGCCGTTCAGGTCGGCGTCTCCGAGCACGATCTCTCTCCAAGCTGGGACTGCCTGCAGCGTTTTGCCGTCGATCGTTACTGGCGTGAAGGTGATGTCGAAGTAGGTGTTGGCGAACCCGGTGTTGTCGTCGGTCAGATAGACTTCGATCGTCGCGTCCCAATCGCCAGAGGTGCGAAGCGCGTCACCGATTTCCTTGAAGATGGCCTCCGCCATGGCGCGCGCGGCGCTGTTGGTCTCCCAGGCGCTGCCGGCCTCGTAGTACGGAACGAGCTTGACGGTGCCGAATGCGGCGCCTCCACCACCGCTCCCGCCGCTCCCGCCAAGCCCCGCGCTGCCGCTCGCGGTGCCTCCACCCGAGGTGCCAGCGCTCGTGGAACCCGAGCTGCCGCCGCTGGTCGGTGCGCCTCCGAGGCTGCCGCCCGCGCCGCTGGTACCACCGCCACCGCCGCTACCGCCCGCACCGCTGCTACCGCCGGTTGGCGTCGGCGGCTGCTGCGGAGTGTTGCCTGCTCCGTCGCCACCGCAGGCGGTCAACGCCAACGGGAACGCGACCGCCGCGACGCCGAACCAAGAACGGCCACGTGACCGCGAGATCGCTGCCCAAATAGCCCGCCCAAACTCCATGGGCTCGAGTCTAGCCCAGTTCTCGTCCGCTTGACGACCGCACCGCTCCGCGCCCGTTTCACTGCGGATTGGCTCAGCGACGAGCTAGCTTCGCCCTTCGCGATCCAAAATGCGACCTTGAATGGCTTCGCCCACGTGGGCGGCGCGCACCGCTTCTTCGCCTTCAAGGTCGGCCAGCGTGCGCGCCACGCGGAGCACCTTGTTGAATGCGCGTGCCGAGAGGCCCAATCGCCGCACCGCGCCCTCAATCAGGCGGCGGCTTTCGTCGCCGAGCGCGACGACACGCTCGAGATCGCCGGCTGGAAGCGTGGCGTTCAAGCTGGCGCGTAGGCCGAGCCGCTGAGCGCGCTCACGTTGCCTTTGGCGTGCTGCGAGCACGCGCTCGCGCACTAGCGACGAGGCCTCTCCGGAGCGGCCACCGACCAGCGCGGTCACGTC
>JBEHXA010000558.1:0-5182 GCA_048498935.1 Myxococcota bacterium
CAACGCAGCCGCCTCCCGGCAGCGCTACGAAGCGGCGCTGCCAACCGGCCGCTATACGACGCCGGAGGAGATCGCCAACATGGTGCTGTTCCTGTGCTCCGACTTCTCCTCCAACACCACCGGTGGCCAGTACGTGGTCGACGGCGGCCGCACCGCGACCGGCGGCGCCGCCACCACCAACGCCCCGCGACGCCAGGAGTGAGCCTATGAGCCCCATGGGCCGCGCCTACAACGTCATCGATTCCGACGGCCATATCCTCGAGCCGTTCAGCCTGTGGAACGACTACCTCGATCCGGCCTACCGCGATCGCGCGCCGCGGCTGGTGAAGGACAATCACGGCCTGCAGCGCCTGCTGCTCGAACGGCAAGTGGTGAGCGGAGCCAGCACCTTGACCCAACAATTGGCGCGCACGCTCCGGTCTCGTCCGCGCACGGTCGCGGGCAAGCTCGGCGAGATGGCGCTGGCGCTCCGCATCGAAGCCTCGCTCTCGAAGCAGCGCATCGTGGAGGAGTACCTGAGCCGGGTCGAATTCGGCCCGAACCTGATCGGCATTCAGGCTGCGAGCCAGTACTACTTTCAGAAGCCCGCGGGCGCGTTGGACTTGGCGGAGGCAGCTTCGCTGGTCGCGCTGCCACGGGGCCCTTCGCTCTACGATCCGCGACGTCGCCCGCACCTGCTGGAACGCCGTCGTCTGCGCATTTTGATGCGCCTCGGTAACCTGGCCCTGGCGGCGCCGAGCGAGTTGGCACGCGCCGAGCTCACGCCGATCCGGCTGCGAACCGGCGCGTTGGCTGGCGGAGCCGAGCACTTGAGCTTTGCGCTGGCAGCGCGCTACGGCGTCGTGGCTGGGCAACCGGTGCGCTTGCTCCGAACCACGCTCGACGCCGAGCTACAGCGCGAAGCCGAACGCATCGCGCTAGCCCTCCAGCCGACGCTGATCGAGCATGGCGGCGGCGCGGCCTCGCTCCTCGTGCTCGACAATGCCAGCGGCGAGGTGCTCGCCTACGTGGGCTCCCCCGACTACTTCGACGAACGACACCTGGGAGCCAACGACGGCGTCGCAGCTCGCCGGCAACCGGGCTCGGCGCTCAAGCCCTTCGTGTACGCCGCCGCACTGCGCGATCTCGGGTACACGCCCGCCACGCTGCTACCGGATTTGCCGCGCGATTTTGCGATGGCGGGCGGAAGCTTTGCACCGCGCAACTACGATCAGCATTTTCGGGGCCCCGTGCGGCTTCGCCAGGCCCTCGGGAGCTCGCTCAATTTGCCTGCGCTCGAGGTCAGCGCGCAGCTCGGTCCGCCGCGCCTGCTCGCGCTGCTCCGTGACTTCGGCTTCGCGTCGCTCACCGACGACGCTGAACACTATGGTGTCGGGCTCGCGCTCGGCGACGGTGAGGTCACGTTGCTCGAGCTGACGGCTGCCTACGCGGCGCTGGCGCGGGGAGGAGTGCTCATGGCGCCGCGCGTAGTGAGCTCATTTTCGGGCTCAGCTGGTGAGCAACGAGTGGACGAGGTGGCGCCACGTCGGGTGCTCGGCGCCGAGCAGGCGGCGCTGATCACGGACATTTTGGCCGACGACGCGGCGCGCGCAGCGGGCTTTGGGCGCGATTCGGTTTTGGCTTTGCCTTTCGCGGTCGCGGCCAAGACCGGAACGTCCAAAGGCTTTCGCGACAATTGGGCGGTGGGCTACACGCACGAAGTCACGGTGGGCGTTTGGGTCGGCAATTTCGACGGTACCCCGCTCCGCGATGCGAGCGGGATCACGGTTGCCGGCCCTGCCTTTCACGACTTGATGCTGGCCGCCATGCGCGGCCGCGAGCCGGCGCCGCTCGTCGCTTCCGCGCTTTTGGCGCACGCCGAGGTTTGCGCGCTCAGCGGCAAACGCCCCGGTCCTCACTGCACCCACCGCGTGCGCGAGACCTTCGCGCCTGGTCGTGTGCCGACTGAACTTTGCGACATGCACGTCGAAGCGCGCGTCGACGCCCAGGGCCGTGAAGTGGGTGAGCGTTGCGCGGGCGAGCCGCGCGTGCTCGAGCGGTACCCCGCGCGCTTCGTCGCGTGGGCGCGCCAAGCGGGGCGCCCCCTGCTCGGCGAGAATCTCTCACCCAGCTGCCCGCCTGCTAGCGAGAGCTCGAGCTTGCTCGTCACCTTTCCGCGGGAGGATCAAACCTTCGCTCTCGATCCGGACGGCCCCGCCCGCCAAGAAATCCTGCTCACCGCCCGCGCGACGACGCCGTCACTCCGCTTCATCATCGACGGAATCGCCACGGAGCCACTCAGGCCGCCCTTCCAGCGCGCCTGGAGGCTCACGCCCGGACGTCACGCCGTGCAGGCCCAAGCCGGTACGCTGACGACGTCAGCGGTCACGTTCACCGTCGTCGAGGCGCGCTCCATGTCGCTCGCGGCGGTGCCATAGCCTTGCGATGACTACCCCTCCCTGAGCGCGCGACGCGCGCGATTGGGGAGGGGTCGGCCGCGCGCAGGCCGCCGGCCGAGCACGGACGGGGGTGGGCATCCCGCGATTGACTACGTGCACGTAGTGAATTGGCGATCGGAGAAGGGGCCGCGGGCGCGCTGTCAGCGTGGGATGCCGAGGCGGGCGCGGGCTTCGGCGTAGGGTTCGGAGACGCTGAAGACGGCGAGGTCGCGGGCTTCGGGGTTGCGGACGACCCATTTGACGCGCTCGGGGCCCGCGGGGGGACCGGCGAGCTGTCCGGCGACGAGCGCGAGGCCACGAAGCGCCGCGTTGGGTGAGCCGACGGCGAGCAAGCCGGCGCGGTTGCCCCATTGATGCACGGCAGTGCCGAGTTGGCTCATGCGGTTACCGAGGCTGCCGATGACTTCGAGCGCCAGCACTGGCACGTCGTCGTCGAGGCGACCGCGCATCGCGCCCTGAATTTTTGTCTTGGTGTCGGCGAGCTTTTTCGCGTCGACGCCTTGAGGCGCCCAGTTGCTCGCGAACACCGACAGGAAGGCGCTCATGACCGCCGGTAGCTCGATCGGCGCGGTGCGTGACAGCGCGGAGGCGCGGCCTTGCATGATCTTGAGGCAGCGCATCAAGAGGAAGAAGCGTCCGGCGTCGTCGGCGTGATCGAGCAGCGACTGCCCGAATACCAGCACCGGGGGATTGGTGCTCACGGGCATGCAGACCGGACCGAGCGCGGGTGAGGCGAAAACCTCGAGCCCGCGCAGCCCAAACGACTGCGCCACGTTCTGCACGAAGCTGACGAAGGGCGCCGAAGCCACCGGTAGTGGGGCGGCTTTGAGCGCGCGCAGATCGACCGGAAATGCGGCGTCCAGCACGTCGCCAGCCTTCTTGAGCAAGCCGCGCAGCGCCGGTGAAACGAGGTCGGGCGCGAGCTGATCGTCGAGGCGTACGTCGCCTGCGGCTTGCCCGGTGGGCGACACCGGCATGTCTTCGCCCGAGAGGGCGCGCAGGGTTGCCAGCGCGAGCGAGGAGGCGTCGCTGGCGCCGCGCAGCTCGGCGACTGCGGCGAGCATTTCGAACAGCGCCGGATCGAAGCGGCCGGTGGCGAGCGCGCGCCGCGCGTCGGTGGCTGCGCGATCGAGCAGCAGTGTGGCCGCGCGTTGCTCATTGGCGCGCTGGTGCATCTCGATTAGCGCGCGGAGCACGGTGTGATCGAGCGGCAATTCCTTGCGCGCCTTGTCGAGGATGGCTTCGGCCTTCTTGCGGTCGTTCGCGAGCTGCTCGATGACGAGCGCCAGGGCGAGGGTGCGGTCGCGCTTCGCTTCGGGGGTAGGGGCGCGGCTCAAGAATTCGGTTTGGAGCTCGACCGCCTTGTCGGCCATGCCGCGACGCCCGAGGACCTGTACCAGCCTCGAGATGGTGTCGCCGTCTTCCGCATCGCGCTTGAGCACCTCGCGGTAGGCCAGCTCGGCGCGCTCGGCGTTGGGGAGCGCGGTGTCGTAGAGCTCGCCCAGCTTGCGGTAGATTTGCGCCTGGCGTGCCGGCTCCGGCAGGTGACGTACGAGCCGGATGTAGGCCTGCTCGGCGGCGCTCCAATCGCCTTCTTGGCTGCACAGCTCGGCGAAGGCGGCGAGCGCCTCGACATGGTCGGGGTTGGCGTCGAGCGCCGCGGCCAGCGCCGCCTTGGCTTGGTCGCGCTCACCCACGTCGGCCAGTGCGCGGCCACGCGTGACCTCGAGCGCGACGCGCTCTTCCGGATCGGTGGTGTGCGAGAGGCGACGCTCCAGCAGGCCGGCGAGCTTTTCGCGCTCGCCGCTGGCCACGTACAGCGCCTGAAGCCGCACGACCGCGTCCTCGTTGGTCACGTCGAGCGCCACGGCGCGCTCGAGCGCGTCGCGCCCCCGCTCGGGGTCATTGCCCTTGTCGAGCCAGAGCACGCCCGCTTGATGCCAGGCGCTGACTTTGTGCGCGTCGATGGTGCTCGCGTCGCCCAGTGCCTCGAGCGCTCGCGCGGACGCCCGGAAGTCACCGCGCGCCTCGAGGACTTCGGCGAGCGTCGTGAGCACGACGAGGTGCTCGGGAACGAGGGTGAGGGCGCGTTCGAGCGACAGCTGGGCCTGCTCGAGCTGTCCGAGCCGGGCTGCGGCTTCCGCTGCGCGCAGCATGAGCGTGGCCTTGTCGGCCGCCCGCTCCACGCGCTCTTGCAGCTTTTGCGTCACCGCGAGGGTGGTGGCGGAGTCGTCGGAGGCGCGAGCCTGCGCTTCGAGCATGCGCAGAGCCCACAAGCGCGGCGGCTCTTGCGCCAAAGCGCCGGCCACCAGCTCGCCCACGCTGCTCCAGGCGCCGCTACGGATGCGGATACGCGCTGCGAGCCGTGCGTGAGCGTCGGCTTCGCCTCCACCCGTGAGGGTTGCGAGGCGCGCCGCTACGGGCTCGAGCTCCTCGAGGCGATTGGCGCCGACGTACTGGTGCTCGACACGGCGGAGCGCCGGCAAATAGTCGGGCGAACGTTCCAAGATTGCGCTTTGCCAGAGCAGCGCGCTCGAGTTGTCGCCGCGCGCGCGGTCGAGCTTCGACAAGCGTTCGTACAGCTCGCGCAGCTCGAGCGGGTCCTCGCTGGTCTTGGCTTGAGCCAGCAGGGTCTCGGAGACGCGGGCTGCCGCCGGGGTACCGGCGACGCTCTCTTCGGCCAGCACGCGCAGGAGCTCGCCTGCGCCGAGCTGCACCGCGGCCTGCGCGGCTGCGCCGGTGGC
>JBEHXA010000559.1:0-5181 GCA_048498935.1 Myxococcota bacterium
AGCAGCTCGAACGCCATCTCGTCGTCGGCGCCGACCACGATGCGATCGGGCTTGAGGAAGTCGGAGAGAGCGTCGCCCTCCTTCAAGAACTCGGGGTTACTGACGACGCTGATCTTGTGCTTCGCGAACGGCTCGATGTGCTTGCGCACGCGCGCGTTCGTGCCGACCGGCACCGTGCTCTTCAATACTAGGGCCAGCGGGTGCTCGGCTGCCTGGGCGACCTGCTCGGCCACCTTGAGCACGTGCGACAGGTCCGCGGAGCCGTCTTCGGCCGGCGGAGTGCCGACCGCCACGAACACGATCTCGCGGCCGCGGATCGAATCGGCCAGATTGGAGCTGAAATCGAGGCGGTGGGGCCAGTTGCGCTTGACCAGCTGCGACAGCCCCGGCTCGAAGAACGGCACCTCCCCGGCGCGCAGCTTCTCGAGCTTGCGCTCATCGACGTCGACGCAGGTGACATGGGTACCCGAATCGGCAAAGCAGGCGCCCGCGACCAGCCCGACATAACCAGACCCAACAACTGCGATTTTCACGGCAGATACGTAAATCGAGGCTCAGCGCCGGGCAAATAGATTCTTTACGGTACGCGGTTTCCGCTGCGTATGCTGGGGCTTGGGTGAAGCTGCATCTCACTGTCCCGCTCAGTTGCGCGCTCGGTTGCTGCTTACTTTCGTGCGAACGCGCGGATGCGCAGGCCCCCACGTCGCCGCCTCGCCTCGTCGCTACCGGCGCGCGCGCTCCGGAGCGTCAGGTCACGCCCGTCGCCGCAACCGGAGCTCCTTCGACTCAGCCGGTGGCCAGTAGCGGGCCGGCTCCGAACGCGCAAATCGTGCTCGCGGCCGGCGGCGACGTGAACTTCGGCCGTGAGTGCGGCCAGGCGATCCTCAAAGACTCGACGTACGACCCGTTTGCGAAGCTCGGCCCGGCGTGGTCCGGAGCCGACGCTCGCTTCGCCAACCTCGAATCGCAGCTCAGCGATCAGAACGGCGTCACGCAGAACCCGTACCACCGGCTGATCTTCACGGGGCCGCCGGGCGGCGCCGATGTGCTGGCTCGCGCCAAGCTGTCGCTAATCTCGACCGCGAACAACCACGCTTGGGACTACGGCAAGAGCGCGCTGTTCGAAACCATCGACAACCTTCGGCGCGCGGGCGTGCCGTTCGCAGGCACGGGCCGAAGCGCGGATGAGGCGTATCAACCTGCCGTCATCGAGGTGAACGGGCTCAAGGTGGCGCTGTTCGCGGTCACGCACATTTGGAACCAAGGGCAGTTCAGCAAGCACGAGGGGCAAAACTACGTGGCTTGGGCGGACGCGACGCGCCTTCAAGCGGGCATCGAGCGCGCGCGCCGCGAGCAAGATTTCGTGCTCGTGAGCTACCACGGCGGTGAAGAGTACGTAGACGCGCCCGTCGATCGCACGCGCCGCTTCGTCAAAGCGATGATGGCACTCGGGGTCGACGCCATCATCGGTCACCACCCCCACGTGCCGCAGGGTGTCGGCTGGGTAGACGGTCGTCCGATCGTTTACAGCCTCGGCAACTTCGTGTTCGCCGGTCACGACGATCGGCCTTGGACCAAGCAGAGCTTTTTCGTGCGCCTCACGCTGCGCAAGGGCGAGCCGGCGCAGCTTTCGGCTTGTCCGTTCGCGCTCGACGGTCACATCCCGCGCTCGCTGTCGCTGCCGTCGGAGGCGCTGGGCGTCGCGCGCTTTCGGCAGCACCTGATCGACATCTCGACCAGCGTCGGCGGCTCGAGCGTCGGTGCGCCCGACGAGCTCGGCTGCGTGCCGGTCACGCCGAAGCGCTGATCACGCTTCGCGATCTTCTTCGAGCTGATCGAGAATTTCGCCCGCGCGATCGGTGCTGATACCGAACCACTCCGCCAGCTGGTTGATGAAGGCATTCTCTTCATCGGTGATCTCGTCATCGGCCAGCGCAATCGCGGCCGACAGCGCGAACGCCCCCTCGGCCTCGCTCGTCTCTTCGGCGATGTCCGAGGCAATCTCCTGCAGGCGCGCGTCACGGCCCTGTTCGCTCAGCCGCTGCTCGTAATTCTCGAGCATCACGTTGATGGTGCCGCTGCGCAGTAAGTTATCGGTCAAACCGCGAATCGCGCCCCGCACTGCATCGCGCTCCGCCTCGGCGACCTTGCCGTCGGCGGACATCATCAAGAACATCGCCTCCGCCAGCGGATCGACACGATTGAGCGCGTTCGCTTCCTCGGGGCTCAGCAGTCCCTCGCGCGTCAGCGTTTCGTACGCCGACGACATCACCGTGCTCGGCCTCCGCCCACTCTGAAGCAGCGCGTCTCGCAATCGCTCGATCGTCGCGGTCTGAATCTTCATGGCACCCCCGAAGCTACACGCCCCGATTCGAGAAGACCAGGGAGCTCCGGGCTCGTTCCCGCAGGAAAATTTCAAGCGAGCGCGCGGGCACCTTGTCGTAGAGAAACTGCTGCAGCGGCAATCGGTCGCGGCGGCGACTTGGAGCGCTCGGTGCTGAGCCTACTCCGTCGGGGGACGGGGCATCGCTCTCCCAAAACTGTGCAGCGATTCCCAAAACTGAGCCACCCCCTGATCAGATTTGGGAGAGCTCACGCGCATCTCGGCGACCGCATCCCGCTCCCGCAGACGCCACACGCTCATCCCTCGCCCTCGCGCCGCTCGCCCCGCCGCGCCCGTTCCTATCGCGAAGCAGTGACGGCGAGCGGTCGTGCCAATTTGAGAACGCCTTCGTGGGCCCCCCTTTCGGTTGGGTGCGGGTTGCTCGGTTTTCTCGTAGGCTTGGGGGAATGTCGATCGACGGTCAGGACGATGTGGAAGGGTTGCGGCGGGCGGGGGCGGCCGTTGCGGAGGCGCGGGACGCGATGGGGGCCGAGGTGGCGCCGGGTATCAGCACGCGCGAGCTCGATGCGATTGGGCGCGAGGTGTTGCGACGGCATGGGGCGCGATCGGCGCCGCAGTTGGCTTATGATTTCCCGGGGACGACGTGTATCAGCGTGAACGACGAGCTGGCGCATGGGATTCCGGGCGAGCGTGTGCTGCGCGCGGGCGACCTGGTGAACATCGATGTTTCGGCGGAGCTCGACGGGTATTGGGCCGATAGCGGCGCGAGCTTTGCGGTGGGTGAGGTGAAGCCGCGCCTGAGCGCGTTGCTGTCGGCGACGCGCGCGGCGCTCAGCGATGCGATGCGCGAGGTGCGGGCGGGCGCGCCGATTCGTCACATCGGTCGCGCTGTAGAGCGGCGCGCCAAGGGCGCGGGGTTTCGTGTGGTGCGCGACTTGTGTGGGCACGGAGTCGGGCGGCACATTCACGAGCCGCCGAACGTGCCGAATACCTTCGAGGCGCGTAACCGCGATGTGCTCCACGAGGGGCTGGTCATCACGATCGAGCCGTTTTTGACTACGGGCGCGACGCGCATCGTCGAGGCCGACGACGGTTGGACGCTGCGCACGCCCGACGGCAGCATCGGCGCGCAGTTCGAGCACACCATGATTGTGACGCGCGGCGAGCCGATCGTCGTTACGCGCTCGGCGCAGTTCGCTTAACCGGCTGCGCCGGCGAGCGCCCGCAAGCTGCCGATGCGTTCGACCAGCGGCGGGTGCGAATAGTAGAAGGCCGCGTAGAGCGGGTGCGGGTGCAAGTTCGACAGGTTCTCGGTGCCGAGCTTGCCGAGCGCGTCCGCGAGATCTCCGGCGGCGCCATGCAGCTCTACCGCAAACTGGTCGGCTTCGCGCTCGTCGCGCCGTGACCAGGCCGAGAATAGCGGCGTGAGCGGGAAGGTGACGACGGACGCGAGCACCATCATCACTACCAACCGCGCCGTGAACGACAGATCGGCAGCGCCCACCAGCTGAGGAAAGAGCGCCGACGGGATCAGGAGGTGAGCCACGAAGGCGCCGCCCACCAGCAGCGCGAGCATCACCAGCATGCGGATCAGGATGTGGCGCTTTTTCCAATGTCCGAGCTCGTGCGCCAGCACGGCCAGGATTTGTGCGTGGCTCATTTGGGCGAGCAGCGTGTCGAAGAGCACGACTCGTTTGACGCGACCCAAACCGGTGAAATAGGCGTTGGAATGGCCGCTGCGCCGTGATGCGTCTACCTTGAGCACGCGCCCTACGCTCACGCCCGCCCGCTCGGTCATCGAGCGAATTCGGTCTGACAAGCCGTCCACCTCGAGGGGCTCGAGCTTGTTGAAGAGCGGCTCGATCACGTACGGGGAGATGAAGGTCATCAGCAGGCTGACACCTGCGATGAGCGCGCTCACCCAAATCCACCAGCTGTTCGGCGTTGCCTGAACCAATGCCAGGGCACCGGCGACGAGCGCCGCGGTGAGCACCAGTGAGAGCAGCAGACCCTTTGCCCAGTCGGCCCACCACAGGCCCCAGCCTTGTCGATTGAAACCGTGGCGCGCTTCGATACGGAAGGTGCCGTAGAGCTGAAAGGGGATTTCGAGCAACGAGCCGAGCACCGAAAGCCCGAGCACGAAGAGCACGCCTTGCCCGACGAACGACGCCGACAGGCTGTGCGTGAAGCGATCGTAGAAGGGGAGGCCACCGCCGAACACGAACGCCGCGGTGACGAGCGCCGACAGCGCGCCATGCACGAGACCAAAGCGCCCGCGCTCGGCCGTGTAAGCGCTGATTTGGCCGAGGCGGGTCGCGTCTACCTCGCCCTCCAACCCGAGCGGAACGCGATGCCCTTCACGCGCCAGATGCCGCAAATTGAGCCACGAAAGCCCCAGGCGCGCTGCCGAGACCGCAAGGAAAACCAAAAGCGCCGTCAGCCGCATCCCAGGAAGCGTAAGGCGTCGCTTCGATTTCGCCAAGGTGGCGTGAGGTGGCGCGTCACACGAGCGAGCGCGCCTTTTCGACCGCGTCGACCAATTCATTGAGCCCGAACGGCTTGGGCAAGAACACCTGGTAAGCGTCGGGACCGAGCCGTTCGGCGGCTGCCGCAGCTTGATAGCCCGAAGACAGCACGATCGCGGCGCGTGACCCGGCCGCGCGCACGCGCCGTACCACCTCGGCGCCGTCGATGTCCGGCATGGTCATGTCGATGATGAGCACGTCGGGCTCGAGCCGTGCGGCGGCCGTTACGCCGCTGAGACCGTCGCTCGCCTCTTCGACCGCGTAGCCGCGACGTTCGAGCGAGCGACGGAGCTGGGTGCGCACCAGCTCTTC
>JBEHXA010000560.1:0-5173 GCA_048498935.1 Myxococcota bacterium
CGCGTACGCCGAGAAGCACACGCAAGACTTCGTGAAGAAGTTGTTCGGCGGCTTTCGAGGCTACCTGCAGAGTGACGCGAGCAACGTCTACGATATCCTCGATCGCGGACCGCCAACGGACTCGGACTCAGACAAAAAAATCAAACTCGTTGGATGTTGGGCGCACTGTCGGCGCTACTTCTTTGAGGCGGGGATCTGTCGTTACCCGGTTGGCGTGCAAGGTTTGATGCGCATTCGCGCCATTTACGCCGCGGACAACGCTTTCCGTAAGCTGGCTCCGGCTCAGCGCAAGCTGATGCGCGACCAGCACGTGCGTCCGCTCATGGATAGCTTCTTTCAGTGGGTCAGGGAGGCACGCGCATCCGCTGATGGTCGCAATCTGGCTACACGCGCCATCGGCTATGCCCTCAATCAAGAGGCTGAGCTTCGCCGCGTGCTCGACGACGGCAAGCTGCCGCTCGACAACACGCGCTCCGAGCGTTCGCTGAGAAAGATCGTAGTCGGTCGCAAAAACTGGATGTTCTATGGCAGCGACGCGCACGCTGAGAGCGCAGCCGCCATCTTCACCATCATTGCCTCGTGCCGCCTGCATTCGATCGATCCCCAGCAGTACCTCGACGAGGTCTTACGCATCCTGCCGTACTGGCCTCGAGATCGGTACCTCGAGCTCGTGCCCCACAACTGGCCCGCCACGCGAGCCAAGCTCGACCCAGACGAACTCAGCGCCCCGCTCTGCTCGTTCACCATCCCCGTCTAGACACTGGCCGCTCGGCCATAAAGATGGGCTTCACGCAGCGCTTACATTCGGACCACGCCGCGTCTAGCGAGTATTCTGTCAACCGCGCACCTGTCGTCGAGCTCGGGTCGGAGGAGAGCGCGATACTCTTCACCCATATGCACGGTGCTCGCGGATCAACCGGCAAGCCACGCCGGCGGCACGAGCGCCTTCCCGTCACGCCACTCCTCGACAAGGTGCACGTCTACTTCCCTCCACACCTCGTGGCCCGCGTGATCGAGCACCAAGATTTGGAGGCCCTTGTACGCCTTCGTGGCCGCAGCCAGCGCGACGAATACCTTCCGGACCGCCGCCACATCCTCGTCACCGAGTGATGGATCATCGCCCGGCTTCGCCTCTTTGGCGAGCGTGCGCGGAAAGTAAACTTGGCTGGGCTGGTCGAGGACGAGCACGCTGGGGACTGGGTTGCCTTTTTGGCTGAGGAACAGCTCGTGTAGTCCAACCATCGCGGCGACATGGTACGAGAGCCAGTTCGCGCCGCTGCCGATCTCCCAGAGGAAGTCGGGGCGGCCAGAGCTCCCGGTCACGCGGATTGTCAGGTCGTCGATGTTCAGCTCGGCGGGATCGTTCGGGCGTTCCGAATCGAGGTCAGTAAGGACGCGGGCCATCGTTGCCGACACGCGGGCCAAGGCAGCCCGTTGCCGATCACGCGCGGCGCCTTCCGACAAACCAGCACGGAGGTCCTCGATCCGGGTTCTGAGTTCGTTGGTTTCTGCGGCGAAGTCGGCGTCGCTATCCGGCGCCCTTAGGACCTTTAGCGCTTGCTCCATTCGACCGAGGAAGCGATCGACGGTGGCTCGACGCCAGCCTTCCTCCCGGATGACCTTCGACCGCGTTTCGACGGCCTGTTGGCGCGCTCGAACTCCCTTCAGGTTGTCCGTGAGGCGTCGCAGATGGGTGCGAACATCAACCAGCTCCTTGTCGAACACTGCAGGGATGGGCTCAAGCTGTCGAGCGTTTGCTTCCACGTTCGCAAGCGCATCGCAGAGGTTATCGATTTCGCTATTGGCGTGATCGAACCCACTGCCACAGACCGGGCAGGTAGCGGGCGCGGCTTCGGCGAGGCCGCGCAGCCAACGCGAGAGATGAAGGCGGTCTCGCTGCTTTCTTAGCGCATCAGTATAGTCGGTGACCGTTGACTGGAGCTTGGTCATGTTGTCGAGGCGAGTCTTAACTTCGACGAGTGCCAGCGTGACGTCACCCTCTTCCTTGTCGAGTGCGGTGCTTTCCGTTGCCGCTGCGTCAAAGCTGCTCTCTGATACCTCCGCATCTGCGGACGTCTTGATGACTATTCCCTCGAGCGCAGCAAGGAACTCTTGATCACTACGGCCAGGCGCAGCCAGCTCGGACGCAAGTAGCCCAAAGTCACGCGCCTCCGACGCCCAGTTTTGGAGTTCTGCGCGCCACTTGGTGGACGCGCCGCGTTGAGCGTCTAGCTCGCGTTCCTTCCGTCGCAGCTCGCGCACCAGCTGTTCGATTTCCCAACGTTTAGCCAGAGCGTCTGGGGTCAGAGCGCCCAGCACATACGGGAAGATGGTTCGGAGCTTCTCCTTGTGCTCCATGGTGTCAGCCTTGAAGAACAAAACGTCAGGGTTAGCGACTATGTTTTGCGGCTGGAACGCGAATGCGAGGAGATCGCGAAAGCTGGGTCTCCCCTTGAACCCACTGGTGAGCCCAGACGGATCGAATCCGAGGTTTGACAGCCCGGCAAGCTTGTCGAGCATCCGCTTCACAGAATCTACATTGGCGTTCTTCTCGAGTACCGAGTGAGGGACCTCAACGGTCTCCCCTTCAAGCAGAAACATATCTCCGGTGCTCTGGTGACTCCCGGGCTCGCGCCGAGCGAGGAGCTTCTCGCCTTCGCTCGTGATGATGACGACGCCAAACCACGAGCAAGCGTCGCGAATCGTCTTCACGGGCACGGCGCATCGTTCGGAGCCGAGGCAGTAGTCGATGATTGGGATGACCGCGGACTTCCCAGTCTTCGAGGCCCCGGTGATTACATTCAATTTGCCCTCGGCAAACCGAACGACTCGAGGCTCGAGCTCCTCGTTGCGGGGCCAAAGGACAAGGCTCTTGAACTGCAGGTACATGTCAGAATTCCACCTTGAGCAGGCCGGCAACTTCGAAGAGCGAGACGTTGCCGCACCACGTCCCAAGCTTCTCGGCTGACTTCAGGAGGTCGTTAACGGTCTTGGTCTCCGCCGGTGCAGCCGCGCGTGATCGGGGCCAAACCACTGCCTCCTGGGGGACGAGCGTCAACAGTCCCGTGCTGATGCCAATTCGAAGCGAACGCAGCGAGAGCTCACGCATCGCCAGCATCCGCGGCTGAATCGATAGCAAAACATCGCCCTTGTCGTTGAACTTTTCCTCGAACTTTCGGAGCCCGGAGCCCATCTGCGTGCCGATCACCTGGTCTAGTGACTTCGCGTGAAACGCGAGCGGCAGCACCAAAAAGACCAAAGGCAAGGGTGTACCGTTGGGCCTCGCCTCCGGACTGTAGCCGCAGACGAAGCGCCAGAGCAGCACCGCTCCCAGCGCGGGGTTCTGAATCGCCTGGACCTCGTTGAGCAAGTCGGTCACGAGCCGCCTCCTCCCTGGATGTCATCGCCCTCGGCCTCTGCGCCAGCTGACGCTCCTTGGCTCTTGTTGCCAGCGGCAACGTCGCGGTAGCGCGGGTGCCACACCACTCGCAGCACCTCAGCGAGGGTATGGAAGCTACCGGGAACAAAGTGTGCGGGAAGATCCATGCCCTGCAATCGGATTTGCAGTCCAACACAGTTCGCGTAGAGCAGTCGCCCTCGGTCCTCCTCGACCGCCGCCTTCTGTTCGATATCAATGCGAGTCTTCTGACTTCGCCACGCGCGCTCAAGCCCGTCCTCGAACTCCCCGAAACTACCTTCAAGAACGTCGCCCTGCTCACTCCAAGTTGTTCGGTCAACGGCCGAGCGGAGAAAGTCGTTTACGGCGCGGACCAAGTCGCTTTCCTCGCATCTCAAAGCATCGAGCTGCCGGACATACGTCCGCGCCCTCAACTCCCTGTCGACGTCTGCGCTCGAGATATCGACGTGCACCGGCGTTAGGACGTTGTCAGAGCGGTCGAACTTCTTGGCGGCGCCTACGAGCTGCTTGTGGAAGTCTTCCCATGCAAGGATAGCCGGCTGCTTCTTTTCGATGTGCTTTTCGATCGTGCGCTTCGCCCAGCCGAGCAGGTGCTTTAGCACATCCTCACGAGCCTCCTCGCTGATGGCTTTTTCGGCGATAAGCGGCAGAAGGTCGTCGTTCGGTGATCCAGAACCGTTCTCGAGGGTGAGGTTCACGAAGAGGAGAGCCAGCACCTCGTCGGAGGCTGACAGCACGCCGTTCACATGCTCTCCGAGGTCCTTCGGCAGCTTTGCGCGGACGGCATACTCCAGCGGCTTGCCCCAGAACTCCGCGCGCAGCGTATCGATCAGTCTATCCGCGTCGGCCTTGTTTGCGACCGAGTGGATTCTGTCGATGACGCTCCCATGGTGATTCTGTGCAACGTAGAGGACGAATTTCGTCCCAGACTTCAGCGCTCCGCCGCGGATCGCGGAGACCCAGTTATGGAGAGATTTCCATAGCTCGATGCTCCGGTCGGCGACGGGGTTGTGCGCGATACCGCTCTTGTCCTGTTCCGCAACCTGTCCATCGGTGCCCTGCGTGGCAACATCGTCTAGGTGCTCGACGGATACGGACTGGCCTTGCTGCGCTCGAAGGAGATGGGCGACGGAGCGAGTAACTTGAAGCAGGTAGCCGTAGAGTTGCCCCGGCACGTTGCTGCTACGCCGCGTTTTCTTAACGGGTGTCGAAGCTTTGCTCTCCACAATCGCCATGCATGCTCCAACGGTCCAGCGTCCTTAAATCGCGGCTCCCGCCCCAGAGCCGAACTCGCGAAGATAGGGCAACGCTTCCGTCGAAACAACGCTGGCGCGGAACGGTCGTGGGCATCCCCGGGCTTGGTCGAGCTCTTTGGCGGGCAGATAGTCATTTTGTCAGCGCGACTTGGACGGAGCTTGATTCGGCTTCACGACCAAGCATCGGAAAGGCTTCTCGCGCCTCCCGGTTCCAGGTTTTCGAATCCCTGGGTTCAGATTGGCACCTCGTCCTGACCGCAACCTCGACGCACGGCCGCTCGGTGGCGCCGAGCACGCTCGTGGCATCGACGCGCACGCGACGCGCGACGCGGCGGGCGCCGGGGCTGCGCCGACGCTCTGGTTGACCTCATTGCCGATTGCGCGAACAGGCGAACAGGGGATAGCCGCGGGACGTTCAAGCCCCGGCGTCCTTGCGAAAATCTGACGGGGACCTTTGGGCTTCGTCAGCCGAGCGCGCCGTCAGCTGATTCTCAATCCA
>JBEHXA010000561.1:0-5161 GCA_048498935.1 Myxococcota bacterium
GCCTGCGGCCCCCGCGAGTGCCCGTTGCACAAGCCTGACCGGCTTTTGCGCGGTGCCGCCGTCTGGACCCGCGATACCGGTGAAAGCGAGCCCAAAATCAGCGCCTAAACGCGCCCGCGCGCCCTCCGCCATGGCCCGCGCCACCTCCGAGCTGACCGCGCCGTGAGCAGCGATCAGCGCGGCCGGCACTCCGAGCAGCCCCTCTTTGACGCGATTGTCGTAAGCCACGACCCCGCCGAGGAAGTAGCGACTAGCACCCGGCAAGCGAGTCATCAGCTCTGCGGCGAGGCCGCCGGTACACGATTCGGCCACGGCCAGCGTCTTGCCGCGCTCTTTGAGCAGCGCGCCGACGGTGTCGGGCAAGCTCCCGAAACCCTCGGCGTAGACGCGGTCGCCCAGGCGTGCGCGCACTTCGTCCGCGGCGCGGCGCGCCAGGCCGGCGGCGTCGTCTCGCGATGCACCTCGGGCCAGCACCTTCACTTCGATCTCGGGCAGCGTAGCGCGGTAGCCGATCACGACGCCGAAGCTCTCTTCCACGCCAGCTAGCAGATCGTTTACCTCCGACTCCGGTGAGCCGAAGGTGCGCAGCACGATTTGGTGCCGTGGCTCGGTCACGAGGGCGCCCAAATCGGGCGCAATGCTGGCCTCGAACATGGCCTTCATCTCGCTCGGGACGCCGGGCATGAAGTACGCGGCGCAGCGGCCCAGCTCGATGCGAAAGCCCGGGGCAGTGCCGTGAGCGTTGGGCAAAACACGCGAGCCAGCCGGAAAGTCCGCTTGTTTCGCGTTGGAGGGCGCCATCGTGCGCCCGAAGCGCGCGAAGCGCTCTTCAATCGCCTTGAGCGAGGCGGCGTCGCGCACCAGCTCCACCCCGGCCACGCGCGCGGCGCACTCGGTGGTGATGTCGTCGGTGGTCGGCCCGAGACCGCCCGTGCATACGACCAGCGCATGCTCGCTCGCGAGACGGCGCAGGCACGCTTCGATGCGCCCGCGATCGTCGTCCACGCAGTCCACGCTCGTCACCTCGAGTCCCGCCGTGGTCAGTGTCTCGGCGAGCCACGAGGCGTTGGTGTTGACCAGCTCACCGCGAGTGAGCTCGGTGCCGATGCACAAGACCGCAGCCGTCATGGTCTACGGGTCATACGCGCAGCGGAAGCCGATGTCCCGCTTGGCGGCGCTGCCGCTGCAACATTGGGTGGTGGCCCACGACTTCAGCTCGGCAGCCGAGCGCGAGCGGTAGGAGCCGCCGCGCGCCGAGAAGCCGCCGTCGCCTGCTTCGCGCGTCCATTCGGCCACATTTCCCGCCAAATCCAGGATGCCTTCCGGAGTTGCGCCGTCAGGTCGCGAGCCAGCCAGCTCCGCCTGCTCGCTGTCCGAACAGGGCCCTTTCACGAGCCCGAACGCCGCTCTCCGACAAACCAGCCCACTGTTGCCCCACGCGTAGCGGCGTGAGGTCGCGCCTGCAGCCGCCCACACCCACTCGGCCGAGGTCGGCAAGCGCCCGCCTTGGCTGCGGCAAAAGGCTTCCGCAGCGGTGGCGGTGATCTCCACCGCTGGCAGCCCAGGCTCTGGATTGTTCGCTCCGAGACGCTCGTACGTGACCTCGGTCATGTCGAGGCGAAACGGACCGACCTCGGTGCGCGAAAAGCGCTCGCCGCTCACCCCCTCCCAATCGGCCGCGCCGAGATCGAGCACGCCGCCCGGCAAGCTGATCACGCCGTGTCGCGCCACGCACTGACCGCTTGGATTCGGATCCTGCGTCGCGGCGCAGCGGGTCGCGACGCCCTCGCAGCGACCGGAGACCACGCGTTGCCCGGCTCCACAGCAGCGCTCACCGATTGCGACCATACCCGCTGGACAGCGCTCGGGCGCCGTGCGCTCCTGGAACGCGACGCGAGTCACTGCCAGCGCGCACAACCCCAGACCCGTTAGGCCCAGGCCAACGCGCAGCATGGGATGGGATAGGGCGTCGCGGAAAGCCTTCATGTTTCAGCCGCTGCCAGCTCTTCTCCGCGGATCAAGGCCGCCAGATCCGCCTCGCTGATCACGCGCGCACCGAACTTGCGCGCGCCGTCGAGCTTGGCCTTGCCGACTTTCTCGCCCGCGAGCAAGAACGTGGTGCCTTTCCGCACCTTGTCGTGCACCTCGCCGCCGGCGTCGCGAATGTCCTGGTGCACGTCCTCGCGCTTTTTGGAGAGCACCCCGGTGACGCAGAAGCTCTTGCCCAAGAGCGGGCCTTCGGTCTTGGCGGCGTGCACGGGCTGCTCACGCGAGACGCCGCGAGCGAGCAGCTTTTCGAGCAACGCACGGGAGTCGGGCGCGAACAGATAGTCGACGACGCTCTCGACCATCTTGGGTCCGAAGCCCGAGATGCTGCCGAGCTCGGTTTGCGCGGTCTCGCGATCCCAGCCGAGCAACCGTTCCAAACTGCGCGCGGTGTCGGCCAGCTGCTTCGCCGCGACCTGGCCGATATGGTCGATGCCCAGGCCGGTGATCAATCGGTCGAGCGGCTGCTCACGCGAGGCTCTGATCGAGCTGACCACGTTTTCTGCGCTCTTTTTGGCCATGCGCTCGAGCGCTTCGACCTGCGGCACTTCGAGCCCGTAGAGGTCGGCCACGTCCGATACGAGACTGCCGTCCACCAACTGGGTGATGAGGACCTCGCCCAAGTTGTCGATGTCCATGGCGAAGCGGCGCGAGTAATGGAGCAGCGCGCCCTTCATGCGATCCGGACAGCGCGGGTTGGGGCAGAACACCGCAACTTGTCCCTCCTCGCGCTCGACCGGTGTACCGCAGCACGGGCACTCGGTCGGCATCACGAACGGGGCTGCTTCGGCCGAGCGCGCGTCGTGATCGACGGACAGCACCTGCGGGATGATCTCACCGGCCTTCTCGATCACCACGCGATCGCCGACATGCACGCCCAGCGCGGCCACGATTTCGGCGTTGTGGAGCGAGGCGCGGCTCACGGTGGTGCCGGCGAGCTGCACGGGCTCGAGGTTGGCGACCGGCGTGAGCGTGCCGGTGCGACCGACCTGCACGTCGATGCTGAGGACCCGCGTCGAGGCGCGTTCTGCCCCGAATTTATAGGCGATCGCCCAGCGCGGAAACTTGGCGGTCGCGCCCAAGATGGCTTGCTGCGCGAACGCGTCCACCTTGATCACGGCGCCGTCGGTTTCGTACGGGTAGTCCTTGCGCGCCTGGTCGATCGCTTGGATTGCCTCCCACACCTCTTCGAACGAGTGACAGACCTTGTGCAAGCGATGCGTCGGCAGGCCGAGCTCGGCCAGAGCGTCGAGCGAGCCGGAGTGCGTGGGCGACAGTTGGCTGCCCTCCACCACCTGCCAAGCCATCACACGCAGCGGGCGCTCGGCAACGACGCGCGGGTCGAGCATGCGTAGGCTGCCCGACGCAGCGTTGCGTGGGTTCGCGAACGGCGCCTCGCCGGCGCTCAGGCGAGCCTGGTTGATGCGCGCCAGATCTCGCCGATAAATCACCACCTCACCGCGCAGCGTGAGCGGCGCGGTGTAGGGAATCGTCAACGGCAGCGAGCGAATCGTGCGGAGGTTTTGCGTGATCTCTTCGCCGCTCTGGCCGTCGCCGCGCGTCGAGCCCTGGCTGAGCTTGCCGTCTCGGTACAGCACCTCGATGCTGCCGCCGTCGAGCTTGGGCTCCACGCAAAACGACGGCTCCGCGGCCGCCGGCAGGCCCTGCCGGACGCGCCGCATGAACTCGGCCAGCTCGTCCTTGCCGTAGGTGTTGTCGAGCGACATCATCGGGACCACGTGCGGCACGCTGCGCAAATCACTGCGCAGTGCTCCACCGACGCGCTGCGTGGGCGAGTCCGGCGTGGCGAGCTCTGGGTGTCGGCTTTCGAGCTCGCGCAGCTGGGCGTACAGGGCGTCGTACTCGCTGTCGGAGATTTGAGGGTCGTCGAGCACGTGATAGCGGTGGTCGTGCGCCCTGACCGCTGCGACCAATTTACGGTGACGCTCGAACTCGGCCTCTGACATCGGGCGGGAGAATAGCCGATGGCCTCGGCGAGAAGGTGCCGTGTCGACCGGTCTGGGCGGGGTTGTCCGGCCGGCACAACGGGCTATTGTCCGCACCGCTCGATGGCTGAACCAGATCTCCGCAGCGCTCCGCCCGGCGCCGAACCAGGCTCGGGCCGGCGCGTCACTTCCGATCCGCCGTCGTCGCGCGGGGCTCCGAGCAGCGCGTTCGTGCCGCCTGAAGGCTCCGGCTTGTTGTGGCGCCTGGGCGGCGTGATCCGGACGATTCGACCGCACCAGTGGGTGAAGAACGTCTTCGTGCTCGCACCGGTGGTGTTCGCGAAGGAGATCTTCGACGTCGCGTTGCTCGAGCACGCCACGGTCGCGTTCCTGGTGTTTTGCTTGCTGGCCGGCGCCGTCTACACGATGAACGATCTGGCCGACATCGAGGCCGACCAACGTCATCCGCTCAAGCGCTATCGCCCGATCCCGTCGGGTCGCGTGCCGGTGCCGGTCGCGCGGGTGCTGGCGGGCGTGCTGGTCGTCGGCTCGCTTTCGTGGGCGTACTTCCGCGAGCCCGCGTTCGCGCTGGTGGCGGCCGTCTACTTCGCGCAGAACGTCGCTTACAGCTTCAAGCTGAAGCATGTCGCGTACCTCGACGTGGGCTTCATCGCGGCTGGCTTCGTGCTGCGCGTGATGGGCGGCGGCTACGCCACGCACACGCCGGTCTCGAACTACTTGCTCGTGTGCACCGCGCTCTTGGCGCTGTTTTTGGGCTTCGGCAAGCGGCGGCACGAGCTCTCGGCCGCCGCCGGGAAGGCGTCGCTGCAGCGCGCCGCGCTCGAGCAGTACAGCGAGCGCGGGCTCGATTTGGCGCTGGCGGTGACGGGCGTCGCCACGGTCGCGACCTACCTGGTGTACACGCTGGATCCGCGCACGCAGGCTTTTTTCCGCTCCGGCAACCTGTGGCCCAGCTCCTTGTTCGTGCTGCTCGGTGTCGGCCGCTTTCTGCAGCTGGTCAAGACTCGCCCCAAGTCCGAGAGCCCGACGCAAGAGATGCTGCGTGACGGCCCGTTCGTCGGCATCGTGCTGATGTGGGTCGTGCTGGTGATGTGGGTCGTGTACCGGCTCAAGCCCAGCTAGCCGCCGCGCAGGCAAGTCCGCGTCGC
>JBEHXA010000562.1:0-5159 GCA_048498935.1 Myxococcota bacterium
CCGGGCCGCAAAACGAGCTGCATTTGCCCGATTTGTCCGCGCTCGGAGCGGGGCTGCCCGTCGGGTCGCTCGCGATTCAAGCCACGCTCGCCCACATCGAAGACTTCGACTACGGCAGCTTGCGCTATCGCCAACTCGAGTCGCGCGGCTGGAACGCCTACGCCACCGACGTCTTCTTCACCCAGCACTGAGTTGTTTCCCCGCGTTCGATTCCGTCTCGTCACTCTCGCGCTCGGCGCAGGCGCTGCGCTGGCTGCGTGCGGCTACGACAAGACCGACCGCTGGCTGCCCGACACCACCCCACCGCCCCCGGTGTGCGACTTGGGCGACCGGCGCTGCAACGGCGAGCACCTCGAACGCTGCGTGAACGCGCTGGGCGGAGTGCTCTACGAGCTCGAGCAAGATTGTGCTGCCGACCATCAGGTGTGCAACGGAGACACCCTGAGCTGCACGCCGTGCCACCCGGGCGCCGGAAGCTGCGACGGCCTCGACGCCTACGTGTGCGACGAAGCCGGTCAACACGTCGGCTTCGTCGAAACCTGCGATCCCGCGAAATTCCAGGCCTGCCGCGACGGTTCGTGCGTCAACCTGTGCAGCGATGCAAGGCGCCGGCGCAGCAACGTCGGCTGCGAGTACTGGCCGGTCGACCTCGACAACGCGAAGGTGAGCGACTCGCTCAATGCGGCGGCCCAGCAGTTCGCGGTCGTGATCTCGAACCCCGATCCGGTCGTCACCACCGAGGTGGTGATCGACCAAGACGACGCGCTGCCAGGCGAGGAGCCGCAAGTTACCGAGGTGGCACGCGCGCGCATCCCCCCGTTCAGTCTGCGCGTGTTCAAGCTCGGCCCGCGCGAGGTGGACGGCTCGGCCGACGGCACCTTCAACACCGGCACCCATACTGCGCTCACGCGCCATGCCTACCGAGTCACTTCGTCGTTTCCGGTGGTCGCGTACCAGTTCAACCCGCTCGAGAACGTGAACGTGTTTTCGAACGACGCCTCGCTGCTCAAGCCCACGGAGGCGCTCGACCCGGGCTCGAGCACCGAAGCGGTGATGTACGCGGCGCTCGCGTGGCCACAAACCATCGCGACCACCGGCGATCCGAACACCAACTTCAAGAGCACGATCCAAGCCGATTTGCGCACCTTCCTGACCCTGGTCGGCACGCGCGAAGAGACGCACGTCACCGTCAAGACGACCGCGCGCATCGTGGGCGGCGACGGCATCCCGGAGGTGAAGGCCGGAGACGAGCTGAAGCTCACGCTCGAGCCGTTCGAGGTCGCCAACCTCGAGACCGGTGATTTCAACGCCGATTTCACGGGCACGATCGTTTCGGCAGACAAGGCGCTGGTCGCCTACACGGGCAGCGAGGCCTCCGACGCGCCGTATTTCAAGACCCTGCGCGATCGCAACTGCTGCGCCGATCACTTGGAAGAGCAGCTCGACCACGTGCGCACCGCCGGCAAGCACTTCGTCGCCAGCGTGTCGCCCAATCGCACCAAGGCCGTGCTCGCTGCGGGCGCAGCCGTCGGCATTGCCGAGCAGTCCGAGTACTTTCGCGTGATCGCGACCACCGAAGCCGGCGCGCACGTGACGACCACGCTCGAGGGCGCCCAGAGCGACTTCGTGTTGAGCGGGCTCGGCGACTTCGTCGACCTGTCGAGCACGCGCCATTTCATGATCGAGTCGGACGAGCCGGTCGCGGTGTCGAGCGTCTCCCCAAGCCAAGAAGACGCCAGTCTGCCCAGCGATTTGCCCGGTGGTGACCCGAGCTTGGTGATCATTCCGCCGGTCGAACAGTTCCGGCAGAGCTACGTGTTTTTGACGCCCGACAAGTACAGCTTCGACTTCGTGCGCATCATCGCCCCGCCCGACGCGGGGGTGGCGCTCGACGGGCAGCTGGTGAGCGACCTGGCGACTTGCGAGAAAGAGTCGGCGGACGGCCTGACGGACGAGGCGCGCGGAGGTCCCGCTCCCCTCGTCGTTTACTCCTGTCAGCTGAGCTTCCCCAAGATCGATCAGAGCAAGCCGCGCCCCGACAACCTCACTGCCGGTCGCCAAAACGACGGCGTGCACCGAGTGCTCGCCAATCAACCGGTGGGGCTCATCGTCGACGGTTTCGATTTCTTCGTGAGCTACGCGTATGCGGGCGGCACGGAGCTGAGTTTCATAGTGCCGAAGTGAGAGGCACGCTGCGCAGGAGCGGGGCTGCGTTACCGGGGCCGCTTTGGGTGATTGCCCTTTCGCAATCTGCGACGGACAGCCTGCGGGGACCGAAGATGGTGGCGTCGGCGACGTCGGCGTCCATGAGGGACCAGGATTGGTCGATGCCAAAGTCGTCGGGGTGACCGGGCATCGCCAAGAGCACGTGCCCCAGCTCGTGCGCGAACGCGAACGAGCGCGCGCCGGCCCGCACTGCCCAGCGGTCAATAATGACGGCGTTCGAGAGGCTCGAGCCGGGGCTAGCGATGAACGACTCACCGATGCGTTCGCTGCGTGCGAAGCTCGGTACCACCAACACCTCGATGGTGCGCGGATCTGCGTCGTCGAAGGCGCGTAGCAGCGCGCGCTCCTCGACGGTACCGGCGAAGGCGTCGCCGTCACGGAAATGGTTGAGGCCATCACTCAAGTCGACCTGGCCCAGGCACACCGGCATCGTCGGGTCGTTCGATAGCGGCTCTGCCTGAGGGTCGAAAGGCCGCCCGCTGAGCCATAAATCGGCGGTGGCGGCGCTCTCGTCGCTGGTGCGTTCATTCTCGAAAACCGCGGCCCGCCGCCCACGCCTCTCGAGCTCCGCCGAAAGGCGGAGCGCCACCGAAATCGGCAGCTCACCCGGTGACGTCTCGAGCCGTACCACGTCGCGCCCGCTGCCGACCCGCAGAGAACCGCCCGACGCCGGCTGACCGAACCCGCACCCCACCGTGAGCAGACGCGGCGGCGGAGGATCCACCAGTTGCACGGTCGCTTCGAAGTCGATGCCGCACTGCCCCCAGAGCCCGGCCGCAGTGGCGAGCTCACGCTGCATGACGAGACGGCTGTTCGCGTCGTCACTCGCCAAGGCGGAGCGCAGCACGAACACGCGCAAGCGCGCCCGCAGCCGTTCGATCGGTCCGAAGCGCGTCTCTCGCGGACCGCCGACCCGCAGCGAGAGCAGCCGCTTACCACCGACCGATGCTTCGAGTGTCCCACCGAGCTCGGCGATCACGGTTCGCTGCTGGGCGGCTGGGTGATTGCGGTCGAGACTATCGAAAACAGCACGAATCGGGGCTGTACGGCGGCAGACCGACGCGGGCGCCACGCCGCCAGGGCATGTGACCGGTGCCGCGCGCAGGCGCGGCAAGATGTCGAGCAGCTTGCCGGAGGCGCTGAGGCTCGACAGCTCGACGCTGTCGACGGAAGCCGCCGGAGGCGCCACCAGCAGCAGCTCTAAGGCGTCGCGGTCGGGCCCCGGCAATCCTCCGAGCTCGCTCGGCAACGTCCGCGAGAACGACGCGTGCGACCGCTCCGGATCGAGCGCTTGACCGCGATAGTCGAGCGCCCGGATCTCGATCGGCGGCTTGGCAGCGGGCGGAGCCGCGACGGGCGCCTGTGCCGACGCAGTCGCTACCGACGCCGCGAGCGCACCCATGCAGCCGGCGAGGCTGAGCCACCTCATTCGCAGCTCCCCTGCTCCACGCGCCGAAAATTGGTTTCCGACACCAGTGCCCCAGCGTTCGCGCCAGCCGCCGCGGCGCGCACGAGCGACGTCCAGCCGATCGCCGGCAGTTGCCGGGTATTTTCGAGCTCGCCGATGAGCAGCATGGCTTCGTTCCTCTTACCGCAATCGTAGAGCGCGGCGGCAGCGAGCCCGCGCAAAGAGTCCTTGCGTGGGGATTTGGCGGCCTGCACGAGCGCACCGAACTGGCGCTCCTGCCCGTAATCGCGACACAGGTGCAGCGACGCCCGGAGCGATACCTCTGCGGTGGAGCTGCTCGCCTTGGCCATACCTTCGAGCATCGGCATCGCGACCGGCGCGCCCGCGGTCGCGAGTCGAAATAGAAACGAAGCGTCGCGCTCGGCGCTCGGCCGATCGCTCAGGCGCGCGATCAGCTCGACCGTGGGCCGAGTGACTGGAGCGCCGAGCCTGGGACAGAGCGCCCAGGCTACGAGTGACCAGGCCGCGCGCGCACTGGCCGGTCCTTCGCGAGCGCGCGTTTGGGCTTCTTCGAGCGGCTTTGGATCCCCGGCGCGGGCTGCCAGCTCGCCGAGCAAGAGCCAGCGGCCCAAGTGCCGCTCGGCATCGCGTAGCACAGCCAGCGCAGGCGTCGCCTGCAGGGGCAACGGCTCGGCATCGAGCAGCGTGACGAAGAGCTCGCTGCAGAGCGCGATGCGATGTGCTTCCTTGATTTTCGGCGCCAGCGATTGGATGAGTCCCCCTTGCGACTCACCGCGCAAGAGGCGCGCCAACTCGGCAGCAAACGCGAGCACCGGATGGCGGCTCATCGCTACTTTGGAGAGCGGTGCGCCCAGCGACACGTCTTTGGTAAAGCACGCAGCCGCGAGGCTCGACAGCCCACCGGCGTCATCGCTGCCGAGCACCTTGGACAGAATCGGAGTGAGGCGATCTTCCCCGCTCTCACCGAGCGAACGAACGGCCGCCCCATAAATTGGACGAGTGAAAGAACCGCGCCGCGCCACCGTCTCGGCCGCCATCACGAGCTCGCTTCGCAGCTCGGCCGAATGGCGCGAGACCGCGCGAAGCGTCCCGGCCAGCTTGGCCTCATGCGCTGGACGGCGGCGCACCGCCGCCCGAATCTCGCCGACGAGGCGCTCGGTCGCAGCTGCGCCGATCACGGAGAGCTCGGCCTCGTTCCCATGGCGAGCGATTCAATATAACACCCGCAGATGCCTGGCTGGGATGCCACGCTCGGTTGACCCCTGCAGGCGGGACCGGTAGGACCGTCGAGGCGGAGGCTTTTGCTATGAAGCTCAACAGGTTGACAGCGTTCGGTCTGGTCGGTGTTCCGGTGGGTTTGGCAGCGGCGCTTGCGCTCGCAGCCTGTAAGAACGAGGAGCCTGCTCAGCAGGGTGGCTACCCTCAGCAAGGTCAACCCGCGGGGTATGGTCAGCCGCCGGCTCAGCCCGAGTAACAACAACCCGCGACCGCCGCCGCGCCGCCG
>JBEHXA010000563.1:0-5153 GCA_048498935.1 Myxococcota bacterium
AGCCCACCACTGCCACCGCGAACAGAACGAGCCGGCGATGCGCCACCTCGAGCGCGAGCTGGAACAGACCAAGCGCCATCTTTCCGACATCGTCGAGCAGCACGAAGCTTCGACGGAAGAGCTCAAGGCCAGCAACGAAGAGCTGCAGGCGATGAATGAGGAACTCCGCTCGGCCACCGAAGAGCTGGAGACCAGCCGTGAGGAGCTGCAATCGATCAACGAAGAGCTGACGACCGTAAACCAGGAGTTGAAGAGCAAGGTAGACGAGCTCGGTCACACCAACAGCGACCTTCATAACCTGATGGGTGCTACCGCGATCGCTACGGTGTTTTTGGACCGCGAGCTCCACATCATGCGCTTCACGCCCCCGGCGGTGGAGCTCTTCAGCTTCATCCCTTCGGACGTAGGGCGGCCGCTCTCGGACTTGCAGCACAAGTTGATTTACCCCGAGCTCCTGATTGATGCGGCGCGCGTGCTGCAGCAGCTCGTTCCCATCGAGCGAGAGGTGGCCGAAAGTGGGGGTCGCTTCTTTCTGGCAAGGCTTTTGCCCTACCGCACCACCGAGGATCGGATCGCGGGCGTCGTGCTCACGTTCGTCGACGTGACGGAGCGTGAGCAGGCCAGGGCGGCAGCGTCCCGCGTGCTTCAAGAGCTAGAGGTTCGCGTGCAGCAGCGAACCGCGGAGCTGGACGCAGCCAATATTTCGCTCCGTTCCGAAGTTTCCCAGCATCAGCGCGCCGAAAAGGCCCGGCAACAGCTCCAGCGCTTGCTGATCTCGGCGCAGGAGGAGGAGCGCGGTCGCATCTCGCGCGAGCTGCACGACGAGGTCGGGCAACAGATCAGCGCACTGATGCTGGCGATGAAAGCGCTCGAGGTCAGCGGTCCCGGTGCCGAGGTGACTGGCAAGATTCGAGAGCTGCGAAACGCCGCGGAGCAAGTAGGGCGCGAGATTCATCACCTAGCCTTCCAGCTGAGGCCACTGGCTCTCGACGAACTCGGCCTCTCGCGCGCTCTGACTGGGTTGGTCGACGGTTGGCTTACCAGGACGGGCATTCACGTCGAGCTGGTCATGGCCGGTATCGACGAGCCTCGACTCCCGGGTACGATCGAGACGACCATCTATCGCGTGATCCAGGAGGCGATGAACAACGTGTATCGGCACAGCGGTGCCAAGAACGTGAGCGTGAGCATCGAGCGGCGCGGCGCGGGGCTGACCGTCATCGTGGAGGATGACGGTCGGGGGTTCGACTCCGTGGCAGTTCTTGGAAGTAGCGACGGGCGGGAGCGGATCGGGATCGCTGGGATGCAAGAAAGAGCCGCGCTCGTCGACGGCGAGCTCACTGTGGAATCGGCCCCCGGCTCGGGCGCGACGGTCCGACTCAAGGTGCCAGTTCCGGCTTAACGGCCACCGAGGTCGGCGTTGCGTTCGCGCATGAGTGCGATTTTCCAGCTTGAAAAAAGCGCGCATCGCGTCGGTAGCGTAACCGCAGGCGAAGGTTTCGAGTCCGAGAGCCCCTTCAATCAGCAGCAGGCACGGCGCTCGGCATTCCCGGACATTCAGCTGACGGCGACCCATGGCGGAGATTCGCTCGAAATTCGTGCGCGGTTTTGCCGCCAAGTGGACCACTGCGTGGCTCCCGGCAGGCATCGGTGGTTTGCTCGCGTGCTCGGTTGCAGCTTGCAGCTCCGAGCCGGGCGCAGCTCCTGGTGGCTCCGCAGGCTCCGGAGCAACGGGGTCGGGTGTCGGTGGTGGAGCGGGGCAGGGGCAAGGTCAGGGCCAGTCCGGCTCCGGAATCGTCGTCCATCCCGCGTCTTGCAACGGAGCCGTGTCGGTCACTCCCACGCCGCTTCGTCGCTTCACCCACGCAGAGTACGATCACGCCGTTCGCGCGTTGCTCGGCACCGCGCTCGAGCCGGCGCGCGACTTCCCTCCGGATTCACCGGGTGGCGGCTACGCGAGCAATCGAGGCGAGGCGGTCTCTCAGCTTGGCGTCGAAAAGTTGCTGCTGGCAGCCGAGGCACTCGCGGCTGAGGCCATCACTCACTTGAGCGCGCTCGTGCCTTGCTCGGCGACGCAGCCTGATGCGGCTTGCGCCCGCACCTTTTATACGGATTTGGCGCGCCGGGCCTACCGCCGCACGCTCGACGCGGCGGAGCTCGACGAGCTTGGGCAGCTCTACAGTTGGGGGGAGGCCAACGGCGGATTTTCGATGGGCGTGCAGGTCGTGATCGAGCGCGTGCTGCAGTCGCCGCACTTCTTCTATCACGTGGAGCGCACCGGTACCCCGCTGAGCGCTACGGTAGCGCCGCTCACGGGCGCGAGCGTTGCCGATCGGCTTGCCGCCCTCATCTGGCACAGCTTGCCCGACACGGCTCTGCTCGACGCGGCCGAGCGCGGGGAGCTGGACACGCAAGCTGGCGTCGCGGCCCAGGCCGAGCGCATGCTGCTCGATCCCAAAGGGCGCGACGGAGTCGTCGAGTTCTTCAACGAGTACCTCGACATCGAGAAGCTCGCTATCACCGAGAAGAACAGCGCGACCTACCCAGCTTACAGCCCGACAGTGCGCTCCGAGATGTGGGACGAGACCACGAAATTCGTGGATTTTGTCGTGCGCGCGGGGGACGCGAAGCTCGATACGCTGCTCACTTCGCCGCTCGCGATGCCGAGCCCTGGACTCGCGCCGCTCTACGGCCTAGCTCCCGGCCAAGCCTTCGCCCCGATGGATCCCAAGGTGCGGAGCGGCATCCTCACGCACCCCAGCGTGCTCGCGGTGCACGCTCATGCCGACCAATCGTCGCCGGTGAGGAGAGGCGCCTTCATCCGCGACCGCGTGCTGTGCACGCCCCTGCCGGATCCGCCGCCGAACGTGAACGCCAACCCGCCCGTCGTCAATCCCAACGCGACCACGCGGCAGCGCTTCGAGCAGCATCGCACTCAGGCGAGCTGCGCAGCTTGCCATTCGTTGATCGATCCTGTGGGTTTTGCGTTCGAGAATTACGACGCGATGGGCATGTACCGCGCGATGGACGGCGCGCTGCCGATCGATACGACCGGCACCTTGACGGGTACGAATGACATCGACGGTCCGTTTCAAGACGGGGTGGAGCTAACCAAGCGCTTCGCTACCTCTCAGCAAGTGCGCGACTGCATGGCGACCCAGTGGCTGCGCTACGCGGTACGGCGCGACGAAACAGCGGCCGACGCGTGCAGCCAGCTGTCCATCTCCACGGCGTTCCGCCAGAGCGGCGACTTGAGGCAGCTCGTGAAGGCAGTCGTGGAAAGCGACGCCTTCCGTTACAAGGCCAAGGGGGCGATGTGAGCTCACGACCCATGACTCGTCCCGTTCGCAATCCGGTGCACCTCAGCCTGCCGCGCATCGGCCGGCGCGCCCTCTTGGGAGCCGGTGCGGGCGCCGCGCTGCTCCCGTTCTTGCCGGTGCTCAATAGCCGCGCGCAGCAGGCAGGGCCCCCCAAGCGCTTCCTATTCGTGTTTCAGGACAACGGCACCATCCACAGTGAATGGAAGCCGACCGGCACCGAAACCGACTTCACCTTCAAGCGCATCCTCAAGCCGCTCGAAGCCCACAAGCAAGATTTGCTGCTGCTTTCCGGCTTGAATCTCGACCCGGAGCCGGCACCGCCACACTCTGGCCACCCGCAGCTGCTCTCGAATGTGCCGCCCGATCTAGGTAAGTTTCGCCTGAGTCCTGGCATCTCGCTGGATCAGTTTTTGGCTCAGCAACGTAAGGACCCGACGCGATTCGGTACGCTCGAGCTGGGCGTGGTGCCGTTCGGCGGCGACGACTTCTACACGCACGAGATCTTGTATCGCGAGGCGTACGAGGCGGTTCCGGTGGAGCCCAGCCCCTACGCGGCCTTCCAGCGCATCTTCGGCGGAGCCGCTGCGACGCCCAACGACCCGGCAACACAGCTGCTCGCGACCAAACGCCAGAGCGTGTTCAACGGCGTCAAAGGCGACCTCACGCGCTTGCGTGGCGAGCTCGGCGTCGAAGATCAGGCGATGCTCGATCGTCACGCCGAAGCCATTGCGGAGCTGGAGCGCCGCTTCAGCCAAGGAGGCCCTTCTGCGAGCTGCACGGGCCCGACCTTGGGGGCGCCGGTCGACTTTCAGAGCGTCGCTAACTACCGCGATCTGGCTGAAGCGCAGATGGACGTGATGGTGGGCGCGTTCGCTTGCGATGCGACGCGCATTGGCTCGCTGGTTTGGTCCACGCCGGCCAGCACGCAAACGTTTCCTTGGCTCGGCGACTTCGGCAACAACCACCATTTGCTCTCGCACGACGCGAGCAAGGTGGAGGCGCTGATTCAGATCAACACCTGGTACAGTGAGCAGCACGCCAAACTGATCGCCAAGCTGAAGGCGGTGCCCGAGGCGGGCGGCGGCACCCTGTTCGATAACACGTTGATCTTCTTCGGTAATCCGCTGAGCGACGGCAACGCGCATCGCAAGGTCGACCTGCCGCTCATGCTCGCCGGCGGCAAGTGGGCCTTCAAGACGGGTCGCTACGTCGATTTCAAATCGATGCCGCACGGTCACCTGCTGGTAAGCCTCGCGCACGCGATGGGCGTGGAAGTTCCTTCGTTTGGCGCGGCCGAAACTGGTACAGGTCCGCTCACGGGTCTCGGAGTCTGAATGAGAATCGATGCGGGCGTCGCCGCGTGGCTGCTGATTGCATGGTGCACGGCGTGTGGCTCTTCGACGACCGAGGGCACGCCTCAGGCTGGCGGCAACGGTGGCTCGAGCGGCGGCAGCACCCCTACCGTGGGTGGTGGCGGGCAAGGCGCGTCCGTTGGCGGTGGCGGTAGTAGCGGTAGCGGAGGGTCCCTTGCGAGCCAGGCTGGCTTTGCAGGTCAACCCGTGCACGGTGGTGGAGGCGCAGGCGGCCAAGGCCAAGCGACGGGCGGCAGCGATGTGGGCGGCGGTGGCAGCGGCGGCAGCGTTGGCGGCGGGGGCACGGGCGGCACGGGCTCGGAGCAACCGCCTGAAGGCGTTCCGGCTGGCTACAAGCTCGTCTACTCGCAAACGTTCGCGGACGCGGCATCGATGGGCGACTTGGTGTTCGCCAACCCGACGCAGTGGAAGCACGACCCGACCGGCTTCCTCGCATCGACGGGGGCCTCGTATGCGCCGC
>JBEHXA010000564.1:0-5136 GCA_048498935.1 Myxococcota bacterium
CAAGCGTCGCGTGTTCGCGAGCAGCTCGTCGTCACTGACGTGAGCCAAGCTCGAAGAGCCGCCCGGAACGAGTCGCGTCACGCTTTCACGATTCGGAAGGCATGCAGCTGCGTGGGTCATGCACCACGCTACACCCACGATTTCTGATGCTCAGGATGCGACGCATGAGCCTTTCGACACTCGAAATGAGTTTTCACTCGACGCGCGCCTCGCTGGCCCATTGGCATGTCGTACAGCGCCAACAGCGCCTGATTTAAGCTCGAGGCGCGCGTTCGCGAGCTCTGCCTTCCAGATCTCTGTCAACAGAAATTGAGGAGGAAATTGAGGGAAACAGACTCGTACCAGTTCGAAGCCGTTCCAGAACCCGACGATGCGCAGTGCACACCGTAGCAGCAGGGTGCGCACGGCTTCGTTGCGGCTCGCGCTCGCTGGCTTGCGAGCGATACCCCGCCACCGCAGTGCGCGCAGCTACCGTCGAGGCTGCCCGCGAAGCGGGCACCCGTAGGGCCCCGCCTCGACGGGAGCGAGCACACTGCGAGCCTCGAGCCCCCCGAGCAAGCCAGCCGTCCACCGATAGCCTGGGTACGGCCCGTCTATCCATGGCTCGATGTCTCGAGCCTGACACCGGGGCACCGCTACCGATGAGCGTTCGTGCCGCTTCGTGCCCCGCGTCGTTGGCCTCCTTCGTCGAGGGAGATGTGTAGAATGCTTAGGCGCAGCCCAACTTGCAGAAACTGCTGTAGCGTCTTCGGGCCAACCTGATCGGCCTGTATGGCACGACGTCTCGGGCAATTCGCAGTCTGCACCGTCGTTTCGAGTACCTATTCACAGGGAGTGCGGGAGGACGGTAGGTCCGCGAGGCGAGAATTTCGGGGTTCGAGCCAAGCGGGACGCGCTGCGACTGCACCGTCTCCGTTCGTCATGGCGCGGCTCGAACAACAAAAACCTCGCGGACCCGTACTCCCTGTGAGCTCTCGCAGGCCCTTGCCACCAGCTGTCCAGATGGCAGCAGCCCGAGGCACCGTTACGCCGGGGGGACGGAGCTGCCACGGGGTGGCGGCATCGTGCCGTGGACGCCCATGGAGAGCCAGAGCAGGGCGTCGCGCAACAGAGGCACGCTGTTGGTCGTGAGCAGCGATTCGACGTGGAATTGGAAGCTGCAGAAGCGCTCGGAGCGGAGCGCCGTGACGCGACCGTCCGGCTCGCTCGCGATCTCGACGCCAGCCGGCGGCGCGTCGGGGCGGCGCGCGAAGAACGTGTTGTAGAAGCCGACCGCCTCGCGACGACCGAATAGATCGATCGACTTTTGCACGCCCTGAAGCGGCGGATCTACCGGTGCCACACGCATCCCCAAGCGGTGGCACAGCACCTGATGACCGAGGCACACCGCGAGAAAGCGCGCCTTGCGATCGAGCAAGTCCTGAACGGTGCGATGAACGACCTGCATCTTGGGGTCGTTCAGGTCGGTCGGATCGCCCGGCCCCGGACCGACGAGCACCAACTCGCTACCGCGCGCCAGCTCCGGCCCTTTGCGGTAATCGACCACGGTGGCGGAAAGGCCCAAATGCGTGAGCACGTGCCGCAGCATGTGCGTGAACTCGTCCTCGTTATCGAGGATCAGCACGCTCCGCCCCGCCAGGCGCGGCTCGACGTAAGAGTTGTGCTGCTTCTCGATCCAGAAGCGCGACAGGTACTGGTTGCGTGAAACCAGGATGCGATCGACCAGGTCGTCGCGATATTGAGACAGGGTGGCGCGCGCGGGTTCGGCGCTGTCGATAGCGCGCAGCAATCCGGCCGCCTTCGTCTTCACCTCGCGGGATTCACGCTCCGGCACCGAGTCGCGCACGATGCTGGCTCCGCTCTGGATGGTCACCTCGCCGTCGGCGCTGACCTCCATGGTGCGAATCGTGATCGCGCTATCCAAGAACTCCTGACCCGACTCGTCGAGCCCCGTGATCAAGAGCGCGCTCGAGTAGTAGCGGCGCGACTGGCGCTCGTACTTCTTGATCACGCGCGCGGCGTTTTCGAGCGGGCTGCCGATCATGGTGGCGGCGAACATCGAGTCACGGAACGCATCCATGACGTCGCCCTCGGTGTAGCCTCGCAGCTCGTACTCGGTGTGGATGAGCGTGCTCATCTCCTTCAAGTACGGGCCGTGCACGTCTCCGCCCGAGCTGCAGATGCGGGACATCATCTTGAGCTCTTCGTCCACGACCTGGAACAGCTCGTTGATCTCCTTCGGATCCGACAAAAACTCGATCAAATCGGCGCGCTGCTTGAGCAAGCTCTTGGGCAAGGTGCCCGAGATCGGGTTCATCTGCACGACGCCGCCGCGGATCGTGACGTGGCGCTCCGGCGACGAGCCGACGAAGTAGCGCTCGCCGTCGTAGAAGCAGAACGTCATGTAGGCGCCGAACTCGTTCCGCGCCAGGCGCTGGAAGATCGCGTTGGCCACCTTCCAATCGAAGCTCGCGAGCTTGATGTGCGCCTTGCGCGACAGCAAAAAGTTGCTGCCCTCACCGCGACAAATCTCGTCCTTGATGATGCGCGCGACGTTCGCTTCGAACTCGGCGTCGTCCATTTCGAAGGTAGGCGCGCCCAGCGTGCGCACCTCTTGCTGGTGCCCTTCCGGCAGCGCGTCGGCGAGCGTGATGGCGCGGTAGTCGTTCGGGACCAGCGACAGGATCTGTTCACCGTCGTCGTAAACGTCGAAGCCGCGCTCACGGAGCTGCGCGAACGGCACCATGCTGAAGACTGGCCAGCGCCCACGCCTCGGGACCTCGGAAAGCAAACGCTGCTTTCCGATTTCACCGCTGGCGTAGTGGGTCTTGCCGTCCTGATGGGTCAGGACGTAGGGCGCGTCGAACTTCAGCATCGAAACGCCAGCATACGGTGCCGGGGCGCACGAGCAACAGGGAGGCGGCGACGCCGGCAGATTTGCCGGGTGCGGAGCGGCGCCGGCCGGTTTGGCGCCAAGTGATTCGCATTACTCACATGGGTAAGCGCAGCGAGAGCAGCGAGTCGATCGTCGCGCGCACCACGCTCTTCGGCAAGCTCGGGAGCAGGCCGGCGGCCCCGGCCGGCACCTTGTTCGGATGAATCAGCGCCAATTGCATCTGGCGAGTGTTCACGTCGAAGAGCGCCAGAATGTAGCGATAGCCGACCGCGGGTCGACGAAACGCGACGTGCGCAGCGCTACCGCCCAGCGTGGTGACACCGCCCGCCTTGGCCGGTTGGCTGTTGCTCTTGTCGATCAGATCGGCCGGTCCGGTGCTGCTGAGGTTGCAGTTCTTGCCGCACGGACCTTCACCGACGTTGCCGTAATACGCGAAGATGTTGGAGCTGAAGACGTCGAAGTTTTGGTAATCGTTGTTGTCGTTCACGACTTCGAACGCGTTGATCTGCCCGCAACCGTCGCCTGCGTACCACTCGGGTGGCGTCTTGCCGTAGCAGTTGCAGTCGCCAAACTTGCCTTCGCGGATCAGCTCGCCCAGGCTGATGCCGATCCAGGGCGCGTTGTACCAGCCGTTGCTCGTACCGGTGCCGCAAGCGGTGGCGGCGTCGAGCTGCGCGCTCCCCATCATGGGCATGCGCGCGGTGAGCACGAACAGCTTCGAGCCGGACCAGCCGTAGTTCTTCGGTCCACCACCCGCCGGGCAATACGGCACGCTGTTCGGCCCGCACGGAAAAAGCTTATCGGTCATCATGTCCGACACACATTCGCTACCGACGGTGCCGGCGAACTTGGCGTTCTTGGTGGCGTTGCCGTCGAACGCGATGCCGAAGGCGTCGCCCGGCGCGCGCGCGTCCCAGCCGGAAACCAGGCTCCACTCGCCGTCTTCGGCACCGGCCGGCACGTACACGGCCGCTTGCTTGATCTGGATCGGCCCGCGCAGCGTGACGATCAGCTCTTCATCCCAAGGGGTGAGTTTGTCGCTCGTGACCTGCTTGGCGGTCATGCAGCAAGTGCCGTTCGAATAGCGATCGCACATGCCCGAAGCTGGATCGCGACGGCTCGGGTAAGCACCGGCTTTGCCCAGGTTTTGAAACGTGAGCGTGCCGCCATCGCTCACGGCGTCGAGCTCGCCCTCGGCGAACTCGGCAGCGCCGAGGCCAGGGCCACCAGGCGGGTTGCCGCCCGTCGCGGCCGAGCCTCCTTGAGGGGTGTCGCCGCCGGTGCCGTTCATCCCACTCGCGCCTACTTGACCCCCTGTCGTGGGCGAGTTGCCGCTGCCACCGGTGCTCGGCCCGACGTTGCTCGTGCCACCTTGAGGAACGCCGCCGGTACCCCCGTGCGTGGAGGTCGTGCCTGCGGTCCCGGTCGACTGATTTCCACCAGCAGCCGGCGCGTTGCCGGCTTGGCCGCCGCTCGGGTTACTACCGCTGCTCGAACAAGCGCCGCAGGTAGCCAGGCCGAGGAGCGCGACACCTACACGAAAGCACCCGTTCATAACGGGTTGAGTGTCCGGAAGCGCCCGTCATGCTCTGACGAAGCGCTGGCGGTTCACTCGAAGGAGCAGATGTATTCGGCGATGCCAGCCGCGACCTTGATGTCGAAACCGGACTTGCCCGGCACCTTGAAGAAGGTCCCGCCTTCGTAACGCTTCCACGTCTGCTCGCCGTCGATTCGGACCTCGCAGCTGCCAGCCGTGATGTCCATACGCTCGGGTGCGTCCGTGCCGAAGTGGAACTCGCCGGCGTAGATGAGACCGAGCGTCTTCTTCGAGCCGTCGGCGAACTTGATCGTGTGGCTCACGACCTTGCCGTCGAAGTAGACGTTGGCTTTGGCGACTGCGGTAACGTTCGTGAATTCGGCCTGAGACATGGCGGCGCGCATGGTGTCACGCGCGCTCGCGCTGTCAACTGCCGGCAGTGCGGCTCAGCGTGGGAGGCTGGCGTTGACGCGGCTCAGCAAGGGGTGGCTCGGGTAGCGGCGCGCAAACGTGCTCGCCAGCGCGCGAGCTTGCGCGGTGGCGCCGCTAGCGGCCAGCGCCTCCACCCGCAGGGCGAGCGCCTCGGGGGCAAACTGCCCGCCGGGGTACGAGCGATCGTAGCGATTCAGCGCGGCAAGCGCGGCGCCCGCGTCGCCGCGCCCTACGGCGGCGCGAGCGGCTTCAATCACCCTCAGCTCGTCGA
>JBEHXA010000565.1:0-5136 GCA_048498935.1 Myxococcota bacterium
CGCTTGCTCAGCCTTCGTCGATGGGCGACGCGACGTGCAGGCCCAACAGCACGCCGCCGTTGGTCATCACGAACGCCTTCGAGCCGTACGCCGCGGGCGTCATGCTCGACCCGTCGGTCAGGTGGATGCCGTCGATGAGCTCGCCGCCCAAGGGATTCACGAGGAACACGCCCAAGCGCGATGCCGCGATCATCAAGACCCCGGAGACCACGACGGGCCGCGAAACGGCTGTGGCCGGGAGCGAACGGCGCCAGAGCTCGGAGCCGGTTTCGGGATCCAGCCCCCACAGGCCGGTGGTGCCGCTGGCGGCGAGCAGAATGCGTCGCTGCGGCTCGTCGCGCCCGTCGCGGCGCCGATGCGCCGGCTGATCGAACAGCGTGACGTCGGTGACGCCGAACACGCCGACGTTGGCCCAGACCTGTGAACCGGTTTCGGCGTCGAGCGCGTAAACGCCAGCCGCGTAGTTGGCGGCGTACACCACCGCGCCGGTCGAAATGGTGTCGGGGATTGGGGTCGAGTCGACGTCCAGCTGCTCCGGTACTTGCCCGAGCGCTTGCTCTGCCTCGGCGGCGAGATCGACCGGCTGCCAGCGCTCGGCACCGGTCTTGGTGTCGAAGGCGGTGACCGTGCCGTCGCTGAAGCCGACGTACGCCTTGTGGTGAGCTACGGCGACGCCGGTGTGCCCCGCGACCTCCATGCCGGCGGCCGGCGTGCGGTGCTGGTGCCACAGGAGCTTGCCGGTCTGCGGCTCGATCGCCAGGAGTGTGTCGTTGGCGTTGGTCACGAACAGCGAGCCGTCAGCGAGCACGGGGCGGCTGGCGACCTCGGCGTTGGTGTTGAAGCGCCAGATGAGCGCGCCGTTCTTGGCGTTCACCTTGTACAGGGCGCCGTCGTTCGAGCCGAAATACAGCACTTCATGCTCGGCGTCGTAGAGCGGCGCGCATTGCACGAACCCGGTCGTCTCGAAGCGCCAGAGCTTTTGGCCGTCGTCCGCGCGCAGCGCGTACAGGCCTTGGTCCGACGAGCCGACGAAGATGCGGCCGTGCGCAGGATCGATCTCGACCTGACCGCGCTCGTAAGGCTCCCCGACGCGGCGCGACTCGGCGACCAGGCTGCGCCTGAAGCTGATCTCCATCGACCCGCTGCCGCGGTGCACCCAGAGCGGCAGCTCCGGATCGGCGCCGGTACGAAGCGCGCTGCAAGCGGCGGTCGCGGCGACGCTGGCGGCGAGCGCCGTCAGCACGCCGAGCTTCACGGTGCCCCCGACGGAGCCGGAGCGGGCGCTTCCGGAGCCGGAGCGTCCTGGATCGGGCCGGGCACGGCCGGAGCCTGATCGACCGGGGCCGGAGCGGGTTCCGGGATGGGCGCGGGCAGCGGTAGTGCGCCACCCGGCAGCGCACCGGGCTGCTTGCTCTGGAGCTGCTTGAACAGATCACCGGGCAAGAGTTTCATCTGCAGCTCGCGAGCCTTCGTGGCGTCGAGCACTTCGTAAAGCTCCATCACCGAGACGCGCAGGTAGCCGATGGCGGCGGGCGTGTCCTTGAGCAGCACCAGCTTGTCGCCAGCCTTGCTCAGCTTCTTCAGCGCCTCTTCCTTCTTGCCCTGGCCGTTCAGGATGCGAGCCTCGTGATAGAAGCCGAGGGCGGCAAAATTGGCGTTGTCGAGGTTCGACAGCTCATGGAAGGCCTTGAGCGCGCCGTCCTCGTCCTTTTGGGCTTCGAGCGCCATGCCCAGCCCTTCCAGCGTGCGACCCTTGATGTCGCCGTCGGTGGCGTACAGCTTGTGCTGCTTGACCCGCTCGTAGGCGGCCTGCGCGTCCTTGTACTGCCCGAGGTCGTAGGCCGTCCCGGCGACACCCAGATCGGCGAGCACGCCGGTGGGCCCGCTCACGAGGGTGCTGGCGAGCTGGTACTCGCTCTTGGCGGCCTTGAGCCGCTCTTCGTTCGTGCCGAAGCTGCGGCGCGTGTCCGCAGGCTCGCCCTTCTCGCCTTGGCTCGTGTCGTCTCCGACGCGGGCGGTCTCGGCGGACAGCGCCTTGAACAGCGCGTTCGTCGATTTCTCGGCCTCGCGCTCGTGTCGCCACGAGTAAACCTCCCAGCCGATCCAACCGACCAGGCCGAGCATGATCGCCCACTGCACCTTATTGAAGTGGCTGCGCAGAAAGCCGGCAGCGGCGTGAGTCGAGCGCGCGAGCGCGTCGTCGACCATCTCGCTCGCGTCGAGGTTGCGGCGCGGGGCGCTGCCCTGCTCGCGCTCGCGGCGAGCACGTCGCTTCTCGGCAGCCTCCGCGCGGACGCGTTCGTTGCGATCGCGGATCGTCTCCGGCTCGCTCGCCTCGCGGGCTCGCTTCTTTTTCTTCTTCGGCGCTGCTGCTGGCGCCCCAGCAGCTTGCTCGGCGTCGCCCTCGCCCGTCGCCTGACTGGCTTCCGCCTCGGTCGCTTCGGCTTCGGTCGCCTCGGTCTGGCTGCTGCTCTCGACCTCGGCTTGCGGCTGCTCGCCCGGCTCTGTTTCCTTCGGTTCGCTCACGGCGCCGCTCTATAGCACTTACCAGGGCTTGGGGGGTGGTGGCGGCAGCTCATCCGAAAGTGGCACCAAAGCCAGGGTTTCCACGTCGATGCCCCGCTCGGCATACAGCAAGAAGGTGGCTCGGAGGGCAGCCCGGGCGCCGAACGCGTCCGGCAGGCGGGCTGCGAGCTCGATGGGGTCCGCGGATGGGGGCACGCTGAGTCGCAAGGCGCCGTTTTCGTCGATGACGGGCAGGCGCGGCAGGCTGGGCTTCGTCGGCTGAGAGCCGTCGACGCCCCGCGCGAACAGCAATGCTCCCGGAGCCGCTCCGGTGTTCTTCACGCGGACCAGGAGCCGAACCCCCTTGCCGTTACCGCCCGCTGGAATGGTGACGGTCAGCTTCACGCCCAGGTTGGCGTCGCGCATCAAACGCGCCTGGTCACGGCCGCTTGGGCCGCCGATGTGCTCCAGGATCTTGGCGCGCTGCGCCAGCGCGAGGCCGCCCGGCATCGGGTCGGGCACGCCCAAGAAGCGAGCCAGCGGCGTGGCCAGCGCCAGACCCGCGTCGAGATCTACGAGTGCAGTCGCCAGCGCGACGCGCGTGCTTTGCATCCGCTCGTCGTTGAGCGCGTGCAGGAGGGCCCCCGCCGCCGCCTCTTCGCGGATCTTGCCGAGGGCGGCGGCGATGTATGGCCGGAGCCGCACGTCGGGCAGTGACTGCATCAAGGGCACGACCGCGTCTTTGCTACGAAGGGCGCCCAGCACCTCGAGCAGCTCGCGCGAGCGCTGAAAGTCGCGCGCCTTGTCGTCGCGCCACCAGGCGATCAGGAGTTGTTCACCGCGTTTGTCGCCGGTTTCACCGAGCGCCAAGGCGGCGAGCCGGCGCAGCTGCGGGTCGGGGCTGTCGAGCAGCTCGACGGTGAGCGGAGCACCTTCGCCCAGCCGGGTGAGCGCGAGCGCGGCGTAGCGCCGCACCATTTCGTCTTCGGCGCGCCCCAGCGCCAAACGCAGCGCAGGCGCGGTTTCCTTGCGTCGCAGCTCGAACAGCAGCTCGGCGGCTTTGCGGCGGATGCTGGCGTCCGCGTCGTCGAGGAGCGCCGCGATCTCTTCGGCCGCGTCACCGTCCCCGCCGGCGCCGCGCAAGATCGCGGCCGGCCAGCCCTTGCCTTCAGCGCGCAAGCCCGTCTGCTCGTAGCGACCATGAGAGGCGGCGAGCTCGCGCTGGCGGTCGCGAAGGCGCGTGAGCGCTTCTGGGTGTTCGGCGCTCGCATCGCGGGTTTGACGCGGATCTTTGGTGAGGTCGAACAGCTTGCAGGCGCCCAGGCGCCGCGCACAGAGCAGCCGCAAGTCGCCCTCGGCGTACAGAGCCTGCTCCTCGGTCTCGGCGTAAGCGGTGCCGGCGGTCGCCGCACGCGCGCCGCTCAGCAAGCTGCCCAAGTCGCGGCCGCGAATGCGCGGGGGACGTGGCACGCCGAGCGCGCCGAGCACGCTCGGCAACAGGTCGATCGTCTGCACGACCTCTGAAACTCGCTGCTGCTTCACGCCGGAGCCCACCACGACCAGCGGCACTCGCACCTGTTCCTCGTACACCGAGCTACCGTGGTAGCGCCCGCCGTGGTCACCGAACTCCTCGCCGTGGTCGGCGCTCACGATTGTGACCGGGTCGGAGCCACGCGCGTTCATGAGTTGCACCAGCTGACCGAGCGTGGCGTCGGCTGCTGCCACCTCGGCGTCGTAGCGATCGATGTCGCGATCCCCGAAATCCAGGCCTGGGTGCGCTTCATAAGGCTCGTGCGGGCCGAAGAGGTGCACCCAAACGAACAGCGGCTTGTCGCGCGGAGCGCTAGCCAGATAATCCCGCACTTGAGCGATGCGCTTTTCGCCCTCTGCAAACTCGACCCAGCGGTACTCGAAGTCGAGCGCTCGCTTCTCGAAGCTCTCGAAGCGATTCTGGTCGATGAAGAAGACGGCCGGCGGGTAGAACGCGGCTGTTCGGTAGCCGTAGGTGCGGAGCAGCCCCGCCCAGGTATCCGAATCCTCCCCCGCCCCTTGCAGCAGCAATGGGCGCATGTACTTGCCAGTGAGCAGCGAGGTGATCGAATACGAGGTGTGCGGCGTCGGGCAGTAGGCGTGCTCGAACAGCGTGCCTTTTGCGGCGAGGGCGTCGAAGGTCGGCGTCACTGGGCGCGCATAGCCGTAGGCGCCCACGTGATCGGCGCGGAGCGCGTCGATCGTGACAAGCAGCATGTCCTTGCCCTCGAAGCTCAGCGCGGCGCCACCGGAGCGTGTCGGAGCAAGCTCGGGTTGCTCGTCGAGCGGGCGGCCGATGTCCGTATCGGGCTGTCGCGGGGCGAGCGCCGCCGACACTGAAACGACCTGCGCGGCCAGCGGCGCCGACTCCGTCAGGATCAGCCGCAAGTTATCGAAGCGACCGAGCCGCTCGGCGGCGGGCTTGACCAGCGCCGCAGCAACCAAACCGGCGAGCACCACTCCGAGCGCGGCGGGCCACGTTCGCGCGCGGCGCTGCCCCGCCGCGCCGGCAAGCGCAGCCTTGTGCAGCGGCAGTAGCGACAACACCACCGCCGGGGCGAGCAGCAATGCCAGCAGCGCGAGCGCCGCGTGAAACGCCGG
>JBEHXA010000566.1:0-5131 GCA_048498935.1 Myxococcota bacterium
CGTGGCGCTCGCGCTGTCCGAGGTGCGACGCCGCCGCGGCGACGCGCAGGACGCCATCGACGCGCTCGCGCCGTTCGTCAAAGAGAACCCGGGCGCGAGCCACGCCCCGGTAGCGCTGATCGGCGCGCTGCGCGAAGGCGGCAAAATCGAGGAAGCCATCGCGCAGGCGCAGCAAGTGCTGGTCCGGCACGCAGGCGATCCCCGCGCGCTGGCCGAGCTCGCGCTCTCGTACCTCGACAAGGGCGAGATCGACACCGCTGAGCTGCTGAGTCAGGAAGCGCTGAAAGCCGATACCAAGAGCGCGATCGCGGAGCGCACCGCCGGCCTGATCACCCTCAAGCAAGGCGACGATGCAGTCGCGTTTCGTCACTTCGCGCGCGCCAGCGAGCTCGATTCGCGCGACGCGACTGCGCGCTTGAACGTCGCGGTGGTGCTGCTGCAGGCCGGCATCTACGACAAGGCCGCCGAACAATTTCGCATCGCGCTCGAGACGCAACCCGACGACTCCGCGGCCGCGCTGGGGCTCGCCGCCGCGCGACGCGGGCAGGGCAAGCGCGACGAGAACGGTCCTTACCTCGAGGCCGAAAAGCTCATCAAAGGCGTGCTCGGTCGCGAGCCGCAAAACCTGGACGCCACCTACAACTTGGCCGTGCTCTACGCTGATTTCTTGAAGCGCCCGGCCGACGCGGCGCCGCTGTACCAGCGCTTCCTCGATCAGGCGCCCAAGAACCACCCGGCCCGTGCCGAGGCCGAACGCGCCCGCGCGGCCGCTGCGAACCAGAAAAAGTAGGCGCCGCCACAGCGAGCCCGGATTTTCGGCTCTGGGGCCGCCGTGTGTTACGGTACCCGCGATGTTTGGCCGTGGCTCCAAGGTACCCGCGGTGATCGCGCTGGTCGCGTCGCTGCTGGGGTTGTTATTCGCTTCTTATTCCACGCTCGATTACGCCGAGCACCTCGATCGCCGGTTGCACGACGTGCACTGCAGCTTCATTCCAGGCGCAGCGCCCACCAGCGAGGCCGAGGCCTGCCGGGCCGCCATGTACAGCCCCTACTCGGCGCTGTTGAAGGATCAGTACTGGGGCGGGGTCCCGATCTCGCTGTTCGGCCTCGGCGCGTTCTGCTTTTTTGCAGCCTTCTCGCTCTATCTGGTGCTGTCGGCCGAGCGCACGCCGCCGCGCGCCCTGGGCTTCTTTGCCGCGGTCGGCGTGACGCCGCTCTTGGTTTCGCTGCTGATGCTCACCATCTCGCTCACGCAGCTCGGTCAGCTCTGCAAGACCTGCGTCGGCATCTACATCTCGTCGGCGCTCTTGGCGTTCGGCGCTGTGAGCGCGTGGCTCGCCAATCGGCGTGAGGCTGGGCGCCCCGTGCTTTCGTGGGCGCTCGTGCCGGCTTGGTTGGTCGGCTTGGGGCTCACCACGCTGGTGCCCGCCGTGGTCTACGCTGCCAGTACGCCCGATCAACGGCCGTACATCACGCAGTGCGGCGAGATCAAAGTAGCGAAGATCAAAGGCGACAGCCCGGTGAAGATCCACGGCAGCCGCGCCGTGCAGCCGACCATGCTGTTCGAGGACCCGCTGTGCCCGACCTGTAAGGCGTTCCACGACCGGCTCGTGACCGAGAACATCATCGAGAAGCTCGACATCGAGCTGGTGCTGTTCCCGCTCGACAGCGAGTGCAACTGGATGCTCGATCATCCGCTGCATCCCGGCGCCTGCATCGTGTCCAAGGCGGTGTTGTGCGGCGAAGGGAACGCGCGCGGGGTGCTGGAGTGGGCGTACGCCGAGCAAGAATACCTGTCGCGTGCCGGAAAAGCCGGGGAAGGCGTGCTCCGAGCCGCCATCAAGCAGCGCTGGGGTGAGAGCCTGCTGCGCTGCGTCGACGACCGCAAAACCGACGTGAAGCTGAACAATCACCTTCATTTCGCGTCCGAGAACAACATCCCGGTCTCCACCCCGCAGATGTACCTGGGTAAGCGTCGCATTTGCGACGAGGACACCGACTTGGGTCTGCGCTTCACCCTCGCGCAGCTCGCGCCGGAGGTGCTCAAGTGACGCAAGCCTCCGATCCGATGCTGCAGCAGTCGTCCAGTGGCCGCGGGCCCGGCGCGATGGCAGCCATGGTTGCGCTCGGTCTGGGCGTAGTGCTGGCGGCCGGTAGCGCCTTGGCCGTTCGCTCCTGGACGTCATCGGCCGCACAGCGCCTGGTGACCCCCGAAGCCGAGAAGCCCAAGGTGGCGATCGCCGATCAGGCCGAGGTGGCCTACTGCACGCCGCAGTTCAAGCAAGTGTTGGAGCGCGTGCTGCATTCATGCGGTCTCGCCGAGGGTGAAGGCGCGCGCCGCGGTTGCAAGCCCGCCGACGTGAAGACTTTCGCGTCAATCAGCGACGACGACTTCAACGCACTGTTCACCCCGCTCAAAGATCGCGGCGGCGTGGTCATGTTCGACGAGGGTAAGGACGATCTCGACGATCGCGCCAAAAAGCTCCTGGAAGAGCGCTGGTTCGCGCGCAAGGGCGCGCGCTACTTCTTCGTGGTGGCTCGCGCCTCCAAGACCGGCAATCAGGACAAGAATCGCGCGCTGTCGCATCGGCGCGCGAATTCGGTGATGTACTTTTTGACGCAGCTCGCGAACGATCCCGAGATCGAGAAGAAGGTCGGCTTGCTTTGGCTCGGTAACGAGTTCGCGCAGCTCTCCAAAGAGTATTGCGGCTGGCCGAATTCGCGCGCGGACGAGAAATGCGACGAGGAACCGATCAACCGGAGCGCCTTCGTCTCCTGGGTGGACTGTCGCCTATGAAGCGCGCTCAGCTTTCGATGCTCACGCTGCTGCTCCTCGCCGCGTGCGAAGGCAACGCCGACAAGAAGCAGGTGAGCGCTCCGCTCGAGAGGAGTCAGGTGGTCGCTGCGAAGCCGGGTGACGCCGCGCCGGCGCCGACGCCGGTCATCACCAAAGTGGCCGCCAGCGCCGCGCCCAAGCCGCCTCGCGCCCTGTGCGCGGGCCAGCTCGGCGGGACGGGACGCGCCGCACCCAAAAAGCCGATTTCGCAGAGCGTCGCCAGTGGGGAGTCGGCCTTGCCGGAGAGCCTGCCGCTGGGCGGCGGCTACACCTGGGTCAACTTCTGGGCGGCTTGGTGCGCGCCCTGCAAAGAAGAGATCCCGCGCTTGCTCCGCTTTCAGCAGGAGCTGAGTCGCTCCTCGCCCGGCTTCAAGCTGAGCTTCGTCTCGCTCGACGACGACGAGCGCCAACTAACCGGCTTCCTCGGCAGCCAATCAGCGAGCGGGCTGCGCCGCAGCTATTGGCTCAAGGAAGGGCGGGAGCGCGAGGAGTGGCTCAAAGCAGCGGGTCTAGAGAGCGATCCCGAGCTGCCTTTTCACCTGCTTTTCGACCCGAAGGGCAAGCTGCGCTGCGTCGTGAAAGGCGCATTGGAAGACGCAGATTTAGCCACGCTGCGCTCGATTGTCTCTCAATAGTGCCGGCGCGCGAGCTCCCGATCTCTCTACACGAACCAGCAGATGGGCTGGGGCCCCAACTGCCAACGAGACTGACGCGCGTTCCAGGTCGATGTGGAACGGTGTGGAACTAAAACCAGGGTGCGACTAGCCTGACGGGTCGAGCATGACCCGACGCCCCGACATCGCCGAAGTCGCCAAGCACGCCAAGGTCTCGAAGAGCACCGTTTCGCGCGTCATCAACGGCGGCTACGCCAGCGCCGACGTGCGAGCGCGCGTGGCCAAGGTGATTCAGAAGCTCGGCTACACGCCCTGGACGACCGCTCGCAACTTCTCGCTCGGCCGCGCTGGGAGCTTCGGCCTGGTCATGGAAGACAGCCAGAACGAATGGATCACGCAGATCCTCGGCGGTATCGAGGAAGAGCTGACCTCCAAGCACATCTCGCTGCTCGTCGGCAGCCTGGTGCTGCGCGGCACGTACGACTCGGCCACCGTGACGTCGTGGATTCGCGAGCACCGTGTGGATGGTCTCATCTTCGCGCGCCCCGGCAAGCGTGAGAAGGGCCTGATCGAGGCCGCGCGCAAGGTAAAGCTCGCGATTGCTCTGATCACGCCCGATGAAAGCTTCAAGGGCGGCGCCGTGCTGCGCAGCAACAACGTCGATGCCGGGCGCGAGATCGCCGAGCACCTGTATGAGCTCGGGCATCACCGCATCGCCTACCTGGGCGGCCCCGAAGACTCGCTCGACAGCCGGCAGCGCGCGCAAGGGCTGGAAGAAGGGCTGGCGCTCAGGCGCATCAAGATCGCTCCGCAGCACCGGATCTTCGCGCCGCGCTATCACCTGCAAGAGGGCGTCGCTTTCGCGGAAAAGTGGCTGAAGATGCCGCGCCCGCGCGCTCCCACCGCGGTGGTGTGCGCCAACGACGTCATGGCCCTCGGCTTTCTCCGCACGCTTCAGATGCACGACATCGCAGTGCCGAAAGACGTGTCGGTCGTGGGGTACGACGACGTGCCGGCTGCGAGCTTGTTTTGGCCGGGGCTCACTACGGTGAGGCAGCAGATGCGCGCCATGGGCGCTGCGGCTTGTCGCTCGCTGATGGCGCAAATGAACGGTGAGTCGCAAGATCGCTCGGTGCTCGAATTCCCGATGGACCTGGTCGTGCGCCAGAGCACCGGGCCCTCGCCGGAAAAGCAGTGACGCGTCGTCGTCGCTCGGGGGCCGGCGCGACTCCTAGCGCTCGGCCCGCTGCCGCTGCCGAAGGCAAGCGCGGCGATGAGCGCGCTCAGCTCGTGCTGCCCGAGTCGCTCGAGGGGCGCCTCAGCGACGGGCACCCTTGGGTGTATCGCGACCACGTGCCGGCGCGCTTTCGCGCCGAGGCGGGCGAGCTGCTGCGCATCGAGTGCGGTCGCTTCGTCGGTTACGCCGTGTGGGACGCCGAGTCGCCGATCGCGCTCCGGGTGCTGTCGCGTCGGGTGCGGCCCGATCAGGCTTGGGTGGAGGCTCGCATCGACGAGGCTTTCGCGCTACGTCGCGGCTTGCTGCCGCCCGACACCAACGCTTTTCGCCTGCTGTTCGGCGAGGCCTCTGATCAAACGCCCCGGCTCGCTGACGCTCGCGCATCGCGACTTGCGGAGCTACGGCATGTCGGACTGCGACATGAGCGAGCCGTAAGTGCCGCTG
>JBEHXA010000567.1:0-5123 GCA_048498935.1 Myxococcota bacterium
ATCATGAGCCTGGGCGGCATCGCGATCGCGATCGGCGCCACCGTAGACGCCGAAATCGTGATGATCGAGGCGTGTCACAAGAAGCTCGAGCACGCGCCACCAGGCATTTCCGGCGTCGAGCGCGCCAAGTTGCTGGCAGAGGCCGCCCAGGAGGTCACGCCGGCCATCTTTTTTTCACTGCTCATCATCGCGGTCTCGTTCATCCCGGTTTTCGGCCTGAACGAGCAGGCCGGGCGCCTATTTCGCCCACTGGCCTTCACCAAGACGTTCGTCATGCTGTCGGCGGCCCTGCTCAGCATCACCCTAGCTCCGGCGCTACGCGACCTGCTCTTGCGCGGGAAGATTCGCTCGGAGCAAAACCACCCGATTTCCCGCGCCATCATCCACTTCTACGAGCCCTTCGTACGCGTCGCGCTGCACAAGCCGCTCACCACGCTCTCGATCGGATTGTTCGCGCTCTTGTCGACCGTACCGATCTTTCTGCGGCTCGGCAGCGAGTTCATGCCCGCGCTCAACGAGGGCGACATGCTGTACATGCCGACCACCATGCCCTCGATCTCCATCGAGGAGGCCAAGCGCCAGCTCGAGCTGCAAGACGCAGCCTTGCGGAGCTTTCCCGAGGTCAAGCGAGTGTTCGGAAAGATCGGGCGCGCCGAGTCGCCGACCGACCCGGCGCCGCTCTCGATGGTCGAGACCGTGGTGCAACTGCACCCCAGCAGCGAGTGGCCGCGGCAGAAGGTGCACCGCGTTTTCTCGTCTTGGCCAGGCCCGCTGCGCGCCGCGCTCGGCCAGCTCTGGCCTGAAGAGCGCCCGGAAACCTGGGAAGAGCTGGTGCAGAAGCTGAACTCAGCGCTGCAATTCCCGGGCTGGACCAACGCCTTCACGATGCCGATCAAGACGCGCATCGACATGCTGACCACCGGCGTGCGAACACCCGTCGGCGTGAAGGTATTGGGCACGGAGCTGGCCGCGATCGAGCACACCGGCGCTCAGCTCGAGTCGATCCTGCGCGACGTACCGGGAGTCCGCAGTGTGATCTACGAGCGCTCGCTGGGCGGCAGCTACCTCGACATCACGCCACGTCGCGAGGCGCTGGCGCGCTACGGCATGTCGGTTCAAATGCTGCTCGACGACATCGAAACCGCGGTAGGTGGCGAACCCGTGGCGACGGCGCTCGACGGTCGGCGCCGCCTGTCGGTCAGCGTGCGCTTCGCCGAAGATTTCCGCGCTACCCCCGAGGCTATCGCGGCACTACCGGTGCGGGCGCCGGACGGCGCCTACTTGCAGGTGAGCGACCTGGCTCAGGTGGAGATCAGCGACGGACCACCGATGCTGCGCAGCGAGGCCGGCATGCTGGCCGGCTACGTGTACGTCGATATCGAAGAACGACGCGATCTCGCCAGCTTGGTCGAGGACGCGCAGCGTACGGTCGAGAAAGCACGCGCGAGCGGCGCGCTGCACCTCGCACCCGGGCAGTACCTGGTGTGGACCGGTCAGTACGAACAGCTCGCCTCGATGCGCGCGCGCATGAAGCTGCTGATCCCGCTCGCGCTCGGCATCGTCCTGCTGCTGCTCTACGCGCAGTTTCGCAACTTGACCGAGGTCGTGATCGTCATGCTCTCGATCCCGTTCGCGCTGGTCGGTAGCTTCTGGCTGCTCTATTTGCTGGACTATCGGCTTTCGACGGCGGTTTGGGTCGGGGTCATCGCGCTGGTCGGCCTGGCGACACAGACAGGGGTCGTGATGATCGTCTACATCGACCACGCTTTCGAGCGGCGGCTGCGGCGTGGTGAAATACGCACGCTGGAGGACATCATCGATGCGCACTCGGAGGGCACGGTGCAGCGCGTACGGCCAAAGCTGATGACCGTCGCGACCATGCTGATCGGCTTGCTCCCGCTCCTTTGGGCGACGGGTAGCGGAGCCGATGTGATGAAGCGCATTGCCGCCCCCATGGTGGGTGGCCTCATCTCGAGCGCCTTCCTGACACTCGAGCTCATCCCGGTCGTGTACACCTACTGGCGCTACGCACAGCTGCGCCGCGCTCAGCGCCTCAACGTACCGTTAGAGCAGCTGCTACCTCAGCCTTAGCGCCTATTGCAGCGTGTGCTGAAAGGAGCCCCGGCATTCGATGCGACCGTCGTCGGTAAGGCCGCAAGTGTAGTCGTTTGACGCTGTAAACTCGCTGAGAACGAGATCCGAGCCGGGCAAAGGCGGAGTGAAGCCGCCACCCCAGCACGTCGGTTTGCCCGCCGCCGAGAGCGCGCACGCGTAATAATCTTGGGTGATGAGCGAGACGAAGGTTCCTTCGGGAGGAGTGACCGAGCCGACCCTTTCTCCCCAACAACGCAGCGTACCGTCGAGCCGGATCCCGCAGGCGTACTCGTCACCGATGTGCGCGGCGTCATAGCCGACCGACACCACCTTGAAGAGATCGTCGGGGGGGACGAGCCGCTTCGGATACACGCCGACCCAGCACAGCACGCGACCGTCCGACCGCACCGCGCAGCTGTTGTAGAACCCGCCTGAAGCGTTGATGAACTTGCCGGGCGGAGGCACTGCCCGGCCAGCGTCACTGTCGCCCCACACCACGAGCTCACCGGAAGTCGTGATGGCAATGCCATGCCGGTACCCCATCGCGACGCTGCGATACGGTTGGTCGGCCACCGGCGGAAAGTTGTAGAACTGCCAGCAAGCGATGCTGCTGTCCCGCTTCACGCCACAGTAGCCGTCGGGACCGGCGGCGATAGAGTCGAATGGGCCTGCCGGGAGCTCGGTCTCCCGGCCAAAGCATTCGAGCTCTCCGTTCGTTCGTAGCCCGCAGGCACCGCCATATTGCGTGGCCGCCAAGTGCGCGAAACGGCCGGTCAGCGGTGAGTTGTCACTGCCGTCGAACGAGGAGGTACCGCACGCCACCTCGCCCGTCGTCGTGATGCCGCAACCCATGCTGCCGGCAACGTCGATCGAGGCGTACTTCCGCTCCGGCAGCGTGGTTCCAGTGCAGTTCGCTGTTCCCTTCGAGTCGAGCCAGCACATGCTATCGAAGCCAGTGCTGATCGCGACTGCGGGTCCAGCGCCGGACTCCCCTACCGAAACGGCGAGCTGACCCAGCACTTCCAGGAGCCATTGGCAGCCAGCGCGCAGCTGCCGTAATTACCGCTGCTGACACTCACGAACTTGCCGGTCGGAGGCGTTGGGTTCCCCTCTTGCGGCTCGCCCCAGCAGAGCAGGTCGCCGTCGGACTCGATGGCGCAAGACATCTTCGTTTCGGCGCCGACGCTCTTGAATGTTCCCGACGGCGCCGTAGCGGCGCCGTAAAGATTGTTCCCCCAGCAGGCGAGTGTGCCGTCGGTCCTGATCGCGCAGGCATGCTCGCTGCCCGCCGAAACCTGCGTGAACGTGCCGGACGGAGGCGTGGCCTGACCGTAGAAGTCATCGCCCCAACACTCGAGCGTGTTGTCCATACGGACGCCGCAGACGAACCCGCCACCACTCGAGATGCTCTGAAATTGGGTATCGGGAGGGCTCCCATCGTAACCGTAGCCCCAGCACGCCGCGCGATGATCGGAGCGCAGCACGCACTGCCCCAAACCGATCGTCACCGCGAGACTCGTCAAGCTGCAGTCGGCGCCCCAAATACCGGCCGAGCACGAGCAAACAGAGCGCCCGGTCGCGGCTTTGGTGAGCTCGCCGTTGTTCTGGCAAGAGCAGACGCGATCTGCCGTGGCAGTGCCGGCCTGTAGCTGCGTGCTCGTTGCGCTACACACACTCCAGGGGATGCAGTTCAGCGCGTTGGCGTTTGCGCTGAAGGTGCCGTCGGCGCAGCTCGCGCACTGTCGGTCTTCGGTGAACGACGGCACGTTGCTGACGTGCTGCCCGGCGACGCACGAGGTCCACGCGATGCACGGGGTCGCAGCGTCGCCGTCGTTATCCCAGGTGCCGATGTCGCAGCCGACCTCGGGCCATTCGGACTCGCCGCCCTGGCCTGCCTCGCCCCCCGCGCCAGCGTCGCTACTGGGCATTTCACCGCCCACGTCCGGTTCCGGTCGCGTACCTCCGGAAGCCTGAAAACCGCCGTAGTGCGGCGTAGCCATCCCGGCCCCACCGCTCCCACTCGCGCTGCCGCCCGCTCCGTTGCCGGAGCTGCCGCCTGCCCCGCCCGAGCCACCGCCACTATCACCGGGCTTGGAACGCGCGGCAGTGCTGCCGCACGCGACGAGCGCTGCGGCTGCCGTCAGCACCACGCCGACCGCCGAGCCTCGCAAGAGACGCCGCCCAGCCATGGTCACGGCTTTGGCGCCAAGCGGCGGTAACGAAAATGATCGCTCATGACGATCTGTCGCGTGAGCTCGGAGAGGTCGCCCTGTTCGGCGACGCGATCCGCGAGCGGCCAGATCAAGTCAGCGTCGGTCTCTTCCGCGATGTCGCGGTGAATGAGGTAACTCGCGACCTGCGCAGCCGCGCAAGCCTGGAAGCGCCGCGTCGACGTGAGCGCGGTACTGAGTTCGATCAGGCCATCCACTTTGGCTCCGCCCGGTACGACCTGGTCGGGCAGCTGCACGTTGGTGTCGATGGGTTCGCCCTGGCTGTCGATCGTGCGATACTGGCCGATGGCGTCGAAACCGGCGAGCGCTAGCCCGACGGAGTCGAGCGCCGCGTGACACCCCTGGCAAGCGACGGCCTCCGTCGCCTTGACCAGTGTCTGACGTTCGCTCGCGCCCGCAGGAAAATCGGCGCCGATCTGTCCGGCGTCTCCGGGAGGAGTTTGGGGCATTGGCAAGCAGAGCAAGCGCTCCAACACGAATCGGCCGCGACGGGTGGCCGAAGGACGCCGCTCGAAGGAGGTCCGGGTCAAAAGCCCAGCTTGTCCCAGCAAGCCAACGCGAGGGTCGTCGGTCACGGTCGTGAAGCCCAGCGTACCGGGAGCAAAACCGTACAGGTTCGAGAGCGCTGCGCTCACGTAGTTCACGTCCAACGTGAGCAGCTCACGCAGCGGGACCGGCTCGAGCCAGAACTGGCGCATCAGCTCGCGCTGCTCGCCGAGCATGCCCAACCGTAGCTCTTGATCGAAGCTCGGCAGCACATTGCCGTCGACCTGGTGCTGCTCGAGCTCGGCCGCGCCG
>JBEHXA010000568.1:0-5114 GCA_048498935.1 Myxococcota bacterium
CCGGTATGGGCGGCACTGGCTCGACCACCGGTGGCAGTAGCGTGATCCCGAACGGAGGCTCGAAGAGCGCGACCACTGGCGGCAGCGGCGGCTCTGCAACCAACATCGGCGGTAGCAGCTCTACCGGAGGCAGCAGCTCTACCGGAGGCAGCGGCCCGATGAGCGGCGGCACCGGTGGCGGCATGATGAGCGGCGGCAGCAGCTCTACCGGAGGCAGCGGCCCGATGAGCGGCGGTAGCGGCGGCGACACGATGAGCGGCGGCAGCGGCGGCAGCGGTCCGGATCCGCAGCTCGACATCGACGACGCAGTCAAGAACTTGAAGGGTTGGCGCTACGAGAACAAGTGCGGCTACGTCGACGGCCATTCGATCACCGACGGCACCTGCAACTCCGGCGAAATCTGCTTCCCGAACGCGCAGAAGGCGCACTTCTCCGAGAAGAAGCAGATCCCGATCGGCGGCACTCCGGGCAAGGTGTACCAAGTCACGCTACGCATCCGCGGCGCGCTCGAGCCGCGCGACTACCCGCAGAATTGCACGCGCCTACCCGGCGCACCCGAGAACACCGTCGGCGTGCTCACCAACTGCGACGGCTTCGCCAACAAGCTCGCCGTCACGTTCAACGTCTTCGAGCTCAAAATCCCGGATCCGCCCGCCGTCTACTACATGAACGGCGTACCGGTGCATCCTCCGCACCGCGTCGATCCGATCGATCAAACCTTCGACATCAAGGTCACGGGCGGCACCACCCTCGAGTTTACGTTCGACGATCTCAACGGCGGCGAAATCCGCAACTGCAGCATCACCGTCGAAGGCGTCGAACCCTATCCGAAGGTCTTCGACGGCAACTTCTTCCAACTCGACGTGGTCGACGCCCGACTCGCTCCGTAGGAGTGCGGGGTGCGGCGCGACATCGTGCGCGAGATATCGATGAAGAAAGTCCGCGGGTAGGGGGAGCGTGATGAAATTCATGTCGCACTTGCGACATGAAAACCTGAGTGAAATCACGGGAGAATTTTGCGAATGACGCGATGTCGCAGATGCGACATCGCAAACGTCGACTCGGGATCCGCGACGCTTATCCCGAGGTGAGCAAGTCGCATCTGCGACACGCCGTCATTTCGAGAAATCGCGCCGAGAATCATTGGGGAATTCTTGTCAAGATTGCGACACGCCTCGCCGCTACGAAGGGCATTGCGCGCCTTCACTGGTCGTCCTCGCCAGCTTCTGCAATCGAGCCGCGGGGTGGCAGCCCCCAGAGGTAGGGCGGGGTACGTGAACGACTACAATTTGTGCGCAATTGCGCGATTCGGACAGAATGTTGACCCCTTTCGGGGAGGCGGCGCGACTTGAAATGCAGTGACTTTTGCGAGTCACCCACCGGCCTCTCGCAACTCGGTTGCGATGGCCGGAACTGGGCAATTGCCTTAGGATGCCAATGTTGGCCGCTCGGACCACCACCCCTAGTCCGCTGCGCCTCGCTAGCGCCGACTCGAGCGAGTCGACGACGGACGAGGCTGCCAGCGGCCTCGCCGCCGCGGCGATGGTCGAAGGTCTGCGGCGTTCCGATCCCGCCGTGACGCGGCGCTTTTTCGAAACGTATTCGGGTCGTGTGGAGCGGACGCTCCGACGCCTGCTCGGTCCCACCGACGATATGGAAGACTTGGTTCACGACGTATTCGTCGACGCGCTCGAAGCGATCGACAAGCTGCGCGAACCAGCGGCGTTGCCCGGCTGGGTGACGGGCATTGCAGTCATCACCGCCAAGCGCAAGCTGCAGAAGCAGTACCGTCGTCGCTGGCTGTCTCTCACACCGACGGGTGTGCTGCCCGAGCCGCCCAGCACGCCGGGCGATGTGGAGGCGCGCGCCGCCTTCCAGTCAATCCACGAAATTTTGGGGCTGATGCGCCCCGAGGACAAGATCGCGGTCCTGCTCTATCGCATCGACGGGCTCACGGTAGACGACGCCTCGCAGGTGATGGGCATCTCGAGCAGTACGTTCAAGCGACGCCTGCGCCGAGGCGAGCGACACCTGCTCAAGCTGGCCAAGCGCTCCAGCACGCTGCGCATTTGGCTCGGCAACGAGGGGAGGCTGTCGTGACCGATCCGGTCGGGCGCATCCTCGAAACGTACGCCAAGGGGGTGGAAGCGGAGCCGCAGGCGACCGTCAACGTCAGTCGGCTGGAGCAGCGCGTGCGCAGCTCACTGCGTGAGCGGTCGCTGCAGCGCAAACAGCACGTCAAGCGCCTGCAATGGGCGCTCGCAGCAGCAGCGGGCGTGGCAGTGGCAGCGGGCGGCGCAGCTTATCGCATGGCAGCGCGACCGGTCGCGAGCGCGCCGGCAGCCTTGGCCCCGGCGGGCGAATGGCTCGCGACCACCGGCAGCGCAGCGGAGCGCAAATTCGACGATGGTTCCTCGCTGCGGCTCGAGAGCGAGTCGAGCGCGCGGGTTCAGTTCCTGGCGGCTCGAGGCGGGCTCGTGCATTTGGATCGCGGTGCGGTAAGGCTCAAGGTGCACCACCGCGACGGTTCGAGCTGGCGCGTCGCCGCCGGGCCGTACGAAGTGGAGGCCATCGGCACCGAGTTCGTGGTGGATTGGGTGGCGGGTCGTGACAAGCCGTTGCGCGTGAGCGTGACCGAAGGCACGGTCGCGGTGCGTGGTCCCGCGTTCCGAGGCACCCGCTTCGTGTCAGCTAATCAGCTGGTCGAGGTGACGGCCCAAGGGACCCCCAGCCCTCCGGTGACGCCGGACGAGCCCCGAGCCGACCCGGCGCCGACGCTCGACGATGCAGCACCTGCCAACGCACGCCCACGCGGCAGCGACCCGTCATGGCGCGCGCTCGAAGCCGCCGGCAAATACGCCGAAGCCGTGCGGATCGCCGAGCGGCGCGGGCTCGGAAGCATTTACCAGACGGGCAGCGCCGACGAGCTGATGGCCCTATCGCGCGCCGCTCGTTTCGCCGGGCGAGGCGAGGTAGCGCGCGAGGCATCGCTGTCGTGCCGCAGCCGGTTCGCGGGGTCGCCGCAGGCCGCCATGTCTGCCTTCTTGCTCGGTCGCGCGGCCAGTGGCGCCCAGGCGGCGCAGTGGTTCTCGACCTACCTGAAGGAACAGCCGAACGGCGCGCTGGCGCGCGAAGCCTTGGGCCGCTTGATCGAAGCCTACCAAGGCGCGGGTGACCGAGTCTCGGCTCGGGCCGCCGCCGAGCGTTACCTGAAGAGTTACCCCGACGGGCCTCACGCGACGCTGGCGCACGAAGCACTCCACAGGTGACAATGCGCTGAGTGAGACGGGTCCTGGCAGCGTTGCTCGCTCTGCTGGCGGCGTTTTGCTCTGGCCACGTCAACGCCCAGAGCAAGCACCGCGACTACGTCGTGCTGCTCTTGCCTCCGGAAGAGACGCCCACCACGCGGCGCCTGAAGGCCGAAATGGCCGAGCTCGATCTGGAGGTGCATGTGGCTCAGACCGACGAGCCCGTGAATCCCGACGAACCGCGCATGGCCGAGCTGGCCAAGCTGTTCGGTGGCGAAGCGCTGGTGCTGCTCTCGCCCGACACACGCTCGGCCACGATTTGGTTCAGCAACGCCCAGCCGGGCGAAAAGCTCAAACGCGTGGTCCAGGCCGAGAGCGGCTCGGCTGAGCTGCGCTCGGAGTCGGTAGTGGTCGGCACGATGGAGCTCTTGCGCGTGCGGTTGCTATCGCGACGCACCGTGCAAGCGGCCGAGCCCCCCTCACCGCCTCCTGCTCCGCCACCACCGCCTCCGGCCCCGCCACCCTCGCCCGACGAGCACCGCCCACTGCTGCTCGGTGCTGCCGTCGGTCTCGACAAGGCCGGCTCCAAGTTGAGCTTCGGCTCGAGCTATCAGCTGAACCTCGACTTGCAGCTAGCCAAACCGCTGGCGCTGCGCGCGCTGGTGCGCATGCCGGCGGCGAGCTCTCAAGTCACCGTCGGTACCGCGGTGGCAGAGCTGAGCGCGATCATGACCGTGGGAGGTTTGGCGCTCGGCTTCGACCCGGTGCGCTCGCTACGGCTGGACCTATTTTTGGGCGCCGGCGCGGCGCACGTCGTGGCGCAAGGGTTTTCGCCGCATCTTCCCGCGGATACGAGCCGCGAGAGCACTTGGGTATTCGTCGGCGATGCGGCGGCGCGCGGTGCCTTTCGCATCGCGCCGATGCTCAGCGTCGCAGCGCAAGCCAACGTGGCGATGTCGGCAGTGCCGGTCGAGGTCGTGCTCAACGATCACATCGCGGCGGTGTGGGGACGCCCGGTGCTGTTCTTCGGGATCGGACTTGAGCTGCGTCCGGCGCTGGATTAGCGGCGATGCCTACGAACCGTCGGGCACGAACACGGCACGGGTAGGGTGACGTGCACGGTGACGTTACTTTTTCAGATACGTGGTGCTCTCGCCCATCTTCATACTGGTCTTGAGCTGAGGACCCGTGAGCGCGGCCGAGTAGATGCGAAACTCGGCGATCTTACCGGCAAAGTACTCGTCGGCGCCGAATTGCGAGCGACCGAGCCAATTGTTCACGTCGTTGATCGCCGAGAGCGGCAAATCGAGCGTCTGGCTGCCGACTCCGTTGCCGTTTAGGTAGAGGCTCAGCGTGTGCGCGGTCGCGTTCACGACGACGGCGACGTGCGCTTGCTCGGTGGTCGGAAAATCCAGCGTTCCGTCGGTGTAAATCTCGCTCGGCGGGCTGGCGCTCGTGTAGCAAGCGCGAAACTTGCGAGCGCTCAAGAACAGGTACTTGTTGCCGGTGCCTCCACCCTGGCCTTCGGGCGCCGTGCTCGAGCCGAAGTCGAAGACACGCTGCCAATCACCGCCCGCCGACCCAGTCCACGTCACCCAGGCTTCGAAGGTCGCGTTGGTGAGCGAACCGAGCAAGCCGTTCGGGAGGTCGAGGTACTGGCCGCTCTGACCACCGCTCAACACGAGCGAGCCGCCATTGACGGCGGCTCCGCCCATCAGCACGCCATGCGCGGTACCGACCGAATCCTTCCCGTCGTTCTCGAAACTGTAGCGGTGGACGATCGAATCCTGAAGGGGCACGCAGCTGGCGCCCATCACCGAGTCTTCGTCAGCTGCGCCGCAACCGCATTTGCCCGGCGCAGTCTTG
>JBEHXA010000569.1:0-5104 GCA_048498935.1 Myxococcota bacterium
AAGTCGGCGGGCACCGCCTTCGCGAGCGGCTCGTCGGGAGCCTGAGTCTTCAAGCGCTGCGAGAGCGCCGCCCAGGGGTGGCGCTCCAGCTCGGGCCCCTTGAGCTGAGCGATCGGCAGCGTGCGGGGTTGCTTGGCCGTGGAGAGCACGCCCCCCAAGTGCAGCGCGAGCGCCGCTTGCACCGACGAGCGTCCGCTGAAGGTATCCATCAACTCGACCAGCTCGGAGCTGGAGCGCGCGTCTCCCCAAGCGCCACCGGCGGCTCGCGTCAGTCGGTAGCGTTGGCGCAAGCGCTGCGCGGCCGTGATGCCGAAGGGCGTGGGGCTGTGATCGAGATAGTCGGCAGTCGCCTGCGCCCACTGCCCCACCAGCTCCGAAGACGCAGGATTTGCCGGCATTTTTGCGCGGAATTTGAAATGATGCCCCGGCTGCGCGCCGAGCGCGGGGGTGTACGCATCGCCGACGATCTCCCCGGCCGCTTCGCTGCGCGGTCGACGCACCCACAGCACCATCTCGCTGCCGGCGCCGCGACTCACCAGTTGAAACGGCGCGCTGCCGCTGCTGAGCCTCGCCTCAGTGCCCAGCCAGAACTGATCGCCCGGAGCTTCGGACGCGAACTGCGGGAGCGGCAGCTCGAGCACCTGCTCGTCGCCGTCGAGCGCATGCCGGCGCACCGTGAGCGCGAGCACCTCGGCGTGATCGATCGGCGCGATGCGTCCGGTGCGTAAGGTCGGCGCGTCGGGCTCTGCTTCTTCGGACAGCACCGGCGCGACGGGGGCTTGCACGCTCGCGGAAGGCGCCGGCGCGGCCGGCTTGGGCTCCACCGCGTGCGGGGCACAAGCCGCGAACGCGAGCGCGCTTCCGAGCAGGATGCATGGCGACGAGAACTGACCGAGCATCAAACTCGCGAGCTTAGCACGCGCACTTTGCTCAATTTTTACGGATACTTATGCGCCGCTCAGGGGATGAGCGCGAGCTTACCCACCGTGCTGCCGCTCTGGAGCGCGCGGTGCGCGCCTGCCGCATCGGCCAGTGGCAGCTCACTCACCGGTAGCGGGCGCAGCACGCCGCTTTCCAGCTCGCCGAGCATGCGCCCCATGGCTTCCGTGAGCAGCGACTGCTGATCGAACAGGTACGACAGGTTGAAAGCAACGATGCCTTTGTTCGAGTCGACCATCTCGAGCGGGTGAAAGCGCGGAGTGCGCAAGAAGTCGTAGGCCAGCTTGAGCCAGTTGGGTCGGCCCCGCCCACGGCTGAGCATGCTGTGAAAGCCGTACACCACCAGGCGCCCCGTGGGCGCGAGGTGCGCGTAGCTCTGCTTCAGCGTCTCGGCGCCGTTCGACTCGAGCACCAGCTGCACACCCTCCGGGGCGATGCGCTCGAGCTCCGACCACAGCGCTTGCGTGCTCTTGTCGATCACGTGGTGCGCGCCGTACTCGAGCGCGACCTGACGCTTGTGCGCCGAGCCGATAATGCCCACGCTGGTGAGCCCGTCGGCGCGCGCGAGCTGCAGCGCCGCCAGACCGACACCGCCGGCTGCCGAATGCACCAGCACGGTACCGCCCGGGCGCACGCGAAAGATCTCGCGGAGCGCGTAATAGGCCGTCAAAAAGACGGTCGGAAACGTCGCGGCCTGAGCATGCGACAGCGCAGCCGGCACGCGAAACAGCTGACCGCGCGGCACGCAAACGTGGCTCGCGTAGGCGCCGAAGCGCGACACCCCGAACACGCGCTCGCCAAGCTTCAGATCTTCGACGCCTTCGCCGAGCGCGGCCACCTCACCCGAGAGCTCGAAGCCGGGCGTGATCGGCCAGCCCACGTATTTTTTCGCCGACGGATAGAGCCCGAGCCGCACGACCACGTCGGCGAAGTTGACGCCCACAGCGCGCGTTTCCACGAGCACCTGGCCTGGCGCCGGTTTCGGATCAGGGCGCTCCACCAGTTGCAACCGGTCGAAGCTACCGGGCTTTGCGATCGAGATCGCTTTCATGGGCTCACTCGGGCTTAGAGCCCGCTCTGCTCGATCCAGCGCTGGGGGATGGTGCCGAACGACAGCAGCCAGTCGTTGTAACGCTTGAGCGACCAGCCGCCCTCGTCGACTTTGCGTCGCTTGAGGCGCATGACTTCCATCTTGCCGATCAGGTAGCTCATCGGCACAGTCGGGGCGGCGGTGTACCAGTTGACGTCGCCCTCGGCGCGCGCGCGCGTGAAGCCGACGTGCTTGACCAGGTGCTTGACCGCGCCGTCGTAGTCGAGCTCGCCGGCGTGCAGCCCGCAATCGACCAGCACGCGATGCGCGCGCCAAAGCGCGTCGTGTAGCAGGTTGAGGCGCGCGGTCGGGTCTTGATTGACGCCGTGGTCCACCGCCATTTGCTCGCACCACAGCGTCCAGCCCTCGTAAAAGATGGAGTGCGCGAACCAGCGTCGAACCGGGCTCGGATGGCGGTTGGCGGCGCAAAACTGCAAGTGATGGCCGGGGTAAGCCTCGTGCGCGCACGTGGCGGGGACGCCGAAGTGCTGGCTGACCTCGGCGGCTCGCTCGCGCGCCGTCGCGCGGGTGAGGCTCAAGTCATTCACCCAAAACACACCGATTTGCTCGGGATCGTAGCAACCCGGAGCCGAGTACGCGGCGGTCGGGAATTGATGCCGAAAGAACTCGGGGACCGGCTTCACGAGCAGCTGATCGCCGCGCGGAAACGTGACGATGTCCGCGCGCCGAAAGTCGTCGGCGACGCGCTGGGTCTCGTGCTGATACTCCTGGAGCAAGTCGCCGCGAGCGGGCGCCCAATCGGCTGCGGCGCGCTCCAAAATGTCGCGCGGGCGCTGGCGCGGAGCGATGCGCGCAGCCTCGACTTCCATCTCTTGCTCGATGCGAGCCACCAGCGACTTGCCGTAGGCCAGCGCCTCACGCGCGGTCAGATCCCAACCCAACCGCTCGCGCATCAGCGCTTCGAACGGCGCGCGACCGAGCGAGAAATCACGCGGGCGACCGGCGGGCGCTTTCGAAATGGTCCGCCCGTATTGCTTGAAAGCGGCGCTAGCCGCGCTGAGCAAGGTTTCGAGGCGTTTCGGCTTGATTTTCCCAGTGGCGGCGAGCGGCGCTCGAATGGCTTCGAACAAGGCCGGCGCGCCGGTGACGGAGCTCTGCGCTGTCTCGCGCCACAAGGGCACCGGGCGACGGCACAGCTCGGCGGCGCCGTCGAGGTAGTCGGGCAGCTTGGCCAGGCGCGACGCGAGCGCGTCGGCGATGGGCGTGAGGTCGTCGGCGTGGCGCACTACCAAGTTGTGGATGCTGCCGAGCGCGCTCGACGCCCAGCTCTCCGGGTTGCGCCGAAACGTCTCGCGCTCGTAAGACCAAGTCTCGGTGCGGAGCTCCGCCAACAAGGCGCGCCGATCGAGCCAATCGTCGCCGCTGAGATCGTGCTCCGGGATCGACTCGAGCTCCGCGAGCGTCTTTTCCACCAGCTTTTGCTGGCCGCGCAGCAGCTTGTCCGAGGGTTGCTCGAGCTCGCCGTCGAATTCATGACGCCCGACCGCGCTGCCCAAGCTGGGCCAGCGCTCGAGGGTCGCTTCGATGTAGCGCTCGCCCAAGTCGCGGACGGCTCGAGCCTGCTGGCTCATCGGGGCAGGAGGCTTGACGCTCTTGGATGGGCTCATGCAGGGGCCTGCGCAGCATCCACGACTCGGGGTGTGCTGCGCAAGCGCGCGGTGTCGAGCGGGCTCACGTCACCCGCCAGGAGCTGAACTCGTACGGCCTTGTGAGGAAAACCAGCGCCAAAAACGGCCTCGGCGACCTCAGACGCTTTCGTGGAGCCGGTGGGGCCGAGCGCCACGCGCGCCTCGACTGCCACGAGATCGCCGAGCAGGCCCGCTCGAGACAGTGCATCGCGCTCCTCGTCGCCGCCCACGCGCAGCGCTTGCACGAAATGGCGCACGTCGACCTTCTTGCCGAGGCCGTCGATGTTGCGACGGATCACGAGCTCGGGCTTGGCCAAGAACTCGGCGATGGCTTGCTCCACGAACGGTAGCCCACCGCGCTCCGCCACCACGCTCTCCGGCAAGGCCAGCACGTAGCGCGCCGCGCTGATCACGGCTGCGACGCCCTTGTCCTCTTGACCGAGCTGGCGCACCCCCAAAAAGTGCAGCCCGCCCGAAGCCTGCGCCTCGAGCAGCTCGAGTAGCTCGCTCTCCGGCGGCGGGTCGAGCAGCTTCACGTCCGCGTACTCGTCGAGGCTGGCGACACCGAGCGACAACGCGGGCGCGAACGACATGTCCGGCTTGGGATGAAAGCCCTCGCTGTACGCGGTCTTGATGCCAGCGCGCCGAATCACGCGCGGCAGCTCGCGGATCAAATCCAGGTGACCGAGCAGCGCGATCGCGCCCGTTTTCGCGAAACGCAGGCGAAAGCGCACCGGCGTGCCCTTGCGCACGGGGCGGTACAGCTCCGGCCGCAGACGCTTGCGTTCCGCGGGCGGCTTTTGTAGCTCCGCGGCGTCGAGCTCGACTGGAGCGGCGGGGCGCGCCGGATCGCTCACGATCGGCAAAGACACGCGCTGGTTCGGCTCGAAGGCGCCGAGCCGCTCGAGCGCGTCTTCACGGTCGCCGCGCATCTTGGTCAGGTCGCATGCGATGCCGCAGTCGTAGCAAACCAGGCGTCGCTTCTCCGACCGAGCGTCGCTGAGGTTGGTCGCATGGATGAACTGCCCGGCGACCTTACCGCACGGCGGGCTCGCGCGGTTCGCGAGCGCCTTGCGGTACTCGCGCGCCAAAAAGCCCTCTTCGAGCCCGATGTCGAAGTGATCCCACGGCAAGCGCGAGGTCACCGCGATGGTGCCCAGAAACTGCGCCGGGTCGATGCCGTAGTGCGTGAGCGCTTCGCGCCACAGCTCGAGCTTCACGTGCTCTTCCCAGGAATCCATGCGCGCGCCCTGGTGGTAAGCGCGCTCGATCACGTCACCCAGGCGCCGGTCACCGCGCGCCAGAATGCCTTCCAGAATGCTGGTTTCGGAGTCGTGGGTGCGCAGCTCGAGCCCGCGCACCTGGCGCACGGCGTGCCGCAGCATCTGCTGCCTGCGATGAGTTTGCGCCAGCGAATCCTGTACGC
>JBEHXA010000570.1:0-5102 GCA_048498935.1 Myxococcota bacterium
TCTTTTCCTCTTCCCTCGCTCCCCGAGCCGCTTCCGCCTTGCCGTCCACGGCTTGCCGAAAGACGGGCGTGCGCGAGCCCAGCCCCAACCACAAGAGCTCGCAGCCGATACCGACCGCGAGCGGCCAGGGCGACGCGGAGGCGAGCGAGAACAGCGCCGAGCCTCCGAGCAGGATTAGGTTGTATTGAGAATAAAACGCGCTGGCGAGGTAGCTGGGCGCGGGTTCGATGGCGGTGGTCATGATTCAGGCTTTCGTGCGACGGATGAACAGCACGTCGGTGCGACGGTTGAGGGCTCGACCTTCGGGGGTCTTGTTGGTGGCCACCGGCAAAGCGGGGCCGTTGCCGCGCGCCACCAAGCGCTCGGCTGGGATGCCGCGGCTCACCAGGTAGGAGACGATCGCGCCCGCCCGCTGCTCGCTCAACGTCTGGTTGGCGGCAAACTCTCCGATGCTATCGGTGTTGCCCTCGACGCGCGCATACATGCCGCCGGCGATCTGTAGCTGGGGCAGCACCTGCTGGTTGATGAGCGAGATGGCTTCGGCCGAAAGCTCGTTCGAGCCGCTGGCGAACGTGATCGAGATCGGCTTGGTGAAGACGGCCGCGCCGGTGCGGGCCAGCTCCGGCTCGAACGTCTCGGTCGCCTTGGCGATCGGCTTGCCCGCCGCTTCCCAGATGGCTTTGACCGCGCGATCGTCGCGCAGCACCATCGGGGCGAAGCGATCCTTGATTTCGGCCTCCGGGTAGTTGATCCAAATGCCGTCCGCCTGGTTGTAGACGCGATCGAAGGCCGGTACGCCGCCGTCGAGCCCGAACATCTTCACGTTATCGGACAGGTCGGTCCACTTCGCCCAGCTGAGCGCAGCCAGCGTCTTTTCGTACCCGAGCTCGTCGCGAAAGCGAGAAGCCACGGTGGAGATCAGCTTGGCTGCGGCCGGCTTGTCGCGATCGCCCTCCGCCGCAGCAGCGAACCAGGTGCGCGCCAGCTTCTGTGCCACGTCCATGTGCTGGTCGAGGAAGTCCTTCTTGGTAAACAGCACGTCGGCCACCAGCTCGGTCGCATCGGCGGTCGAGAACAGGCGATGCGCACCCGGGCGGCTGGCTAGCGCGAGCGTGACGTCCGGCTCCCACAAGCAAGCCACATCGATCTCCTTCTTTTCGAACAGCACCCGCGCATAGGTGAAGTCGTCCATCGAGAACTTGGTCGCCTTGCGCACCTCGGTCACCTGCTCGCGCGTCAGGCGCGAGTTGGTGACCATGAACTCGAACACGGTGTGATCCGGCGAAAACATCAGCACGGCCGATTTGCGCCCCAGAATGTCCTCGACTTTCTGCACCTCTTTGCTGGCGACGCAGGCATCACCGCCGCGCGACCAGTCGATCTGTAAAAAGGCCTTGGCTTCGATGTTTTGAGCGCGATACCCGGCGAGCGCGATCGGCAGCTCGTCGACGGTCTGCCACACGAAGTCGACATCGCCGTTCTGCAGCGCCTTGTTCTTACTGGGCGCGTCCTCGATGAACACGATCTCTACGTCCAGCCCTTCCTTGGCGGCGATCGAGCCGGGCTGAGTTTTGAGCCCTCCAGCGCCCACCACCAGGGCCATGTGACCAGGCCACTGCGAGAGCGCCACCCGAACCGGTCGCTTGAGCGGCTCGCTCTCGACCTTGGCGTCGCTCGCTTTGGCGCCCGGGGCGCTCGCCCCAACCTCGCCGCGTGGCGCGCCGGCGCTGGCTGCAGCGGTGGCCCCGGCGCGAGACGACTCGGCGGTAGCTTCGAGCATGCCTCCGTAGGTGCGGTACGCGGTGATGCCGGACCCGACCAAAATGCCGACGATCAGAAACTTGGATAGGGGCGTCAGTTTCTCCATAGCTCGCGACGATTTTCAGCCAGCAGCCTACCGACGAGCAAGCCTTTGGCGGCCCCCTGACTGCTCGGAAACAACAACGACGACGAGAGCAACGACAAGAGCGGCGCGGCGTCGCGCAGCCGAAACGTGTTCGACATCAACGAGCAATGCAAGGTACGTTCGTCACGCTCGAAGGAGACTGGATGCTGCGGGCCCCCTCATTGCTCCCCCTCGCCATCACGCTGACGACCTGGACCGCGCTCATCGCGTGCAGCTCTGACGACACCTATAAGGAACAGCACCCGTACACCGACGAGGACGGTCGCAGCTGCACCGCCACCCTCGAGAAGACGAGCTCGAGCTCACCGTCCGTGGGCCAAAGCGTGAACTGCGCCGGCGAAGGTCGGACCTGCTCGGAGCACTCCACTTCGTGCTTCGTGCTCAGCCTCGACAGCGCCTCGCGCACGCTCAGGAATTGTCCGGCTTGCTGCAGCGGCTCGGCCAGCAGCTTTTACAACGACGACTGCTCGAACGTGGTCTGCGTCACCGACAGCGATTGCGTCTACGCCGAAGCGACGTGCGTTGAAGGGCAATGCACGTGTGCCAGCGGCTTCTGCGAGTAGCGACTACTCGGCGCCCTGCTCGTCGTCGCGCGGAGCAGGTAGCGGGCGCCGCGTGATCTCGACCCAGTCGTTACGGCGACTGGTCAAGCGCGCGCGACGATTCCAGGCCGCGACGATGCTCAGCTGTGCGCACACGAAGTACACGCTCGTCAGGATGGCGGGCATGATCCAGATCGCGGGCTTTCCGGCCGAGCCCTGCCGCGCCAGGAGCGCGAGGATCACGTTGCCGAGCATGCCGTAGAAACCACCGACCAGGCCCGCGAGCGCGAGCACACGAGTCGGCGACATGATGCGATGACGCTCGGGGCGCAAGAACAGCAACGGCCCCCACATCGCGTCGTCGTCGCTGAATCGATTCAGCCTCTCGTCAGCTCCAAAATTACGGCTCTTCATTGACTCGACCGAGCCTAGAAAACGGCCGGCGCCCGACCGCCCTTAAGCCCTCACGCGATCCTACGCCGAATGCCCAACACCGCTTCCCGCGCGCCGTCGATGTGCTGGCTAGCACGAAGCATACTGTCAAAGATTGCCACGATGCTCCCACTCCGGTCGATCACGAAAGTGTAGCGACCGGTTACCCCCATGAGCCCACCGAGTGTGGAAAGCGCGCCGTAGCGCTTGGCCAGCTCGAGCCGAGGATCGGAGACCAGCGGGAAGGGCAGCTTGTACTCTCGCGCGAACCGATCGTGCGTGGCTATGTCGTCCACCGACACTCCCACGACCTCGGTATCGTCGGCCGCGACGGCCGCGTAGTTGTTGCGGAAGCCGCACGCCTCGCGCGTGCACACGAGCGTGAAGTCGCGCGGGTAGAAGTACAGAACCAGATTCTTCTCTGCCAGAATGCTGCGCAGAGAAAGCTGGCGATCGCTGCCCGCTTGGCGCGCGGTCACGTCGAAGTCCGGGGCTTGGTCGCCGACCTTGAGGCTCATCAGGGCTTCACTATACGCAGAGCCCGCACGCAGAGCCCGCCGCAAAGCCCGCCCGTTGCCACGAAACCGGGCTGCTCTGCTCGGCGCTCGTCAACGACTACACTCACCCACCCCGTGTCGTCTTGAACCGCGCTGGCGACTCGGCATCCAATGACGAGGACCCATGCGGATTTCACGACCCATCGCCCTCTTATTGGCTGGCTGGGCGGGCAGCCTGCCGGGCTGCGGAACCGCCGATACGGTCGGGGAATCGCCCGTCGAGCCGACTTGCCCGGCGTTGATCGAGGACCATTCGGTCCCGGTGCCCGCGCCGCCGGACGGCGCTGCCGCGTGCGCGATGGGCGCGTGCAACTATCAGACACAAGCGGGCTGCGCCGACGACGAGGCGTGCCGGCCGCAGTTCAGCGCCGAAGCGCCGGATGTCGCCCCGGGCTGCGAAGCCGCGGGCAGCGCTGAAGCAGGTGACGCGTGCGTTGCGCAGAGCGATTGCGCTCGGGGTCTGTACTGCGATCCGCTCGGCACGTGTCGCAAGCTCTGCTGCGGCGGAGACTGGTCCGCGTGCGACGCGGGCGAAAGCTGTATCCGAAGCCTGCAGGTGAAAGCCGGCGGCAAAGTGGTGAGCGCCGGCGTGGACCTCTGCTTCCCAGTCGGCACCTGCGATGTCTTCGACGAGGAGAGCTGCAGCGACGAACCAACACGCGAGTGCAAAATCGTCGACCCCACCGGTTCCGTCGCCTGCTCGCCGCGCTCCACCCAAGATCTCGGTGAGCCCTGCGCTCCGCCCACCGTCTGCAAGCAAGGCCTCACCTGCGTCGGCGGCACCTGCACCAAACTCTGCTCCTTCACCCCCTGCGGCACCCCCGCCTGCACCCCCGCCGAAGGCACCTGCACCCACTACGACCGCGACCCTCCCTCCATCGGCGAATGCACCCCGCGACCCGACCCGGGATAACCTCACTACGAAGCCCTCGCCGCAACGCCGCGGCCCCCAAGGAATTTTTCGCGCCCCGCCCCGTCCCGCGGCCCGACCCGGGATAATCTCACTTGCGAGAGGAGCGTCGGCGCGCCGTCCGGCGCTCGAGCGGCGACGTGCCGGCCGGTCGCTCAAAGTCGCTCTGCGGTACCGGCTCGAGGGACCGTCACCGAGGCGTCGAAACTCCGTTGACCGCTTCCGCATTTCGTGGGAGATACCCGCTCCCTTCGGTACCCCCGAAGGGCCGGAAACCCCGGGCCATTAGCTCAATTGGTAGAGCAGCGGACTCTTAATCCGTTGGCTCGCAGTTCAAGTCTGCGATGGCCCACAAATAAAGACGGCGCCCTGACAGTAGTTAGGGCGCCGTCACCGGTTTGTCGGCCTGGGTTTGGGATCAAGGTGGGATCAGTTTGGGATCAAGCATTTGATCCCACGCCGTTCGCAGTTGATCCCAAAGCGCGAAGCTCCGGCAGCGCCTCGTGCAAGGGCACGAAGTCGCCGAGCTGCAGCTCGGCAGCGGAGCGGGCGGCGCGCTTGTACCGGTAGATCATGGCGCTAGTAGTGTGGCCAGTCCTGTCCGTGATCCAGGCCTCGCTCTTGCCAAGCGCGAGCTTGATGGTGACGAAGGTCCCGCGCAGGTCGTGGGCTCGAAAAGCGATCCGCTCCCTGGTCTGCTCGAAGAGCTCTTCGCGGTCGCGGCCGGTTCCAACCGTGTTACCGCACCGCGGTCA
>JBEHXA010000571.1:0-5099 GCA_048498935.1 Myxococcota bacterium
CGTCTTACCACAAGCTCGAGCAGATGAACCGCACCCTCGAGCAGAAGGTCGAGGCTCGCACTGCCGAGCTAGCGCTCAAGAATCGCGACATGCGCCTGGTGCTCGACAACGTCGACCAGGGCTTCATCAACCTTTCGCCGCGCGGCGTGATGGCCAGCGAGCGCTCGGCCATCGTGTCGCAGTGGTTCGGTCACTCCGAGCAGAGCCAACCTTTCTGGGAGTACATCAACCACTTTTCGCGCTCGTTCGCGGTGGCGTTCCGGCTGGCCTGGTCGCAAATCGACGATGGCTTCATGCCGCTGGAAGTGTGCTTGAGCCAATTGCCAGAACAGCTCACGCAGGGCAACCGCACCTGGAGCTTCCGCTACCTGCCCTTCTATCAAGGGGGCGAGCTGGAAGGCCTGCTCATGGTAGTAGCGGACGTGACCGATCGCCTCGCGCGCGAGCGCGAAGAAGCCGAGCACGGCGAGCTGATGCAAGGCTTCAAGAAGCTCATGCTCGATCGAAGTGGCTTCACCAATTTCCTGCGCGATGCGAGCGCGATGGTGGCGCAAATCGTTTCACCGTCGGCCACTTCGGACCTGCCCGGCCTCAAGCGCACGCTGCACACGCTGAAAGGCAACGCCGGCGTGATGGGTCTGACCGTCGTGGCTCAGCTTTGTCACGCGCTCGAGACACAGCTCGCCGAAGAAGCCAGCATGACGCAGCGCACGCTCTCGGAGCTGCGCTCGCGCTGGACGGCGATCACCAGCCACGTCGCGACCTTCGTCGGCACCACCGGTCAGCGCGTGATCGAAGTGCCCGAGGCCGAGTACGCCGCACTGGTCTCGAAGCTCTCTTCGACCGACCAGAAGTCAGAGGTCCTGCGTCAGCTGCTGAGCTGGCAACTGGAGCCGGCGCAAAAGGCGCTGTCTCGCCTCGGCGAACAGGCCAAGTCCCTCGGCCGCCGCCTGGGTAAGGGTGAGATCGAGCTCGAAGTCGGCGGCCACGACGTGCGGCTCGATCCCCAGCAATGGGCCCCCTTCTTCGCCGATCTGGTGCACGTGATCAGAAACGCGGTCGACCACGGGCTCGAGCCGCCGAGCGAGCGGCTATCGCTCGGCAAGCCCGGCCACGGCAGCCTGCAACTGAAGGCGAAGGTCGATGGTGACATGCTCACGTTCGAGATCACCGACGACGGGCGCGGCATCGATTGGACCGCCATCGCGGAGCGCGCCAAACAGCTCGGCTTGCCGCACAGTAACCAGCTCGAGCTGCTCGACGCCCTGTGCGCGGACGGCGTCACCACACGCGGTAGCGCGACCGAGACCTCGGGCCGCGGGGTCGGCATGGCGTCATTCCGCGAGCGCGTGCGCTCGCTACAAGGGCGCATCGAGGTGCGCTCGGCCAAGGGCGTGGGCACCAGCTGGTTCGTGCGCTTTCGCTGGCCGCTCAAGGTCAGCGCGTCAGCCCCTTCGCAAACTGCCAATTGATGCTGTCCGAGCACATGTGAGGCAAGGTGGCGCACCTGCGTGAAAGCGCGCAAGGCCGCTCCAGCTAGCGCACAAAAGTTGATTCAACTCGATCTCGATTCTCGTCGATTCGATTCGTTCAGGTTATGTTGATCAGCTTTGACACGGATGACATTGGCGTTTGCAGGCTTCCGACGCGCGCTGGCCCAGCGCCCGTGCGCAGAGCGCAGCAGAGCTCGTCGTAAAACGCCGCTCTGGCACCCACCTAAATGTGGCGCCACCCCGGACCAAGCGAGAGCAATACGACACTTCGGTACACTGCGCGAGATTGAGAATTCGAGATTGGAATCTGCCAATTGTGCTTAAGTGAATGTTCCGCTCGTCCGTCTGAAAGTCTGCTGCTTTGCGCTCAAGTTACGCCCGGTGCGCCGCATGCCCGCTACGATCACAACCCCAGAATAAAACAAGGAGTCGGGGAATGAAGAAATATAGCTTTGGGTCATTGGTACTCTGCTCGACACTCGCTTTCGCCGCCGCTGGCTGTAGCTCGGATGGCAACAGCAATCCGGGTACGCCGAACACCGGTGGCGGTGGAGAGGGTTCGACACAAGAGGAGACCCTTAGCGTGCTTTCCTGGTGGAAGGCTCCTGGTGAAGCTGAAGCTCTGCAAGCTTTGATGGACACCTACCAAGACGCCTATCCGGACGTGCGCGTGACGGACTCGGACAAGGCTACCTCCGAGAACTGGCGCGACGTGTTGCGCGAGAATCTCGCTGACTCGCCCTGGGACGTCTACCAGTTGTCCGCGTCGGACGTCGCCGACGTGAAGAGCGACGACGCATCGTTCCTACAATCCGTGGCCGACATCTACGCCGAAGAGACGCTGAAGGAAAACGTCATCCCGGTCATCCACGAAGCGACAATGGTCGACGGCGTGGAGTACGGCGTGGTCACCGGCGTGCACCGTAACAACAGCTTCATCTACAACCAACAGATCCTCGACGAGCAGGGGCTCACGGCTCCGCAGTCGCTCGACGAATACCTGACGCTGTGCGCGACGCTCAAGGACGCCGGGATCACGCCCGCCGCGGCGATCTTTCAAGGCTGGGCCCTGCGTATCATGCTCGACGAGTTCATGGCCATGTCGCTCGGTGCCCAACCGTTCTACGACCTGATTCACGGCGGCGAAGCGCCGAGCGACGACGCCACGAAAGAAGCCATCACCAAGGCCATCGACGCCTTCGACCTCACGCTCAAGGAGTACGTGGACGTCGAGACATCGCGTGCCGACGGGTACGGGGTGTTCGAAGCCGCAGAATCACTCCACAGCGGCGATGCGGTCATGTACTTCCACGGCGACTGGGCCAAGGGTTACCTGGTCAGCGTCGGTTGGACCGGCGGCATCGACTTCGGCGTCTCCGGCCCGCCCGGAGCGTCCGACCTGTTCATCTACGGCGCTGACATGTTTGCATGGCCGGAGTCCGTGCCGCACCCCACCAACGCGCACGACTTCCTAACGCTCGTCGCCTCTAAGGAGGCTCAGATCGCGTTCAACCGCTTCAAGGGCGCCACCCCGATGCGAAAAGACGCCCGCGACGGCCTGGACCAACCCGGCAAGCAGGCCATGGATGACCTCGTGAACGCCAAGGTGCTCATGAAAGGCACGCCCGTGCCGGCCTGGGACGACGCCATCACCGCCTACATCGACGACGGCGACAAGGATGCGTTGCTCGATGCCTACCTGACGTCCGCTCCTTGAGGCTTCGCCTCGCACGCTGCACCCCAGCGGCTGCTCGGCAGACCCGGGCTCCGCTGGGGCGGATGCTCGGCCCCGCCGAGCTCCGCTGCGATTGAGCGCAGCAGTTCGAGCAACATCGCCAATGTTTGCTAAGCTTCCTGCTACAGTGACCTCGCTCTTCAAGTTCCGCCCGCGACACGCATCGGCGCTCCTGGCTGGTGCATGTCGTCTAGCCGTCGCAGTCCTGGCAGCGTCGTGCGGAGCCTGTAGCAGCGACGCGGGCGACGATGATTCCGACGCGATCACGGTCGGGCTCTTGCTTCCATTCACCGGTAGTGATTCGGCCACAGCAAGCAATTTCGAGCGTGCGGTGCTGTTTGCTCGCGACCAAGTCAACAATGCCGGCGGCATCAAGGGCCGCAAGCTCCGCGTAATGTCCGCCGACACCCACTCGGCGATTGGGCCTGCCAAGGAGTCCCTCAAGACGCTGATGGCAGGCGGCGCCATGATTGTCATCGGCCCCGAGAACGCCGAAATCGCCGCCGCCATCAAGCCGATCCTCGACGAAGCCAACGTAGTCTTCTTGTCGCCGCTGGTCGGCGCCTCCGACGACAACGCCATCGACTGCACGACCCCTTGGTTCCGTCTTGCCCCGTCCGCGAGCGTGCTCGGCGAGGCACTCGCAAAGCAAGCGATCAACGACGGCCACCAAAAGGCGGGTACGCTCCACTCCGGCGGCGCCTACGACGAAGCGCTGCGCAAAGCTTTCACGAAGCGGTTCGTGGCGCTACAGGGGCGAGTAGTGTTCGATTCCACGATTGATCCAGCGGCTCAGAGCTACGGCGTGAAGCTCGAGCAAGCCCTCGAGACGGGGGCCGAAACCCTGCTGCTGGCAGCTTCGCCTCGCTCGGCGGCGCTCGCCGTCAACGAGCTCGGAGCCCTCACGTCACGCCGCCCTGACTGGCTACTCTCGCCCCTCCTCAAGACGGACTTGTTGCTACAGAATGTCGCGCCCGAGGTACTCGAAAGCTCCGTTGGCGTGACGCCCAAGATCTACGATAGCTCGGACGACTTTCCGACCGCATTCGCAGAGCGTTGGTCTGGCGATCGCCCGCTGGAAGGCGCCTATTTCTACTACGACGCGCTCGCGTTGTCGGCATTTGCACTGGAGAAGGCCGAGCTGATCAACGGCAAGCTCCTCGCCTCCGAAGTGCGCTCCTCCGTCTTCAAAGTGAGCGGCCTGCCTGGTGAGCCAGGCCGTTGGAACGAGATGGAGACGTCTCTGGCCCGTTTGCGGGACCATGACTTCATCTACTACACGGGCCTGACCGGTCCGATGCTGCTCAAGCCGTGCGGCGACCGTAAGTTCGGCGCGTACACGCGCTGGGAAGTTCACGACGGCGCGATTCAGGACCTGGCCCAGTGAAGGCGCGGGCGCCGCTCAGCGGTGCCCGCCGCCCGGACCTGGCCCGTCTCGGCCGACCACCGGATTGAGCGCATCCCAGCTCACGCGAAACTGAGCTGGTGTGCCGAATCCTTCCGGTAGTCGGCCGAACGTCGTTACGGCGCGCACGATCCTGAGCACGTTGTCGTCGTATTCACCGATGCCGCTCGGCCGCACGAGTCGCACAGCCGTAGGCTTGCCGTCCGCGCGCAGCGTTAGATCGAAAATCACGTGGCCGCCGCGGCCCTGTTCCACGGCCCAATCCGGAAAGGCCTTGGCCAGAACCCGCGAAAGCTGGCTGCGAAGGGCCCGCGAATAGCCGGCGAAGCCCGGGTCGTCGGCGAAGTCTGCACCGAACCCCGAACCGCTCGGCGACGAACGCGAACCCAGCCCGCTCGAGCCAAAGGCGCCGGGAACGCCGCCACCGACCTCGCCGCCCACGTCGGGCGCGGGTTCGCCGCCGGCG
>JBEHXA010000572.1:0-5098 GCA_048498935.1 Myxococcota bacterium
GCGGCGTTCAAATCGTACAGCTCGGGTAGCCCCACCTCGAGCGGCAGGACCAACTTGTAATCGCGGGTCGGGCTGATCACCCCGACGCGCACGAGTACGTCCTTCGACGCCGACACGAGCAAAATCGGCAATCGCCGCGCCGGCTTCGACGCCGTCAGGCGCAAGAGCAAATCCTCACCGGCATAGCCGGACAGGTCGGGATTCGGCGACATGTAGCGCGCTAGCGTCGGCGCGACGTCGACCAACGAAACTCGCTCCGTCACTTCGCGTGCCGGGAGCCCGGGCGCCTTGAGGATCAAGGGCACGCGCACGAGCGGCTCCCACAAAAACACCGAGTGCACCCAAAATCCATCGCGCCCCAGCGCCTCGCCGTGATCGCTCACGAACAGGATCACGGTGTCGTCCAGCAGCTTGCGGCGCTCCAAACCTTGCAGCAGCCGTCCGAGCTCGGCGTCCACCGCCGCCGCCACGGCGCGATAGCGGTACGGTAGTGCGTCTGCTTCGTCGCGCACGCCGAAGCGCTCCATCGCGGCCTCCACGTAAGCGTTCGAGAGCTCCCGCCAATTGTGTAGGTCGAAGTTGAACAGCCAGTAGAGGAAGGGCTGCCCCTTTTTGCGCGGCGCGTCCAACAGCTCGAGCGTGCGATCGACGATCTGCCCGGACGTCGGCTGGTCGGCGCCGTAGCCCCACACCTCTTGCTTCTCCGGATGATCCGCGATGCTGAGCGTGCGATCGAAGCGAAACTCGGGCCTCAACTTCGAGAGAAAGTACTGCGCCGATTTGGGAATGATCAGCGTCGAGGCGTAGCCGGTGCGCCTGGCCATGCGCAGCACGTCGTTGCGAGGTGTGCTGAGAATGTCGTAGTCACCACCGGTGAGCGCCGGCAGTGCCCGGAGCGTGTCCGAGCCCGCCGAGTACGCATGCCCAAACCGCACCGCGCCCTCGGCAAACGCCGCCAGGTTCGGCATGGTGCGGCGATCCGCAGCGACGTCCGCTCGGAGCGTGTCCACGTAGTAGACGATCACGTTGTAGCGGCGCAGCGGGTCACGCAGCCGCCACAGCTCGTCCTGCAGGGCCGGGCTCGGCGGACGCGCGGGCGCGCGCCAACTGGGATCTTCGCTGAGCTCGGTGAAGCCGTAGCGCGTGCGCAGCGCCTCGAGCCGAGAGAGCGGCAAGCTGCGAAAGCCGCGCGGATCGGCGGCGACGGCCTCGACCCACTGTAGGCGGCGGAGCATGCGCCCCACGTAGACATCCTCCAAAAACACGTGCCGGAGCGCACCTTCCAGGTTCGTCCTCAGCCCGCTGCTGAGCGCCAAGCTGGCGGATGCGAGCAGCGCCGTGCCCCCCATCACGACGCATACCCGCTCCAGCTCCGGAAGCCTCGCGACCGCCAGCTTGAGCCACAACCCGAAGCCGAGCGCGAGCAGCACCCACGCCGCCATTTCGAGGGCCGTGTGCAGCCGCCCGTACAGCGCAACGAAAAAGGTAAGATCGACATGCGCCACCTGCAGCCCCAGCGCGACGAACGCCAGCCCCACCAGGAACGCCTTCAAGGGCTGCCCGCTCTTCGCCGCGTGCGCAGCCCAAAGCGCCACCCAACAGCCGCACCACGAGGCTCCCGCGCCCAGAGCCACGAGCAGCGCCGGACCGAAGCTGCCCCAGCGCGTGGCGCTGACGGCCTCGCCCGTGAATGCCCAAACTGCGACATGGGCGAGCGGAGCACTGCCTAGCGCCACGAAAAACACCGCTCGGAGCGACAGCGGCTGTTTGCCACTCCAACGCTCTTCTGCCCAGAGCACGGCGTGCCCGAGCGCCCCCAGCAGGGCCCCGACTGCCGCGTAGAGGAAGAGACTGCTACGCCAGTGCTGTCCCGTCGGGATGAAAGGCCAGCCCTCGCGCACCTGAGCGTCCACCCAGACTAGGGTCAGCCCAGCGAGTACGCTGGCCAGGACGGATCTGAAAAACGCCGTTCGCAGCGGAACTTCAGAATAGTGGTATGAGGGCCGCCAAAGCAACGCGCGAGCGCGCCGCGCCCAGCTGCGAGAACCCACATGGTGAGCCAGCCTGCCGAAAAACAGCCCAGCGAAGCGGCCAGCCTACCCTGGCTCACTGCCCGCCAGCTCGGCGTGATCGTGCTCTTGTGCTCGATGAGCGTCCTATTCATCGCGACCATCATCGGCTTTTGGTTCACGCGCCTAAACGCCGAGCAATTCAGGGCGCCCGGGCTGCCCGATCTGCCCGGCGGGCTTTTGCTGAGCACGCTGCTCATCGCGCTCACCTCGCTCTCGATTTGGCAGGCGCAGCGCTCGATCAAGACGAACGCGCTCGAAGCAGTCAAGCGCTGGCTGCTCGCCGCGGCGGCGCTCGCGACGCTGTTCTTGCTGACTCAGAGCGCCAACTGGTTCGCGATGCGACCGCCGAGCGATGCGCCCTCGCTCTACCTTTCGACGTTTTACATTCTCACCGGCGTGCACGCCCTCCACGTGTTGGGCGGCTTCGTGCCGCTCGGCTTCGTGGTTCACCACGCGGCGGGTCGCAAGTACTCGAGCTCGGCTCATGAAGGGCTGAGCCTGTGCGCCCAGTACTGGCACTACCTGGGCGTGGTGTGGCTGATCCTGGTCGCCATGCTGTATTTCGGCAATCGATGAGCGACGCCGAGAGCCGCACCTATTTTTGGGATTTTTACGGCCCTCGCGCAGCGCCGACCGCTGCGCATTTCGAGCGGCACCTGCGCGGCTTCCTCGAGCAGCACGGCGCCGCGACGCTCGAAGTGGTGTCGGAGGCGAGCGCGCCCGGGCACGCAGCAGTCGGGGTCGTCACGCCGACCGCGCACTGGGAGCTGATCGAGAAAGCGCTTCGGCCCAAGCGCTTCACCTGACGCGCCGGGAGCGATTCAAGGCGCCAGGCGTTCGATGCTCCAGCCACTGGATCCGAGCGCGTAGCGAAACCGATCGTGCAAGCGGTCGCCCTGACCGAGCCAGAGCTCGACGCTCCTTGGCATGAGCAAGTAGCCGCCCCAAAATTCGGGCCGGCTCACGCTCCCGGAACTGAACCGAGCCTCTGCGGCGCGGGTGCGCTCGAGCAGCTCTTCGCGCGAGCCGATCGGCTGGCTCTGTGGAGAGGCCCAGGCTCCCAGCTGCGAGCCGCGCGGACGACTCGCAAAGTAGTCGTCGGACTCCGCCGCGCTGGCGCGCTCGACCAGGCCCTCCACGCGCACCTGGCGCTCCATGCGAGGGAAATGCATGACCAGGGCCGCCCGCGGATTGTCCTCGAGCTCGCGCGCCTTCCGACTCTGGTAGTTGCTCACGAAAAAGATCCCGCCTCGCTTGATGCCTTTGTAGAGCACGACCCGAGCCGACGGCGCCCCGTCGCGAGTCGCCGTGGCGAGTGTCATCGCGTCGGGCATCGCTTCACCCCGGGCGGTTGCTTCTTCGTACCATGCGTTCAGCACCGCGAGCGGATCGCTTCCGGGGGCTTGAAGGGCAGCTCCAGCTTGGGCTGCGTCGAAATTCGACATTTGTCGCAGGTTTGCACGGGGACCGAGCACTTACAAACCGCTGCTAAGGAAGATTGCCCCTGCCCGAAGCGTATCAGCCGAGTAATATCCGCCTTTCGCCCCCGTCCCTGGAGCCTACCCATGACCCCGAGCTCAATCCGCCGCCCCCGTCACCCCCTCGCCCTCGGCGCGGCCCTCGCGGCGCTCGTGGTTTCGTCGCTCGCGCTCGCGGCTGATTCGACGGCCATCGACAAGGCATCCGGTCAGGTGAGCGAGGCGCTCACGGTGCTAAAAGACGTCAAGGTCGGCAACAAGGACGGCGACGAGCACCTCGAAAAGGCTCGTACTTACCTGGCGCGCGCGCGCCGAGCTGCTGAAAGCCCAAGGTCAGGATCGCGGTGAGTAGAGGTCGCCCGCAGTTCTGGCTTGAGTTATAGACGAGCCATGCGCGTATTGGTCACCGGCGGCGCAGGCTTCGTCGGCAGTCACGTCGTCGAGCATGCGTTGAGCGCCGGGTTCGAGGTCGCGGTGCTCGACGACTTCTCCAGCGGTAAGCGCGAGAACGTGCCGGCCGGCGTGCGCGTTTTCACGTGCGATCTACGCGATCGCGCGGCCACCTTCGGGGTCTTGCGCGAATTTCAGCCCGAACGCGTGAGCCACCAAGCAGCGCAAGCCAGCGTCGCCGTGAGCGTGAAAGACCCGCGGCTCGACGCCGAGATCAACATCATCGGCGGCATCAACCTGCTGGATGCGTGCACGGCGCCCGGTAGCCGGGTGGAGCAAGTGGTATTCGCCAGCACTGGCGGCGCCATCTACGGCGAAGTCCCCGAGCCCCAGAGCGCCCGCGAAAGTTTCGAGCTCCGGCCGATCAGTCCCTATGGCATCAGCAAGCTGACGTTCGAGAAGCTGCTCGGCGTGTACAGCCGCGAGCGCGGGCTGAAGAGCAGCGTGCTGCGCTACGCGAACGTGTTCGGGCCCCGGCAAGATCCGCACGGCGAAGCCGGTGTGGTCGCCATCTTCTTCGATCTTGCGCTCGCGAAGCGGCCACTGCGCGTGAACGGCCGCGTGCGCGCCGGGGACGACGGCTGCGTGCGCGACTACGTCGCGGTCGATGACGTGGCGCGCGCCAACCTGCTCGCGCTGCGCGGTGACCTACCGGGACCAGTCATGAACGTAGGCACCGGCAGAGCGACCACCACGCTCGCGCTGGCGCAGCGCATTCTGTCGCTCACCGGCTCGACCTCCACGATCATGTTCGGCGACCCACGCGCCGGCGACTTGGAGCGTTCGGTGCTCGATGCCTCCAGCTTCGAGCAAGTACTCGGCCCCCCCACCGCGCTCGAGATCGCGCTGGGAGCCACTGCCAATTGGTACAGTGCGCGCTGAGAGAACCGTACGGCTCGTCATTGCTGCGCTCGTCGGGCTGACGTGGGTCGGCTGCGCGCAGCACTCAGCGCCGCGCGCCGTGCCGGACCTGCCGAAGCCGGGCGCCGCGCGCGGGACGACCCCGAGCAGCGCGGGCGGCGCCGCCGCGGGTGAGGAGTCACCAGCCCTCGCTGAGGCGGGCGTGAGCGCCGAGGACACGCGCGAGGACGAGCTAAA
>JBEHXA010000573.1:0-5097 GCA_048498935.1 Myxococcota bacterium
GCTCCGTGCTCGCGGAGCGCAGGTAGCGCTCGCCAAGTCATGATCGGCATCAACGACCTCTCCAAATCCTTCGGTGCGCGTACGCTGTTCGAAGGCGTTACCCACAAACTCGTTCACGGCTCGCGCTACGGGCTCGTCGGCGCCAACGGCTCGGGCAAGACCACCTTCCTCAAGATTCTGTGCGGTGACGAGCAACCGAGCGGTGGGCAAGTCGTTTGGCCAAAAGGCGCTCGCGTCGGCGTCCTGCGCCAGGACCGCTTTCTGAACGACGCCGACATGATCTTGGACGTCGCGATGGCCGGCGACGAGCTGGTCACGAGCGCGCTCGCCGAGCAAGCGCGCCTGAGCGCCGAGGCCGTGCCCGACGCAGCGCGCCTGGCCGAGCTCGAAGATCGCATCGCTGCACACGACGGCTACACGCTCGAAGCGCGCGCCAGCCACATCCTCGAGGGCTTGGGGATCGCCGTCCCACTCCACCGACAACCGCTGGCCACGCTCTCGGGTGGCTTCAAGTTGCGGGTGCTCCTGGCGCAGGTGCTGATCGGCGGTCCCGACGTGGTGCTGCTCGACGAGCCCACCAACCATCTGGACATCCTGTCGATCCGTTGGCTCGAGAAATTCCTGGCGGCGTACCGCGGCTGCGCATTGGTCATCTCGCACGACCAGCGCTTTCTCGACAACGTGGCCACGCACATCCTCGACGTCGATTACGGAGGCATTCAGCTCTATCCTGGCAATTACAGCCATTTCGTGCGCGAAAAGGCCGAGGTGCGCGCTCGCAAGGAAGCCGAGATCGCTCGCGCCGAAGAGACCATTGCCGAGAAGCGCGCGTGGATCGAGCGCTTCGGCGCCAAAGCAACCAAAGCGCGCCAAGCTCAAAGCCGACTCAAGCAGCTGGAGAAAATCGAGGTCGAAGAGCTGGAGAGCTCCTCGCGTCGTTCGCCACTGTTCAAGTTCGAGCTTCAGCGACCGAGCGGCAAAGACGTGCTCACGCTCGACGGCATCGCGAAGTCGTTCGGCACCAAGCGCGTGCTGGCGGGCGTATCGCTCGTCGTGAGGCGCGGTGAGCGCATCGCGATCATCGGACCCAACGGGCTCGGCAAATCGACGCTGCTCAAGATCGCGACCAGCAACTTGCAGGCCGACGCCGGCAGCGTGAGCTGGGGCTACGAAACGCACGTCGGTTACTTCGCCCAGGACCATCACGAGCAGCTCACCGACGGCGCCGCCAAGCCGCTGCAAATCATCTGGGACACCATCCCGCAAGAAGGCCCGGCGACCGTGCGCGGGCACCTCGGCCGCATGCTGTTTTCCGGCGCAGACGCAGAAAAGCCGGTCTCGGCGCTCTCGGGTGGAGAAGCGGCTCGGCTGGTGTTTTGCCGCATCATGGTGCAACGCCCGAACGTGCTGGTGCTCGACGAGCCCACCAACCACCTCGACTTGGAAGCGATTGCCGCGCTCGTCGAGGCGCTGCAAGCCTACCAAGGTACCGTGCTGTTCGTTTCTCACGATCGCGCGTTCGTCTCCGCGCTCGCCACGCGCATCCTCGAAGTCACCGAGCAGGGGTTTCGCGACTTTCCCGGCACCTATGAGGAGTATCTGGCGCGCGCGGGTGACGACCACTTGGATGCCGAAGCGATCGCGCTGCGCGAAAAGCGCGACAAGGCCACGCCAGCCGTCGATGCCGCCAAACAGCTCTCGCGCGAAGAACAGAAGCGCTTGGCCAATCGCCGCAAACAGCTACCAGCCAAGCGCGACGAGGTGCTGGCCGCCATCGAGCGCGCCGAAGCGCGCAAAGCTGCCATCACCAAAGAGTGGTGCGAGCCCGGCTTCTACGAGCGAACCGACACGGCTGGCGTCGCTGCCTTGGAGCGCGAAGAGCAGGCCCTCGGCGCCGAAATCACCGAGCTGATGGGCAAGTGGGAAGCGCTGGAAGCCGAGCTCGCAACGTTCGATTGATCCGTAAAATCGCCTTAGAATAGCCAACCGCCGACCGAGAGGCGGATCGCGACCGTGGTGCGCTTGGCGTCACCTGTCAGGTCGGTGTCCAAGCTGGGGCCGAAGCCGACGAAGTAGTGATTGGTGTGGAACATGATCGGCACGAACAAGTTCAACCCCAGCGCGGTGTTGCTCGTAGAGCTCTCGGGCAAGCCGTCGACAGCGTCGATCGTGACGCTGGTGCTGTTGAACGATAGCCCCGCCTTGGGCCACACCGAGAAGCGCTCGGAGAAAGGAATGTCGTAGCCGACGCGCGGTCCGAGGCCGAAGGTCGTGCTGCTGCCGGCCTGGGTCGACGCGTAGTCGACCCCGACGAATGCGCCAACGGAGAGATGATCAATCAAGAAGTAATCGACCGCCGGACGGATCTGCACCACCGTCGACGAGCCGTCGACTCCGCTGACCGACGAGTTCGTGAAGGTCACGCCGGTCTCGCTCATGATCGCGAGCTGACCCTTACCGCCGAAGATGCCACTCGGTGAGTTGGGCGCGACGCGCGGCATGCCAGGATCAGGCTGCGTTTGTGCTGCAGCGGACAATGATACTGACAATGAGCTGACGACGATCGAGGCACAAAGAATCGAAATGCGGTTCGGCATGCTGGCAGCGCTGCAGGCTTCGTGCCGAAATGAGCCGGTTCGTCGCGGCGAGCATTCGCGCCTGGACTCGACGCCGCAGTCGAAACGCGCCTAGTGGCGCGGTACGTCGACTGCGTTGTTTTGCATCGGACGCTTTTGCTCCGATGACAGCCGCGGCGCGGTCACTTCGATAACTGCAAGCCTCAACGGACTGGCAGGCTGAAGTGCACGCAGTAGTTCGAGTGATCGTACTGAAAGGTCAGCTCGACTAGGCCTGTCTCACCCGGCCAGGGTGCTGAAAGGGTCACTTGCTCGTCGGAGTCTTGCGAGAGTACGACCACCCCCTCGGGCAGCCCTGCACCGCTCACCAAATCGTAGCCGGAGCGCCGCTTTAGGCCGCGCGGGGCAGCTGCGGTCACCACGCGCGAGCCATTCGTGACGGTGACCGCCACACTCTCCTTGTCGTCGCCGACGAAGTCGTCGGAGTCGCGCAGTTGGCCCCGCAACCCGAGAACGCTGCCACCACCGAAGTCAGGCCCGTCGGGAGTGACGGCGTAGCTCACTTCGAGTGTGGTCTCGGCGGCGGGTGTTTCGTCTAGCGTAATCAGCACCGAGCTCCCGTCGATGGCGACGTCACGAATGGCGAGAGGCGCCGCGTCGCCCCGCACCTCGAAGCCGCGCCCCGCTGCCCATGCTGTATTCAGAACCTGGTGCGGAGCTTCGAGGTTCGAGTCCCAACGCAGGGGTGGATCCGGAACGTGAAAATCGACCCGAATCACCGATCCGCGGCGCGAAGCGGCGGTGGGCCCGAGCGGCCGCCACGCCTGCTTTTGATTCACGACTGCGTCGAATACCTCGGCATGTTTGCCGCCGAGCCGATCGTAACTGCCTCCCTTCATGTGGAGGTGGTCGTCCGCGTATTCGTACTGGTACTTCGGCCCGACGCAGACGATCTGTTCGGGGTGCTGGTTGCTTGCCTGCCAGAGCTGCACCGCCGAGCTGTGCCAGCCTGCAGCAACAGTGCTTTGCTGCGACGCGAAGAGTACTACGTCTCCTGATTGGCCCGTGATCGCTTTCAGGTCGGTGTTGTAGTCGGACCAAAAGTCGAAGAGCGCGCTAGCAAAGGATTCGTTCGCTGCGTCGCACTCACCGTTGGTGAGGATGATGCCAGCGTAACCAAACGTCTTTCTCTGCTCCTGAGCGAGAGCGCGGAATGCATTCGCCTCGCGAAGACTGCCCGGGTAGGCAAGGTACGGCCCATCCTTGGCTACCTCGTGGAGGCAGCGCCCGGATGAGCCAACTACCGAATGAGCGGTGACGTAGAGCTCGCCCGTCCTAGCCTGCCAAATGGCCGAGAGCGTGTTGGCCATACCCGAGTGCGGCGTCTCGCCCTGAATATTGTTCGGGTATTGCTTGTCGTCGTAGCCGGGGCCAGTGCCGGCCATGTCCCCGCGGACGGGCTCGGTGAGCGGCACCGTTTTCCAGACGGACGAGCCGCTCCGCGAGCACTTCGGGTCCGGGCCGACGTCCTCCAGCTTCAGATTCGAGTACGGCTGGGTGTCGCTAATGATGCGTGAGCCGGACCCAACGGAGAGGCTTTGGCCCGTGCCGATCACACCCACCCAGTCGTAGGGAGGTGCAGTGAGCGGGGCGGAATTCCTAGAACGCGCAGCCTTATCGTGAGCTACGACGTACCCATCGAAGGTGCAGCCATAACACCAGAGGATTAGTAAGGGACCAATCAGTCCCGCTCGTGCAGACCCCACCGGCGGATTATCTCTTCAAAAAAAACGGCCGCAAGCTATCGCTGCGTCATATCGGCATGATGCTGGAGTCGTCGCCTAGGCGAGTCGCCGATCGCCAATGAATTGGGTCAAGAAACTAACCACAGATCAGAACCATTTCGTCCAGACAGCGGCTAATTGCTCGTGAGGCGCGAAGCATTCGTTCCGCACCCCGGTTGACGCCCGTGTTTGGCGCCCCAAGTGCCTGGGCGAAGGAGGCAGCAAATGGCCTATGTCGACGGTTTCGTGGTGCCGGTTCCGAAAGCCAACCTCTCCAAGTACAAGGAGTGGGCCGAGCTCGCGAGCAAGGTTTGGAAGGAGTACGGCGCCCTCGAGTACAAGGAGTGGGTCGCCGACGACGTGAAGCCCGGCAAGGTGACCTCCTTTCCGCAGAGCGTCGATCTGAAGGACGACGAGGTCGTCGTCTTTTCCTGGGCCATCTACCAGTCGCGCCAGCAACGCGACGAGGTCATGGAGAAGGTCATGAAGGATCCGCGCATGCAGTCGGATCCCAAGGATTGGCCCTTCGACGGCAAGCGCATGATCTTCGGCGGCTTCGCGCCCCTCGTCGGTTAGCCCTTCGGCGCAGCCGCTGGGTCTTCGCGCTCCCGATCGGGTGTTGCCGGCGCGGCGTACCAGCCCGCCGGCGGCACCACCTTGGGTGCGCTGGGGTCAGCGAAATAGTGGGGCGACATGATCTGCACGCCGTATTCGTTGAACACGTCCATCACGTGGCC
>JBEHXA010000574.1:0-5094 GCA_048498935.1 Myxococcota bacterium
GCAGCTATTCGGCGGCGGTCGGGCGCGGACGGTAGGGGCATGAGCGACATGCCTCCACCTTGCGGGGCCCAGGTTGGCTGTGCCGTCGATCACGGATCAGTAATCAGCGATCCGTGGCGGGCGCCTATTCGCCCCGGTCCCTCCGGCCAAAGTCGATCTTCGACCGCGCGACCTTTTCGTCCACGCCCAACGCTCGCAGCCCGGCGCGGACCAAGGTCTCGCCCTGGTCGGGCTTGCCGTGGCACCCGGGGAGGACGCGCCCGAGCGCAGCGGCCACGCGCTCGATCACGGCCTCCCGCAGGTAGCTCTCACCGGGCTTACCCGTTGCGCCCAGTGAGAGCGCAAGGTTATTGGCGCTGTCGCTGAGCCATGCAGCAACGGTTTCCACAGCCGGGTTGCTCCCATCCCAAGCTTGCAGCGCCGCCACTAGTCCGCGCCGAAACTCGAGGTCAACGTCCTTTTGCCGGGATCGGTCGTTGGTGCGCGCTCGCTCGGCCATCTTGGCGACCGAGGTTTGCGCCACGTGGTCGCCGCTCAGCGCCAGCAAGATCGCATCCAGCACGTCGGCCGCGTCATCCCAGATCTCACCCTCTCCAGCCACCATTCGCGCTCGGAGCGCAGCGACGCTAAGGCCGTCCAACACGTCATCGCGCCGAGCCTGGCGGGCGCTTTCGATAGGCGTTATCTTCGTTGCACGGGACATTCCGCGTCCTGTCTGCGCCTCGGTCGTTAGCAGCGACGCGGGGCGCGTTTCGTTGGCGACCATACCACGGATTGCCAATCGCCAATCCGTGGACACGGGCACGTCGAGTCGCACACGCCAAGTTGAGCGCGTGCCTGAGCCGAAGCGCCGCCCCCTATCCGCCCCCCAGGCGAAGGCGAAAGCAGCGGCGAACGCTCGCGTGCAACCCGCAGTGAATGAAGAGCTGCGCCCGTTCGTCAGTGCGCTCGCCGACTTGCTGATCGCGGACTTGCTTCGTGCTCCGCCGGGCCGGCGTTAGGCTCCTGCCCATGCGCTGCGCCCTTTACTGCCGCAAGTCGACCGAGGAACAGATTGCAAGCCTCGACGTTCAGATCGAAGAAGCGAGCCGCTACGTTGCTTCAAAGGGCTGGACCGTTGCGCCAGGTCACATCTACCGAGATAGCGCGATCAGCCGCGCCGAGTTCAAGAAGCGACCAGGGCTGATCGCTCTCTTGAACGCGCTCGGCTCCGGCGAGTTTGACGCCGTGGTGCTGCGCGATGACTCGCGCCTTGGCGGAGACATGCACCGCACCGGGCTCGTCGTCCAAGACATCGTCGAGCACGGCAAGCGAGTCCTCTGCTACTTCGAGGACTCCGAGATCAAGCTCGACGGCGCAACCGACAAGATCATGATGGCGCTGCGCGGCTTCGCTGCGGAGCTCGAACGCGAGAAGATCGCGGGGCGCACGCGCGAGCACCTCGAAACGAAGGCGCGTCGCGGCCTGAACACGGGCGGGCGCTGCTACGGCTACGATAACGTGCCGATCGAGGAAGGCGGCAGGCGCGTCCACGTCGACTACAAGATCAACGAAGCCGAGGCCGCCATCGTGCGCGAAGTGTTCGAGGCGCGCGCAGCCGGGGACGGCTACCGACCGATCGCAAAGCGTCTGAATTCGAGGCGTGTCCCCTCTCCTCGCGCCGGCAAGCGGGGTACGGGCTCGTGGGCGCCGAGCATGATCCGCGAGCTACTCTTGCGCGAGCGCTACATCGGCGTGCTCGTGTGGGGCAAGGCAGCGAAGGCCTACCGCGGCGGAACGAAAGTGCGCCTGGAGATTGCTCCCGAGGACCGCATCCGGACCGAGCGCCCCGAGCTGCGCATCATCGCGCAGGACCTGTGGGAGCAAGTGCAGGCAACGATGCGCCAGCGCTCAGAGGCGTGGAAAGCTGGCGCCGCCGGCCCGAAGCCGAGGCACTTGCTCGCCGGCTTGGCACGTTGCGCCGAGTGCGGCGGCCCCATGAAAGCGGTCGCGGCCAAGCACGGCTCCCAGACCGTGAAGCTCTACGCCTGCGCGCATCACCGCGAACGCGGCGAAGCTGTTTGCGGCAACACACTCCGCCGGCCGGTCGCGGCTGTTGACGCCGTGGTGGTCGACTGGCTGCTGTCCAGTGTTCTGACCGAGGACGTGATCGCAGCGGTGCTTGCGGAAGTGCGCCAGCGGCTCGCGGCTCGGAGCGACCAGCCGAACACCGAACGGGACGAGCTCGAAGCCGAGGCGCGCCAGCTGCGCGGGGAGCTGGACCGCCTGGTAATGGCCCTCGCTACCGGCGCCGAGTCACCCACCATTGCCGGCGCCATCGGCGAACGGGAGAAGCGCTTGACGGCCGTCCGGGCTCGGGTCGAAGCCATCGCGGTGGCGCCGTCGGTGCTCGACCTCGAGGTGCGCCGGCTCGAAAAGGAAGCGCGCAGCCGCCTGGCGAACTTTCAGCGCCTCTTGTCGAGCAACGTGGCCGAGGGGCGCACCGCGCTCGAGAAGCTCTTTGACGGCCCGCTACGCTTCACGCCGACACAAACGGACGACGGCCGCCGTTACCTCGTGGAGGGCACAGCGGCCGTCGGATCCATGTTCACTACTGAGAGCGTCCCCAAGGGGATTCGAAGATTTTGAAGCCGCGAAGGAACTTCAGATCGAGCAGGAATTCAGCGGGAATCCGCAGGCGCCTCCCTTCCCTGCTATCGCGACCCATGAAGGCATGATCGCGAAACCTAACGGTGTGATCGCGCCCGTGATCACGCGACTGGTCCGCGTAGCCGCTGACGTCACGCTGGGTGCGATGCTCTCGATGCGTGCGTTCGAGCTAGCGGCTTCGATTTAATTTCGTCACCGATCAGATCGCGGTCGTGCTCGAAATGGTGCGACCGCGATTCACTTTTGTGATCGAAAAGTGCGCGGCCCCGGAGCAACTTTGTGATCGAAAGTGATCGAGATTTTTGAACTCTGATTGATGCGCATTTGATCGAGTTTTGAACTCAGTTCGCATCGATCATTTTTCTTGCACTTTCTGCCTAGACATGGGTTGACGATTCAGCGGCAGGCCAATACACTGGCCCTCCAGTAGCTTCGCGATCTTGCGCAGCTGTCACCCCCACTACTAGAGCCTCTCGCCACCCAAAGGGGACAGCGAGCAGGCAGCTTCGGCCGCGCGCGCACACGCGGCGAAAGGCAGCATGAAAACCGAAGGTCAACCTTCGTCAGGCTCCTCCTCGGCAAGTTTGACGGCATCACCCCTAGTGACAGCGCTATCAGCGTGGCGCGACGAAATGCTGTCGGAGTTCAGTCGGCGTACCGACGACCTGCTAGAGCAGGCTAGGCGTGCTGAGCGAGGCGACGCTGACCCCTGGCTCGGTTTGCCAGAAATCAAACGGCACTGCGGGATGGGTCGCTGCGCCGTACAGGCGGCCGGCGGGCGCGGTCTCGAGGTCCACGGGGGCGGCGACAGCGGACGCCCCATCCGCGTTCGCCGGTCGGAGATCGACCGCTGGCTCTCGACCAAGCCGTACCGGCCGCAACCCACCAAGGACGTCTCCTGGGCCGAGGGAGACGACGCAGCGGGCATGCAAGACCTAAGGCGACTAGCTGGAGCCAATGCCTGACGGCTCGGTAGGCACTCCCCGCCTCTCCATGCTGGACCGCGCGGTCACGCTCGACTGCTGGCGTGCAATCCGCAGACGGCTCCCGCCCGACCTTCGACGGGCACTGCCAGTGACGCCACCGTCACCCTCGCGACCAGGCCTGCGGCCCGCTCAGGCGCTCCTAGCTGACGTTTTACGGAAGCGGAGCAGACGTCGAGCCGACGAGGATGAGCCTCTCTGGCGGCCGCGCATCGCCGACATCGCCGCCGCGTACGCGGTCGACAGAAGCACCATCGAGGATTGGCTCCATGGTCTCGATTACTACAAGCGCGAACGCGGATGTCTGGTCATACGAGGGACGACGGCGCTACGGATGGCTAGGCTAGTGTTTGCTTCGTCGCCACCCTCGACGATGGACGAAGCGATCGAGAGACTTGAGGCCGACCTACAGCGCCGAGTGGCGACTCCACGCCGGACAGCGCGCTGGATTGAGGTCTTTCAAGACGAGGAGCCCAAGTATCGCAGGTTAGGCTCCGGACCGGCCACCATCGATCAATTTGCAGCCCTACTATCTGACCCGAGCCGACGATCCTTTGCGCAACACGCGTCGGCCGGAGAGACCGTACGCCAGGCGCTGGCGAGGCTCGAACGCACTACTGGCCTGATCGACCCTGAATGGCTCAAGACCGGGATGGGACAAGCTTTCTGGCTCGCGACCCAGGCTGCCGCAGACAAGAAATACTGCACAAAACGTGCTGGAGTGTGAGATTTGCGGGATATCGGTCACGTAAAGGTTGAAGGGGTTACTCCGTCTGCGCTTTCGGGGTGGCCCCTTCCTTTTCGCGATCCCCCAAATGTTACATCCGAGGCTACAGCCACTAACCACCAACGAGCGAGCTGTGCTCTCAGTGTATCGAGACCAGCTCGGTGAGGCGATGCTGGCAAGAGCCAGTGGAGCCTCGAGACTGCTGCTGGCACGGGCGCTGCTCGGTCAGAACCTGCAGACCCGCTCGCGCGAAAAGATCCGCGCATACCTTGCACGAAACTAAAAACACCAACGCCCCCAAGGTCTGATCACCGAGGAGGCGTTTGCGGGTGTGATGCCGAAGTCTTGGCGGGCTCGGCAACAGGGAGACGATGAACACTGTACACGCGAACGCGCTTCGCTACGAGAGCGAGGCAATTGATCCAGATCTCTGGGCTGGAGTCGCCAGCCGCAAGAACGCTGAACCGATCCTTCTTAGGCTAGTGCGTGAACACGGGCCCGCTTTGGCGCGTAGCCAGATGCAGCGTTTCGCCCGAAGCCAGTATGAGTGGCGACCGCATGAGGCGCTTATCGACGAGATGGTCAACAAGGCCGAAGCGACGCTCTCGAAGGAGGCGCGACGCTCTCAACGGCTAGCCAACATACCGCGACCGGCGAACCAGAACGATACGCGGTACCCGATCAACCTCAGCCGGCTGACATTGACCGAGGCTGCCGACCAGACGATCGATGTCT
>JBEHXA010000575.1:0-5085 GCA_048498935.1 Myxococcota bacterium
CAAGCTCACTCGCGTCATCCTTCCCTTGTTCGTGCTCGGCGTTGCGGGCGGCGGTGGCGCAGGTGAGGCGCCGGCGCAGTCGCCGGACGACACCGCCGCGACGTCCGATGGCCCGAAGAAGACGAGCGGTGACGGCAGCCTCGATTCGCTCGAAGGCTTGCGCACCAAGCTGAGCCAACCCGGCCCAATCAAGGAGCTCGATCTCGCCGCCAAGGGCTGGGGCGCAGAGCTCGGCCGCGTGCTGGGCAGCGCCGAAACGCTCGCCCAACTCGAGAAGCTGGACGTGAGCGACAACGAGCTTGGGCCCGCGGGAGCGCGTGGGCTCCTCGGGTCGTCACACTTGGGTGTGCTGACGACCCTCGACCTGGGCGGCAACGAGATCGGCGACGCGGGCGCCGATGCCCTCGCCTCCGGCAGGCTCGACCACCTGACCACGCTCAACCTCAGCGGCAACGGCATCGGACCCGACGGCGCCAGGGTGCTCGCCAAAAGCAAGGGCTACCCGGCGCTGAGCTCGCTCGATTTGAGCATGAATCCGGTCGGTGCCGAAGGCGTGAAGGCGCTCGGCAGTGCGAGTCTGGGCAAGCTGACCGCGCTGTTCTTACTCGGCAGCGAGATCGGCCCGGACGGCGCCAAGGCGCTCGCTAAGGGCAACCTCAAGCTCAAGGTGTTGGCCCTGTCCGGCAACTCGATAGGCGACGACGGCGCGAAAGCGCTCGCGGCGTCCGCCAAGCTCTCGTCGCTCAGCACACTCGATCTCAGCGCCAACGGTATCGGGGACGCCGGCGCGAAAGCGCTCGCCGGCTCCCCTCACCTGAAGGGCTTGTCCAAACTCGAGATGTTCGCCAACGAGCTCGGCCCCGCTGGCAAAGCCGCGCTGAGCAAGCGCTTCGGCGACGCCGTCAAGTTGTGATGCTGCGAAGCGCGGCGAGCGCTTGCGCCATGTCGTCCGGCAGCGGGGACTCGAAGCGAAGCAGCTCGCCGCTCCGCGGGTGCACGAAACCCAACACCGCAGCGTGCAAAGCCTGGCGTCCCAGCGCCGTGGCAATCGCGAGCAGCTCGGCGTCGCCGGGAGCGCGACCGTAGAGCCAGTCGCCGAGCAGCGGAGTCTGCGCCTGCTCCGAGAGGTGCACGCGAATCTGATGCGTGCGCCCGGTTTCGAGGCGGCACTCGATCGAAGCCGCACGACCGCCAGCCAGCCTTTCGAGCAAGGCGACGTGCGTCATCGCGCGCTTGCCAGTGCGCGTCTTCGAGGTGAAGCGCAGGCGGGAGCGTGGGTGGCGATCGTAAAGGGTCTCGATGCTGGCCGACTGCGGCACCCCCAGCGTGAGCGCGCGATAAATACGCTCCATGCTGTGCACGGACAGTTGCGCTTTCAGGCCTTCGCGCGTCGGCTCGTCTTTGGCCACGACCAGAATGCCGCTCGTGTCCTTGTCGATGCGATGCACGATGCCGGGCCGTACGGACCCGGTCGGGTCGCGCGGGTCGGCGCCGGCTCGCTCGAAACCACCGCGCGCCAACAGGCCGTTCACCAACGTGCCTGACGCATGCCCGCGCGCAGGGTGAACCACGAGCCCCGCGGGCTTGTCGATCACGATCAGGTGCGGGTCTTCGAACAACACGCGAAACTCGACCGAGGCATCCGGCGTGGCCTGGCTGGGCGGCGGATCGCTAGGCTCGACCGTAAGCTCCGCGCCACCTCTCACCAGCTGCTTGGCGCGGCAGATCTTGCCGTCGACCTTGACGCGACCCTCGCTAATCCAGCGCTGCACGCTGGCCCGAGAAGCCTCGGGCATCAGCCGCACCACTACTTTGTCGACTCGCTCGGGCGGCTCCGAAGCGCCGAGCACGAACACCTGCTTCATGCTGCTCGTCCGGCGCTCGTGCTCGACTCGGCGCGAGCCGCGTTACCAGAGGCGACTTTTGATGTGGCCCTTGGACTTGACCAAGATGTCGACCAGCGCGCGATCGTAGAAGTTGCGATGGTACAGATCAGGCGAGACGCGGCTCTTGTAGAGCGCGCGGCCTTCCTCGATCTCCTCGGACAGCTCGTCGAACAGCGAGTCGTGCTCGATGCCGCGGATGATCTTCTCCTCGTTGTAGAGGGACAGGTCGCTGGCGATGGCGCGGGCAAGACGGCGGGCGGCTTCTTCGGTTTCAATCAGCGGCATCCAGAGGCTCCTGTGAGGAACAGAAATTATCGTCTGCCGCACGAGCTGATGTCAAAAGACTCGAAGCTGCCGGGGCATCGGGCCGGTTCGGCCGCCTCGCGATGAGGGAGGAGCCGATGTAGTTGTCGTCATCGAGCCGGCGGCCCCGACCATCAGCAGCGGCAGCCACGGCAGCCAGACGAGCGCGTAGCGCGCGGCGCCGAAGAAAACGACGTGCGTCACGACGCACAGCCCCAGTAGCGCTGCAGCCGCGAACCAGAGCGGCCGGCGGCCCGGCGTGGGGTGCTCCGAAAGGAGCCCGCCGAGCAATGCCAGCTGCGCCAGGTAGCCCCAAGGCGAAAGCCCGAACGCGAGCGCCCCAAGCGCCCAGAACCTCGAGGCCCGGCGCGACCCGGCGCGCAGCAGGCCCAGCCCTGCCCCGAGCAGCAGGAGCCGCGAATAGAACGTCTCGAGCGCCGCGATCGCCAACTTGGCGCGTTCCCCAACCAAGACCGGGTTGGATGAATGGAGGTACGAGCTGGCTACGGCGCCATGATCGAAGAGCTGGCCGAGCTTCAGCGGGGCCAGGGCCAACCAAGCCCATGGCTCTTCCTGGATACGGCGCGCGCCCGCCTGGCCGAAGCAGCGATCCTTGCCGGCCTCGCCGAACACCTCGCGGCACTCCACCGGCACATTCGCGCCGGCGACGGGGGCGAAGCTGCCCTTACCTTCCGGCAGCGTTCCGATCAGGAGGTTCCACCCGCCGTTAGCGCTCACGAAGACGCAGCCATCCATGTGTCGACAGTTGCGCAGCGTCCACGGCATGACCAGGAGCAGCGCCAGCAGCGTCACCTCCACGCCGCCCCGGACGCGCGCGAAGCCGGCGCGCGCCAAAGTAGCGGCCGGCGGAACGCACACCGCGAGAGCGCCAATGACAGCTAGCATCGGCAAGAGCTGGGACCGAATCAGGAGCAGCAGGGCGCCGCCGAGCGCGAGCGGCAGTCGCCGCGCGACTGCCTTCGCTTCGCTCGGTGCGTCGCGCTGCTCACCCAAGCGCAGGGCGTAGCCAACCAGGAGCACGAGCAGCGTCGCCGCCGGAAGCTCGGTCATGAGCGCCGCCGAATACAGCAAGAGCGTGGGATGGAACGTCAGGAGCAAGGCTGCCAGCCGCGCGCGTCGCGGCGTCGCAACCCGGCGAGCGATGTCGTACACGCCCCACACCAAGAGCGCGCCGATCACGGCGTTGAGCGACATCGCGACGAGCGCGCTCGCCCCGAACAGCGCGTAAGCAGCGCCCAGCAGGGCTGGGTACCCCACCGGATAGTGCGCGGCGTACGTGATCGCTCCATCTGGCCAGGCCCACGTGTAGCCGGCGCCTTGCGCGATTCGCTGCGCCACGACGTGATAGAAGCTGCCGTCGTCAGCGGGGGGAAAACGGTCGGCGGCGTAGAAGGCCACGCCCAGACGCAGCGCCAGCGCGAGCCCGAACAGCCACGCGCCGTCGCGCTCGGGACGCGCTTTCACACGCGCGCCTCGACGCGCGAAAACGCGAGTTCTGCCACGAGGCAAAGCGCCCTCAAGTCGGCCAGCACCTCGCACGCCGGCAGCCCCACGACATTCGAATACGAACCGACCACGCGCTCGATGAAGAAGCTGCCGATGCCCTGGGCCGCGTAGGCCCCAGCTTTGTCCAGCCCCTCACCGGTCGCGGCGTAGGCACGAATCTCGTCGGGGCCGGCGGCGCGCACGTGCACCTCGGTAGCCACGGTTCGGGCTACGCGAGCCTCGCCCTCGCCGGGGAGCCCAATTGCGTAGCGCGTGTAGACGGTGTGGGCGCGTCCAGCGATCCGCGAGAACAGCCGCACCGCGTCAGCCTCATCCGTCGGCTTTCCCAGCACCTCGCCGTCCACCACCACGCTGGTGTCGGCGACCAGCACGGCAGAGTGCGGCGCTTGCTCGAGGCGCACCCGCACCGCGGCCAGCTTTTCGGCCGCAATGCGCTCGAGGTACGGAAGCGCCAGCTCACCCTCGCGGACGCGTTCGTCGATATCGGCCGCCAGCACGCGAAATGGCAGCCCTAGGGCCGAAATGATCTCGCGGCGCCTTGGCGAACCCGAGCCCAACACGAGCGGCTTAGAAGCGTCGATCAAGATGGCATTCCTCTGGTAGGTTCAGGCGCGTGCGTCGGGCAGCGCTGCTGTTGATTTGGGCCGCGGGCGCGCTCTCGGCCGCTGAGCTGCTCACTGCGAACGTAGCGCGCGCCAGCTGTGACACGCCGACCGGTCCCTGTCCCGAGGCCGAAACGCTCTGGGCAAGCCCCGCGTCGCAGCGGTTCGTCACCATCTCGGACGCCCCTGCCACGCCCGAGCTTCGGCTCGCCGCGAGTGCCAGCGCGTGGTTTCGCTGGCGGCCCGCCGTGCTGGAGGTACCGGCGCCCAACGCCGAGGGCCGCGAAGTCAACGTGGTCGCACACGCGACGGACCTGTCGCTCGGATTTCGCTTCGGCATCGGCAGTCGCATGGAGCTCACGCTGGCGTTGCCGGTCGGGCTATACCAGCGCGGAGCCGGTATCAAGGGCGTCACTTACCAGCACGCCCAGCCCATAGCGGCACAGGGCCTCCACGACCCACGGCTGGGCTTCGGCTTCGCGCTTCCCCCACTCGCGCCATGGCTCAGCGCCCGGTTGCGCTTCGAAGCGAAGCTGCCGCTCGGTAGCGAGCAGACACTGAGCGGTGAGCACGCCGCCGTAGCGAGCCCGAGCCTGGCCGTCGTGGCCCGCACCGGGGGCCTCTTCGCCGGCGCCGAACTCGGTGCGCGCCTGCGCGAAGCCACCGACTTCTACGGCAGCCGCATCGGAAGCCAAGCGCTCTTGGCGGTCGGCGTCGGATACGAGCTGGCGCAGCCGCGAGTCGCACTGACGCTCGAGGCCTATGCC
>JBEHXA010000576.1:0-5074 GCA_048498935.1 Myxococcota bacterium
CCTTTCGGCTCGAGAAGAAGCTCGGTGAGGGCGGAACCGCTGCACCGGGTTGATGCGCGGATCGCGGTCGTCGCAGTCACCGCCGGCAAATGCAGCGCTCACACCGTCGTGGTCGCGGTCGCTCACGCGGCGCAGCAGCGTGAGCGCGATGCGAGACAGCGGGGCCGCGCGCTCGATCGCGAGCGCAGCGCGCGCCGGGAGCCCTGCGGCAGCGCGCCCCGTGAGCCCTAGGGGAGCCAGAGCCAGCACGCCCAGCAGCAGCCCCGGAGCGAGCCGCTTCGGGCTCGGCACCAGCAACGCGCCCGCAGCGATCACGAGCAACAAGCCGGGCGCGCGTAGATCGAGCTCCTGGCGACGCAGCACGCCGAGAATGCGCCACGGCCCTCCCCCGCCGCCCGTCTCACCGAACGCGATTAGCAGCGCCAGCAGCGCGCCAGCTAGTCCCAGCGCGGCCAGCACCACGACTACCGGTGAGCGTCGCGCGGCCTGCAGTCGCTCCGAAAGCTCGTCCGACAACACGCGAACACCCGCGACGATCCCCAACGCCAGCGCCAGAAAGGCGCTCGACATCCAGCCCATCGCCGCGCGCGGCGGGCCTTCGGTGCCGAGCACCTTCGTGGCGACGCCCGAAGCGATCAGCAGACCGAGCGGAAACGCGAGCGCCAACAGCGGAGGCGCTGCCAGCCACGCGGCACGCTCGGCACCCGTCCGATCACCGAGCCAGCGCGCCCAGCTCACGGGCGACCACGCGGCTCCGCCGAGAAAAACGATCCGAAAAGCCCACACCGCGCCACCGACCAGTACCGCGAGCGGCGCCAACAGGCCCGCGCAGGCACCCCACAACCCCATCGCCTCGCCCGCGGTGCTCGCTTCGATCTCAGCACAAAAAAGCGACGCAAGCACAGCGCCAGCCAACGCTGCCACCAAGCCGCGAGCGAATCGAGAGGGAGCTCCCGCCGGGGAAAGCTGCGGTGCAGGGGTCATCAGGCCGGCACCCTACCTCGCGCGAGCCCGCTTGGCGCGCGCCAGTGGGTGCGCCTTGTCGTAAACGGCCAGCAGCTGATCGAGGGAGACGTGGGTGTAGCGCTGCGTGGTCGACAGGCTGCTGTGCCCGAGCAGCTCCTGAATCACGCGCAGATCGGCGCCTCCCTCGAGCAGGTGAGTCGCGTAAGAGTGGCGTAGCGCGTGCGGGTGCAGATCCGGCCGTCCGGCTCCGAGCGCGCCGTAGCGCTGCACGAGCGCCTGAATGCGCCGCACGCCGAGGCGTTTGCCACGGCGCGTGACGAGCAACGCCTGCTCGTCCAGCTGACCCGTGCGCTGGTCGCGCAGCTCTTCCCGCCGTGGCAGGTAGCGCTCGATCGCCTCGATCGACTTCCCGCTCAGCGGCACCAGCCGCTCTTTTTTACCCTTGCCGAGCACTCGAAGCTCTGCAGCGCGCAGGTCCACGCTCAGCAGGTCGAGCGCGCCGAGCTCGCTCACGCGCAGGCCCGAGCCGTACAAGAGCTCGAGCACCACGCGATCGCGCAGCTGCTCCACATCATCACCCTTCGGTGTTATATCTGGAGCGACCATCACCTCGGCGGCGGCCTCCGCGCGCAGCACCATCGGCAGACCACGGCGAAGCTTGGGCGACTGCAGTAGCGCCGCCGGGTTCTCGCGCACCTCGCCCGCACGGCCCAAGAACACGAACAGCGCGCGCACGCTGGAGAGCTTGCGCGCAATGCTGGTGGGCGCGAGGGTCCGAGCCAGCTCGCCGAGCCAGGCCCGCAGCGACAAGCGCGTAACGTCGGCGAGCACGGGCGGGCGCGAGAGCTGCTCTTCCAGAAAACCGGCGAGCCCGCTCAGGTCGCGCCGGTACGCCAACACCGTGTGAGCAGAGCAGCTCCGCTCGAAGGCCAGATACTCCCCGAAGCGTTCCACCAGCGTGCCCAAAGCCGGGCCGGCGGGGGTGCGAGAAGCGCTGACGCTCACGACCCCAGCCTAACCGCGATAGGCAGCGAGGGCCCATAAAGCCGCCCCGCACGCGAAAGTCGCCAGGCCCCAGCGGCCGCTCGCCCAGCGAATCGCCCCACCTGGCCCGAGGGCACTCCTGGCGAACCAGGCCAGGCCAAGCGCGGCCACCAGCATGCCGCCGGCGAGCAGGCCGCCCCACGGCGGCTGTTCGACCGCCCGAGCGCGCGACTGTTTGAAGAGGCGCAGAGCTGCCTCGGCCCGCTCGGGCTCGGGCGCCGTGCGCGCCGCCTCGAGCCGCGCCAAGTTGCGATCAGCTTCCTCGAGGCGGGCTGGGAAGGGCTGAAAGAAAGATTTGCTCTCGAGCACGGCGGCGCGCTGCGCCTGCCAGGCGAGCACGGCGACCGCCGGTTGCCCCGTAGCTTCGGCGCCTCGGGCGATGGCGAGCAAGCGCTCGTAACCGCGCTCGACGTGCGGCGCCCCGGGCGCATAGGCCGAGGCGGCACGGCGCGCGTGCTGAAGGGCGGCGTGCAGATCATCGGCGTCGAATGCCGCGTCGCTGGCCGCGATCTCGCGCTCACCGTCGAGCACGGCGCGCAGCGTCGCTACGCCTGTGACCAGCAACACCAGGCAAGCGCCCCAAGCCAAGAAACCCAGCGCTGCACGCAACCTGCCGGGTCCGCTCATATGAAATCGCGGCGCCGGAAGATCACGCTCGCCACGGCCAATAGCAGCAGCGACCAGGCGAATGCGTGCAGCGCCGCGCCACCGACATAGGGCCAGAGCGGCACATCAGCCGCTTCGCCCGTGAGCAGGGGACGAGCCGGAACGTACAGCATCAGGTTTGGCACCACCTTGCTGAGCGCCACGCCCATGGCGTGAATGGCGGGCCCGAACACGCGCTCGGGCAGCGTCGCCAGCGTGTCCGCGGAGCGACCCACCACGAACACCGCGAACGTGAACACCGCGGTCAAAAACGGCGACGAAAACGACGCGAATAGCGTGGCGATGCCGGTCACGATCGCGACCTCGCACATCGTCAACACAGCGAGGCCCACCAGCACGCGACGATCGTCGGGCGCGCCGGCAGCCAGGCCGACGCCGCATAGCATCAAGAAGGCTGCCCAGGCGATCGGCAGGTAAGTCAGCGACCGGCGAAACTTGTAGCCGACCGCGCCCAGCACCACCGCGCTGCCGAGTCCGAGCCCCACCACTTGGCCCAAGTCGCGGCCCGCGATCACGGCGACCGCAAGCAGCGTAATGCCGGTATTGGCCGCCACGAAGACCAGCAGCAAGAGCAGCGTGCCCAAGTACTTACCGGTCAGGTATTCGGTGCGGCTCACCGGTCTCGCCAAGATGGGAAAGAGGGTCTTGAGCTCGAGCTCGCGGTAGAGCGAGGTCGCACCCACCACGACGGCAACCACGATCGCGTAGAGCGAAATCGAAGCAGCGCCCAGGTCGCTCACAACCCGCAGCTGACTACGCGACGTGTAAGCGCCAACGACCAGCGAGTACCCGGTGGTTGCGAGCGCTACCGCAAATAGCCCGTGAAGAATGCGGGCGCGAACTGACTCGCGATACGTATTGAGTGCGATCACCAAAAGGCGGGCCAGCATCGTCGTCTCGGAAGGCGCCGACTCTAGCTCACACCCGAACGCGCAGCCCAGAGGTCAGTGTGTAGCCGCCAGCGCCAAGGCTCGCGGTTCCACGAAAGCACGGATCTTTCGGGGGGCGTGGAGGACCATGCGCGCGATCTTGTCCTCGAAGAAGAGGCGTGCGAGCCCTTCCCCCAGGTCAAGCGCAGCCCCCACCGTGATCAGCGAGCGACCGTCCGGGAGAGCTCGCACGCGAAAGAAGCCCCAGACATCGCGGATGTCGTGCGGGTGCGTCGGATCGAGCCAAAACCGAATCGTCTCCCCGTCGTCCGAGCGCTCGAGCACCACCGTGTAGCGCGCTTCGACCAAGCTGCTGCCTTGCACCAACTCGACCCGCGACAGCCCCTGCTCGGCCTCGAGCAACCGCGCGCTCTTCGTGCGCGGCAGTGCCTCGGGCCAGTTGGCGACGTCCGACAGCGCTGCCAGCACCAGCTCCGGCCGGGCGTCGACCACCTGATAGGAGACCCCGCCGACGTAGCTGCCACCCTCGTGCTCGAAGCGGAGCGGGCGCGAAATCATGGCGCCGCGGTCCAGAGCCTCACGCTCATGACTCGCGAGCGGGACGAGCTGCGGCTCGCCTCGAGTTTCCGCTGCCTGCGCCGGCGCCGTCAGCGCTAGCGCCAAAGCACAGCCCCACAGCACGCGCGCGGCAACCAGGCGCATGCGCGACAACTTACGCCCATTCGGCGCATTCGCCAAGCTCAGAGCGGCGTCGTGAAGACGTCGAGCTTCCACGAACCCGAGGCGCCGTCGTAACCGTCGATTTGGACGAAGTAATCGCCTGCTTGCAAATCCAGGTCCAGGTAGCTTCTCGTGGCTAGGTAGCCCGGCGCGCAGGCGGCGAGCAGCTCGACACCGGGGCAAAAATCACCCTGGCGCACCGAGAGCATCGTGTTGAAGTCGCTTCCCTGCATATCGAGCACGACGCGGCGCGGCGCGCTCAGGTGGAGCTTGAGGATCTGGTCGGGCGCGCCGCCTTCTTGCTGACCGCCGACGTCGCAGCCCGCGTCGAAGTCCGGGAACGCGTTGCTGGTATTGCCGCTAAAGCGCCCGCCGACCTCTGGGATCGCGACCAGCCCATCGCAGTCGTCGGCGAACGGCACGAGCACTGCCGGCTGGGCCGGTCGCTGCAGCCAGCTGAGCCCGACCGGGTTACCACGCGCCGACTCGATGATGGCTCGGTACTCCCCCGCCCCGAGCCCGTACCTGACGGCCCGCTGGGTGCTCAAGCCGGTGCGACAGGCCAGCGCGGCTTCGCAGCTCGGACCCGTGATGCTCACGCCACCCGTATCGCTGTCGGAGAAGCGGCCGATCACGACCACGTCACTCTTGGCGTCGAGCTCGAACGCAAAGGCGGCGTCCGGAGCTCCGACCAGGCACTCTGACATATTCCCGGTCGCGGATTCCCAGGGCGGCTACCTCCAGGGCAGCATCGAGACCAGGACTCGATCCTTCAAGATGAAATGGTG
>JBEHXA010000577.1:0-5072 GCA_048498935.1 Myxococcota bacterium
TGCTGGGTGGGATGCCACACTTCGCCGGCCGGGCGCTTGAACACCGGCGCTCCGCCTTTTTCGACCAGCTCGTTCTTCAAGTAGATGTGGTCGCGCGGCTCGGGCTCGCCCCCGCCCCACAGCTTGCCGACGATGTCTAGATCGCCGTCGCAGTCGACGTCGCCGACGCGCGCGTCGTGGCCGCGTGACGTGTTGGATACGGCGTGCTCGGTGAAGGTGCCGTGGCCGTCGGTGTTCTCCCAGATCCAAGCCGTGCCGGTGCTCTCGCCGCTGTAGATGTCGAGGTCGCCGTCGTTGTCGAAATCGAGGGCGAAGATCGCGTGCAGCTTGTTCTTGTCGCTGGCCAGCACGTGCATCGTCATCTGCGTGCCGTCGCCGGTGGTGTTCTCGAACCAGGCAGCGCGCGCGCCGAAGTGCGTGCACATCGCGAAGTCCATGTCGCCGTCGCCGTCGATATCGCCCATCGTGGTGAGTGGCGAGTCGTCGAAGGTGTTCGCGAAGTTGACGGTCTGCCACTGCTTGCCGAGACCGTCCATGTTCTTGTACCAATACTGCTTGCCGACCAAGACGTCGTTCTTGCCGTCGCCGTCGACGTCGCCGATGAAGCCTCCCTGCTGTTGGCGATACTGAAACGTCGCGCCCATCGGCCACATTGCGGTGGGATCGGCGCCGGGTTTGCGCCACTGAGCGTCGATCTCCATCCACACCCAAACGACGTCTTGCTTACCGTCGCCGTCGATGTCGCCGACCGCGACGTCTTCGGCGCCCGCGACGCCGATGCCATGGCGCGGCCACATCGCGGCGCGGGGAGTCTTGGGGTTTTCGTACCAAGAGTCGCCCGCGACGAGATCGACCCAGCCGTCGTCGTTCGCGTCGACCGCGTTACCACCACCGGGCGAGTTGTGGCCCGTGCCGACCGTGTGCTGAGCCCAGTGATCCGGCGAGCAATACTCCCACCACTGCATCTCCCCGCCGCGCTGACCCGAAGCGAAGTCCAAGTCGCCGTCGTTGTCGAAGTCAGCCATGCCGGTGATGCCGACGGCTGCAGGGTTTTCGTTGAAGCGGCCCATCCAGTGCGTGCTGAACGGGAACTTGGTGTCGATCGGGTCGGTCTTGAGCGCTTCTTTGCCGGCGGGAGGACCGGTGCGCAGCGTGGCATCCGAACAAGTGGGTGTCGGACGCATGCCGCCGCTTCCGCCGCCACCCCCAGCGTTGCTACCGGAGCTTCCGCCGACCGTGCTCGAGCCTCCGCCGCCGGTCGTGCCGCCTGACGTGTTCGTTGAGCCTGCGCTGCCGCCCGCGCTGGATTTGCTCCCGCCGCTGCCGCTCGCCGCGGCGTTGCTGTTGCCCGCTACGGAGTTGCTGCCGGCGGTAGTGGGCGCTTGCCCACCGGTCGAGCCGTCGCTGTTTGGTGTGCTTTCACTGCCGCACGCGGCCAAGCAGAGTCCCAGCGACCCCAGCAACGGCGTCAGTGAACGTCCAAGAATGCGGCTTTTCACTGCGCGTTGATGTCCAGGCGTCATCGGGTCTGTCTCCGACGGCGGCGAGCGATCTGGGTCAGAAGTAAACAGATGGGAAGCCAAGCCAGCGTGGGGGGACCCGGCTGGGTGCGGCAAGCGCAGCTGCCCGAGCGCGAGCTGGGTAGCTTCGGTGCGATTTCGGGGTCGCCCTCTTCCACCGCGTCCGGAGCGCCTCCGCTGGACGACGCGCCACCGGAGCTCGTGGCGCCACCTGCATTCGCGCCGGAGTTCGAGCTCGATTGACCTGCGTCGCCCCCCACTGGGCCCGAGCTCTGGCCGTAGCTGCAATCGGCGCTGAGCTTGGAGCACACGAAGGGCCAGCCCGCGTTGGGATCGGTGAGGCAGCTCTTCGCCGACGTCTCGCCGCCGCACTCGAGCGGGAGCACCTGCCTCAAGTCGAGCAGCGGTGCGAAGGGTTGCGCCACGTCGAGCGAGAACTCGGCGTCGTCAGCGAGTCCGAGCTCGAAGCCCTGCTCGGCTTGCGCCAGGCAAGCGTAGAGACCCTGCGCGGTCCAGCGCAGGCACGTGACGCTGCCCGCGAAGATCTTTTCGAAGGCGGTGGAAGCGTGCGCCGCGTCGCTCAGATCGGCAACGCGCGCGCGATACAGGCCGACTTGCTCGGGTTCGACGGTGTACGAGAACAGCACGGGGTCTCCGTAGCCGACGACTACGGTTTGCGCGTCCGGCGACAGCGCGAAGCCGAGCAGCTTGGCGCGACGACTGAAGACCCGCGTCACGTTCTCGCCGCCGTCGGCGCTGAAGAAGAGCGCGTCGTTCGGTTGCAGCTCGCCTTCGTGGAGCTCCAGCGTGTCGCTGCGCAAGTAAACGCGATTGGCGTCGTTGGGATCCACGGCTGCGATGTAAGGCAGCGCCGAGGAGGTGGTGTCCGGTACGGCGAACGCTTGCCAGCTCTTGGCGCCATCATCCGAGCGGACCAGCACGCCCACGCCAAACTCGGAGAGCCCGCTCAAGTAGAGCCGCTGCGCTCGCGAAGGCGCAACATCGATGGTGACGCCGCGCGTGATGAGCTCGTCTGCGAGGCGTTCGGGAGTCGACCAATGCTCGCCTCCGTCGCTCGAGTACTGAAGCGCGCTATGAAAACCGACGTTGATCTCCGGTTGGCTGATCAGAGCCCACAGCGCTTGGTCGCCATCGGGCGAGCGCGTGATGTCTTGCACCGCGTTCGGTAGCTCGGGCTCTAGCAAGCCCCGCCAATCGCAGGCCGGGAATGTAGAACCCTTGAGGCCCGTCTCGCTGCCGAGCACGAGTCGCCCTTGCGGCAGCAGCTCCAAGAGCGGTGCTTCGCCGGCGAATGGACCCGTTGCTGCTTCGCAGACGTACTGCCAGCTCTGCCCGGCGTCGGCTGACGTCATGAGCCCGTACGTGCCGTAGAGGGCGAGGCGCGCGGGAGCGCTCGCGTCTTCGACGAGCCGCTGGGCGCGCGGGAAGCGACCGTTCGCCATCGCCGCCCCCGTACAAAGCAGAAGCGCAGCCGTGACTTGCCAAGGGCGCCAGCTCGAGCTCGTCAATCACTCGAACGTAGTCCATGGCGCGCTCGGCAGCTGCCGGCAGGGCGATTCATGCCGAAAAACATCACAAGGCTCGCTGGTTTGGGCGCCGAGTCCCGGACTGATGCTCGACCGTCCGCATGTCTCAGGATGGTTTCTAAAACTGAAACCGCCGACGTGGCGCGGCGTACCTACCTCCAAGCAGGCTGAGGAAACGGCCCATCGCAGTAGCGCAGACCGCGCTGCGGCGGCCGCGCAGCCTGCGCGCCCTTCGGGGCGAAGGAGTAGTCATGTCGAATCGTTCGTTCCGTCAGGGGTTGATTGTCGCGTTGGGCTTGTCACTGAGCGGCGTCGCGTTCGCTCGCACTCCGCCCGTGCTCGTCAAACAGCAGCAGGCTGCCACGCACGCGGTGAAGGCTTCCGGCGGCTATCGCGATCTCAATGCGCGCTTCGGCTCCGTGCCCGCGCGTACACCGCAAGTGGTGCGTGAAGCTGGCGGCTATCGCGATATCCACGCCCGCTTCTGAGAAGCCGCTGCAGCCGTTTGGTCAGGAGCGCCATGCTCTGTGACAGGCATCGTTTGTGACATTTGAAGAGACCCGCGCGACTTCGATGGCGTAGTCGTGACGGTTGTTGCACGATTGCGGGATGCTTCGAAGGCTCGCGGTGGCGGTGGTGGCCGCTGGTGTGCTCGCAACCGGCGCCTGGAAGGGGCTCGTCTCCGAGTACTTTGGCCGGGTTGATTTGTCTCGTTGGGCGGCGGAGCACCCGAACCCTGCTCCGCCGCACGTCGAGCTAGGGCCACATCGTGTCGACCTCTCGAGCACGCGTCGCATCGTGCCGAGCGAAGGCCTTGATGCCGGGCTCGCCGTGCAAACGGCTAACAACAACCTCGACGTGGTGCGGCATCAAGGCCGGGTGTACCTGGCCTGGCGCACCGCACCGAGCCACTTTGCGGGCCCCGATACCGTAGTGCACGTTGCGAGCAGCGAGGACGAGGTTACGTGGCGCAAGGAGGCGAGCTTTGCGATGGAGCGCGACCTGCGCGAGCCTCGTCTGCTCTCCCTCGGCGATCGCTTGCTGCTCTATGTCTCTCGCTTGGGCTCCAATCCGTTCGACTTCGAACCCCAAGGCGTGTCCGTCACTGAGCGCGACGCCGAGGGGCGCTGGAGCGCGCTCGAGCCGACCGGGCCGGCTGGCGCCATCGCGTGGCGCGTCAAGCAGCACGAAGGCGAAGCACTGATGGTGCTGTATCGAGGCGGCGCCAATCTGTACTCCTTCAACGGAGAGCCGATGACCGTGGAGCTCTGGCGTTCGAGGGATGGCCACGCTTGGCGACCGTTCTCCCAAAAGGGGCCGGTGGTGCTCAGCGGCGGCGGCTCCGAGACCGATTTTGCCTTCGATGCGTCGGGCTCGCTGTTCGCGGTGGTGCGCAACGAGGCGGGCGACGCGAGCGGAGCTGGGTCCAAGCTTTGCCGCAGCGGCCCGAGCCTGGATGGCTGGACCTGCACGAGCGATCGCCGTAAGTACGATTCACCGCTCGTTTTCGAGCACGGCGGTGAAATCTACGTGGTCGGTCGACGCAACTTGACCGCCGATGGTCGGTACGGGGTCTCGATGCGCGCGGGCGCGCTCGGCACGATTCAAAACGAGCTGGCTTACATCACCACGGCCAAGCGCTGCTCGCTGTGGCACTGGAACAAGCTCGAGCAGCGGCTCGGATTCGTGCTCGATCTGCCGTCGCGCGGTGACACGTGCTTTCCGTCGCGGCTCGAAGGTGGCGATCCGAGCCACGTCGTGATCTACGACTACAGCTCGGACATCGACGGGCCGGAGCTACCCTGGGCGGCTGGACAGCGACGCCCGACCTACGTGTACCGGCACGAGCTCGTCTTCCGAGACTAGCGACGGCTTGAGGATTGGGCCGGAGTCGCTATGCTCCGCGCCATGGTGCGTCGTGACGCAAAGGAAGGACTGACCCCGCAAGGGGGCGGCTCGACCGATGCTCGCTGCGCTTTTCCAGAGGGTGGAAGTCCCTTGCCGG
>JBEHXA010000578.1:0-5048 GCA_048498935.1 Myxococcota bacterium
CGAGAGCTCGTGATCTGCCTCGCCGTCGAGATCTCGGCCGAGCGCGTAGCCGAGCAGCATGCTCGCAGCACAAGCACTGAAGCGCGGATCGGCGCCGATCAACGCGCCGAGCTCGCGGGGCCCCGCGAAGCTCGAGCCATCGGGCATCACACCTTCGGCGACGATCGGGTCACCGTTCGGGTACTCCTCGCGGTAGCGACCGATACCGTCGTAGCGCTCGAGGCCGAGGCCCATCGGATCGAATTGGCTGTGGCAGGCCGCACAGGTGCTGCCCTGCTCGCGATGTCGTTCGAGCCGCTCGCGCACGTTCTCGGCGCCCGCACTTTCCATGGTGTCGGGCTCCGCGGCTTCGTCGAGCTTGGGAACATCCGGCGGTGGTGGGGGCGGGGGTGAGCACAACAGCTCGCCCAGCACCCAGGCGCCGCGCGTGGTCGGTGACGTGCGGCTCGGCACCGACGTATGGGTGAGAAAACCGGCCAAGCCCAAGAAGCCGCTGCGCTGATCGGTCGTGACCTCGACCCTGACCAGCTCGGTGCCGCTACCAGGCGACGCAAAGCCGTAGTGCTGCGCCAGGACGTCGTTCACGTAGTTGAAATCCGCCGTAAAGAACTCGCTGAGCGGCCGGTCGCGAGTCAAAAACTCCCCAAACCAGGCGTAGCTCTCGGCCATCATCGCGTCGGCCAGGGCGGGCGTGAAGGTCGGAAAGATCTGCGGCACCGTGCTGTGCACGAGCAGCTTGCGAACGTCGAGCCATTGCCCGGCGAAGCTCTCCACGAAGGCCGCGCTCTTCGGGTCCAAGAGCAGGCGATCGACGGTGGCCTCGAGCTTGCTCACATCGGAAAGCTCGCGATTCTTGGCGGACTCGAACAGCGCGTCGTCCGGCATGGTGCTCCAATGCAGGTAGGACAGCCGCGACGCCAGCTCGTAGTCCGAGAGGCCGTGAACCGCCGCCGAGCGCGGATCGGGATCGAGCTCGACGCGATAGAGAAAGTTCGCCGAAGCGAGCATCGCACGCAGCGCTTGCCCGAGCGCCTCGCCACCGCTCTGAGCCCGCGCGATGTCTGCGTCGTAAACGCTCATGACACGCTCGAGCTCGTCGGCCGCGAGAGGGCGCCGGTAAATTCTTGCGCCGAGGCGCTCAATCGCTTGGCGCGCACAGGGGTCGCCGGCTCCGCTCGGAGCGCAAGGCAGCACCCGCGCTCGACCCGCGTCGCTTTGCAGCGCCTCGATCATCAGGCTCGTGGCTGCGTCGAAGAAGCCGTCGTACTGCGACGGCGTCATGCCGAGCGCGCTGGCCGTGTTGTCGAAGTGCAGCCCCTCTTCGGCCACCGTGAAAGCTTGGGCGGGGCGAGCGCTCGTGCCGAGTAGGTCGCGCACGGTGTTGTCGTATTCATCGTTGTTCAAGCGATGAATGCCGACGCGACCAGGATCGACTCCAGCTTCGGGCGTGACGGGCGGCGGTGGCAAGGCGCCCGAGCCACCGCTGGGTCCGCCCCCCGCCGGAACGCCGTCGCTGCCGCCTGGTCCATCGATCGACGCCTGACAGGCCGTGAGCCCCAGGAAGGTGACGACCGCTACCTTCGAGCCACGGAGATCGACCCGCATCGAACGTGAGTGGGTCGTCTCGTGCGGAGCGTTCCCGCCCTGCGCGCTTTTCCCGAGCGGCTAGCGCTCGCTAGCGGAGAGACCTATTGTCGATGCGTGTGGTCCCCGCTCATGGCAGCGATACGATTCCTGTCAGGCGGCATCCTTACTCTCTCGCTGCACACACTCGCGGTGGCTCAACCGGCTGGGGCTCCGTCGCCGGACGACCCTTCGACGATACCAACGGAGACAGCTCGAGCGAGCCTCGAAGTAGACCTCGAGCGCGATGCGGTGGCGGCAAGCTGTCCTGATTTGCCTTGGTTTCAGGCCGAAATCGCTCGCCATCTGCACGGCGCCAAGGCGTCCGGCCACTTCGCGATCGAGCTGAGCAGGCCCGCGAGCGATTGGCAGGCCGTAATTCGTATCGAACCGCGCGCCGATGGTGTCGGCAGCAGCACGCGCGTCTTGAACGATCGCAGCACCTCGTGTGAGCCGCTCTCGCAAGCCGCAGCCATCACGATCGCGATCTTGGCCGAAGACCACGCGCAACAGCAGCAAGCTCAGGGGCCGAGCCCGGCGGTAACGGCGCCGCCGGCAACTCCCCCCACGCCTCACACTCCCGCGGGCCCCGCGAAGACCGAGCGCCCCCTGTCGCTGTGGGTCGGAGGGGGCGGAGGCGTGACCATCGGCTGGATTGCGCCGACAGCGCCCGCCCTGGGCTTCAGCGCAGCGCTCGAGTCCCGTCATTGGCGCAGCGCGCTGCGCCTCATGTTGACCACCGAGCAGAGCTTCGACATCGACCCGGGCCGCGTGATCGTTCAGGGTTGGCTGGTGACCCTGCTCACCTGCGCCCGAGCCTCGAGCGGACAATTCGGCGGCGCGCTGTGCGCGGCGCTCGACGCCGCCATGTTGCGCGCCGGCGGTCAGGGTTATGCCGAGGCCACACCCGCGACACGAGGCTACGGAGCCGTGGGATTGGAGCTCCAGCCGACCTGGACTCTGGCAGGCAGGTATCGAATCTCGGCTGCTTTCGGGGGCCTGCTCCCATTCACCCAGGAGAGCTTCTCGGTATCCGGCGTGGGCGTGGCATACATTCCGCCTCCGTTGAACTGGCGCGCGTTGATGCTGTTGGAGCTCGGTGCATTTTGATGGCCAAGCCGATCACACGGGTCGACTCGATCCACTCACCAGGTGAGGACCAGCCTGCAGGCTCGGACTCGGGCTCCGGCAAGCTGCCCACCCTGGATGATTTTGAAGCCATCTACCGCCAAAACTACGCGCCCATTTGGCGCTTCTTGGTGCACCTCGGCGTGCGGAAGATGGATGTGCCCGACGTGACGCACAACGTGTTCCTGATCGCTCACCGCAAGCTGCCCGAGTTTCAGGGCCGCTCGTCGGTCCGTACCTGGCTGTGCGGTATCGCGCTGCGCGTCGGACGCGACTTCATGCGCTCGGCTCCCGTACGGCTGGAAGTCTCGGTCGACGATGCTCTCGAACACGACACGGCAGCTGGTGAGGACTCCAGTGAAGCGCTGCGCCGCAAGCGCCGGCTTGCGCTGGCGCTTCGCCTGCTCGACGCGCTACCGGCCGAACAGCGCGAAGTCTTCGTGCTGCACGAGCTCGAGCAGCTGAGCGGGCCGGAGATCGCCGAGCTGATGGGCACTCCCGCCAACACGGTGCGTTCACGCCTCAAGCGCGCGCGCAGCAGCTTCAGCGAGCGCCTAGCCGAGCTGCGCGCTCAGGGAGAGCTCGATGTCTGACAGGCCTTGGCTTGCGGAGAACGAGCCGGGGTTGCGCCAGGAGCGCGAGCTTCTCAAAGAGCTCGCTGCGCAGGAGCCTGCCGCCGGCAGCGTCGAGCGCGGTTGGGCAGCGCTGGTCGCAGAGCTTCCGGCGCCGCACGCACCACCGTCGCTGGGTGGCGACGGTGCGCTCGCAGCTCGGCCAGCAGCCAGTTGGGGCCTCGCCGCCAAGGTAGCGGTCGGGGTCTCCGCAGCAGTGGGCGCGGTGTGGCTCGGCAGCCAATTCACGAGCGACGACGCGCGCAGGCCGACGGCGCCGAGCGCGCAGGTAGCCCCGGTCATGGTGCCACAGGCGTCGGTGACGCGAGCCCCGGAAAGCGCGCCTCCTCGCGACGCGCCACCCGCGGTCGAGCCGCCTTCACCCAACCTCGGTCCCACACGCGCTCCCGCTGCGAACACGACGTTGGCCGAAGAGGGCCGGCTGCTCTCGAACGCTCATCGGCTGGTGCAAGCAGGTCGAGGCAGCGAAGCGCTCCAAGTGTTGGGCAACCTCAAGCAACGCTACCCGCGCTCGGTGCTGAGTCAGGAACGTGAGGTGCTCACCATCGAAGCAGTGGCCGCCACAGGCGATCAGGCAGCCGCTCGCGCGCTCACCCAGAAGTTTCTAGCCCGCCATCCTCAGAGCCCGCATACCAGCAGGCTCGAGCGATTCACCCGGTGAAACCAGGGGCGCTGCTCACGAGCCTAACGCTCGCCGGCGTCGTCGCTTGCGGCAGGCACGATACGCCCGTCGCGTCTCAACCCTCGCTCGTAGCCAGCGGAGGCGAAGGAACAGCGGCCGCCAATAGCGGTGGCAGCGGCGGCGATAGCGGCGGCGCCAGTGGTGGTCCGCCCGCACTCGCCTGCCCAGCGAGCTACACCACGACGGTGCCAGGGCTGCTGTCGCGCTACCGCGAGGTGACGCAGGGGTTGCCTTGGGTCGAAGCGGAACGGGACTGCGAGCTCGCTGGAGCGCACCTGATCGTGATCGACGATGAGGTCGAGAACGCTTGGCTGGCAACGGTGGCTGCCGGGGTCGTCACCAACGACTCTTCCACCCACCAGCTGGTGTGGATCGGTGCTGGCGACTCGGGCAGCGAAGGTAGCTTCGACTGGGTTACGGGCGGAGCGGTGCCGACGACTTTCTGGAGCACGGACGAGCCCAACAGCCTGCACGACGACGAAGACTGCGTGGAGGCCCGCGCCTCAGGGGGGTGGAACGACGACCGCTGCAACGCGCCGCTCGCCTACGTTTGCGAATGCGACGGCTCGAGCTCGGCGCAGCAATGGTGCGACACGAGCGACGCGTTGACTTGCGGTGACTGCAGCACGACCTGCGCGGCTAGCGAGGCCTGCGTCAAACAGCAGTGCCAGTAGCAGACGGAATTAGGCGCAGTAGACGCCGCCGTTGATGTCCAAGGTGGCTCCGCTGATGAAGCCGTCGTACTCCGACGCGAGGTAAACCACCGCGCGACCGATGTCTTCAGCCGTGCCGCCGCGACCGAGCGGGATGCCGCGCACGGTCTCGTCGGCAGACTCTTTGGTCGTGTGGGTGTTGTGGAAGCGAGTGCCCAGGATCAGGCCCGGGGCGACGCAGTTGACGCGCACACCCTTGGGGCCGAGCTCGGCCGCCAGCGCGCGGGTCCAGGTGATCATGGCGCCCTTCGCGCTCGAGTAAACGAGCGA
>JBEHXA010000579.1:0-5017 GCA_048498935.1 Myxococcota bacterium
GAGCTCGAGCCGCTAGAACCCGCAACGTAGCTCTGCCGCGCGTCCTGGTACGTCTCGCGCTTGTTTAGGTACACGATCCCGGTGATGGTCGCACCGACCGCGAGCGCCACCGTCACGCCGCCGCTGATGTAAACCGACGACGGGATCGGGCGGTCGCCGGCTTCGTCGCGCGGCGGAGTGGATGCGTGTGTGACCGCTGAGGCGGCCATAGCGGCGGCAGGCGCTACCGGAGGCGTCGGGGCAGGCTCGTCTTCGAGCTTGGGAATGGTGAGAATTTGCAGGTCGGCTTCCTCGCCGATGGTGATTTCCTGCTGCCAGATCAGCTTACCGGGAGCGCTCGCGCGCACCGTGTGCTTGCCCGGATCAACCGGGGTCGGTGCGCCGATTGCGGCCAGCCCGAAGCTCGCCCCGTCAAGCTCGAGGGTGAGCGACGTTTGATCCGCGTCGCGCGCGAGCGTGAGCGTGAGCCGCGACAACTTAGGCTCCAGCGCTGCTGCGCGCGCTGTCGCGAAATCCACGCGATCTTGCCGTCGATCGAGGCGAGAGGCGACGACGGCGTCGGTGTATTCGAGCCAGGCGCTGGCGAGCTTGCCTTGACGCTCGTGGCACGCCGCGAGGTTCAGCAGCGTGCCGGTGGCTGGGTCGAGCCGTTGGCTCTCGGCAAACTTGGGACACGCCTCGTCCAGCTTGCCGGCGGCCATCAAGTCGCGCGCTTGCCGATAGAGAGCATCGGCCACGGCGGACTTGGTTTCTGATTGCGCCAAGCCGGGCCGCGGTAGCGCTCCGGCTAGCGCGGCCAGCATCAAGGGGAATGCCACACGGCGCATTAATCGCTTCCTTCTCGAGCGCTAGTGCTCGCGGACCCGCCACTACCTCCCGTACCCGACGAGTTGAGGCAATCCGCGTGAGAGAACTCAGTCGTGGAGTCCGTGATCACACTCTGGCTGAGTCGGGCAAGAGCCTCGCGCATCGCAGCCTCTTCCGTCGGGCTCAAGCGCTCCTGCGACATGGCAGCGAGCTGGGCATTGAGCGCAGCAACGTAGTACGCGACGAGTCGGACCGCGTCGCCCGAAGTGAGTGTCTCCGGCGTCCCCCAAACGGGGGCAAACCCCGTGGCGCCTGCGTCCTGGCAGCCCCACAATTTCAGATTCCAGGCGGATAGCTCGCTCAAATAGGTGCTGCGAGCGTGCTCCGCTTTGTAGAGTTCCGTCGTCCAGCCGACGCATTTGTCCTTGAACACAGCACCATCGAAGGTGACGGAGAAGCCGTTCGACAAGACCAACGTTTGCAGCAGGCGCGCGCACAAGGTGAGGCGCTCCGGTTCGGGCTGAGCGGCGGAGCCGCCCGAGCCGCCCGAGCCAGCTGAACCAGCCGAGCCGCCCAAGCCAGTTGAACCAGCCGAGCCGCCCAAGCCAGTTGAACCAGCCGAGCCGCCCAAGCCAGCAACCGTACCCCCATTGCCTCCGAGCGTGATCTGTCCGCCGACGCCGCCCGCGCTCGTGACCGTGCCACCCATCGAGGTATCGCCCGCGCTGCCCACGGTGCTGCTCGACGGTGCTCCTCCGAGGCTCGGCTCGCCACCGACCCCTGCCTCGCCACCGACACCGCTGCCGCCGTCTGGCTGCGTGCTGGGCGCGCCACTCTCACTGGGAACTCCGGCGCGGCTCGCATCGTTAGCACCCATGCCCCGGGAAGAAGACCCGCCGCCCGGCGCCAACGCACCTTCACCTCCTGGAGATGAGGCGTCCTTGCCGCCTGCAGCAGGATCGTGAATTCGGTCCCCAGCGTCGTCACATGCGCCCAGCGCGGCGAGCGAAACCAGCACCGGTAGTGACAGCGGAAACAAGCAGCGCTTTGCTGCGTGGAGCCCGTTCGCCAGCATCGTGCGCGAATAGTAACGGAGAAGACGCACAGCTTCTACGGACCAAACGCGGGCGATTATGTGACTGAAATCGCAGTCGCTTTCAGCAAGTCCTATGAAATTTGTCAGTGCAGGTGCCGGTCGGCAGGATTGCTGCCGCGTCAAGACTCGGGTAGCAAGTAGAGGCTTCGTTTTGGTTGGGTTCGGTTGGGGCGGCCGAACGGAAAAAAAAACGCGAATAGGCGAAGGAGAATCGCGCATGTCGAGGAAGCTTCTGGGAGTGGCGATGTTGGGTCTGGCGCTCTCGGCCTGTGCGAGCACCCCGATCGGCTCGGACAAGCAAGAGAGCAGCGAAGAGGCCACCGGCAGCGTCAGCCTGCCGCTCGTGACCAAGATAGGCGACACGGGCTATCGGCTCCGCAACGCGACGTTCACAATCACCGGCCCCGCGCTCGGCGGAAGGCCCAGAGTGATCAAGCCACTCCCCGACATCGAGGTGCACAACGAGCCTCTGCCCGTCGGCTCGTACGCCATCACGTTGGAGAAAGCCTGGATCCTCGAAAAGCGCGGTCCCGCCGACAAAGACTACGTGGTAGTCGACGCCAAGCTCGTCACGCCGAATCCGCTCGATTTCGAGGTAACCGGCAAGGCGCCGGCAGACGCGCTCTTCGGCTTCGCGACCACCAGCGGCGACGTTTCGTTCACCAATGGCAGCGTGGACGTCCGCATCGGCGTGCAGGACTGCGATCTCTACAATTCCTACATGGCCTCGCTCGGCACATTGACGGCCAATTGCCTCGGCACCATCGACCCGCACGCCTACGAGATCGACGGCGAGGGCTTCCTGGTTCCTACCTTCACCAAGTGCGCCGACGGGGACGTGCGCAAGCTGCGATCCATCCGTCAGGTACTCTCTTTGCAGCACCGCACGGCGCGCTTGCCCTTTGCCAAGTCGTGCATCGCTGGCCGCTACGCCACGTCCCTTGCCAAGTTCGAAGCTACGGGCACTTCGGTATGTCCGAAGTGGCAATTCGTGCGGACCGAGAATCCGATCAACGGCGACGTCATCGCCAAGGTCGCAGAGCAACTGCCCAAGCTTCCGTCCAGCGCCCCCCTACCCCCTGGCATCCTCGACGGTGATCGCCCCGCGCTCAAGACCTTCAACCTGTACGCAGTCACGCTAGATGGTGCGCCCAACCAGCGCTGTCAGGGTGCTTCCGACTGCGCTCAGGTTTGCGCCACCACGTTTCCGGGCTTCGCGGTGGGCATCAGCAAGACTCCGGATGGCCGGGAGGCGATCTTAACCGATCCGGATTCCTGGCTCGAAACCACGAGCTATACCGCCTCGACTGACGACCCGTACTTGCGCCTGACTTTCTATCACCCCATGTCGTACTTCGGTGGTGCGCCCGGCGTGCAGTTCGGTGACCCGCACCGGGCGATGCCGTGCGGTCTGGATTCCAACAATGTCCCGATCTGCCTGCCGGAGTCGTGCAGCTACTTCACGGGCATCCATCGGCGCACGCGCCTTCAGCTGGATTGCAACGACTACGCAGATGCTGACACGTGCGTCAGCTACTGCGGAGCGCCGCTACCTGCGCCGCCCGTAGTGCCCGCGCTCTGAGTCACACCGTTGTCGCTGACGCGCACGCTGAGCGCCGTTGCGGTGGCGCTCAGCGATTGCGTTCCTGCATCGCGTGGGATATCGATTCCGTGAGTCGAGTTACTGACAGCGACTCGACGGCGCAGCAACCATCGCGAAGGGAGACCGCGTATGTCAAAGCAACGTGTGGGATGGATGATTTTGGGGCTGGGATTGTCAGCCTGTGGCACCCCAAACGGGGCTGAAACATCGGGCGGCGACTATAGAGCGAGCGATAGTGACGCTTCGTTCGTCCGCGCAGCTGCGGAAGCTGAGGGCGACGCGGTGGATTGCCAGCCCTACGACACGTACATGGCGTCGCTCGCCACGCTCACGGCGAACTGTCGAAGAACCCTCGATCCGCATGCGTACGAGATCGATCGAGACGGCTTCCTAGTGCCTCGCTTTGGCGAGTGCAGCGATGGCGACGTCGGCAGGGTGCGGTCGATTCGTCAACTGCTGTCACTGCAACAACGACCGGATCGACTACCTCACGCCAAGGCATGCATGGCTGGGCGCTACGCGACCGCGCTTGCAGAATTCGAAAGAACCGGCGACGCGCCCTGCCCGAAATGGGAGTTTGTCCGCACAGAGAATCCCATCACCGCAGAAGTGGTCGCCGACGTCGAAGAGAAGTTGCCGAGACTGCCGTCGAACGACCCGCTTCCGCCCGGCATTCTCGACGGCGATCTGCCAGCGCTGGAGACGATCAACCTGTATGCGGTGGCCTTTGCGGACGAGGCTCCGGCACCTGCAGAGGCCCTTGCGGCTAGCCAAAGCGTTAGCGATACCGAGAGCGCGTCGAAACGACCAAGTCAGAATGCGACGCGCCGTGCCGTTGCGTGTGCCAGCACCTTCCCCGGCTTCGTCGTGGGAGAACGAAAGACTCCGGACGGCAGAGAGGGGATCCTCACCGATCCGGACTCGTGGCTCGACAGCACTGTCTACACGAGCGCTTCGGACGACCCCTACTTGCGCCTCACCTTCTATCACCCGATGTCGTACTTCGGCGGCCTTCCGGGTGTGATATTCGGTGACCCCAATCGCGCAATGCCGTGTGGAGTGGATGCGAACGGCACGCCTATTTGCATAGGAGAATCATGCTCGTACTTTACGGGAATTCACAGACGAACCCGACTGCAGCTCGACTGCAACGACTACTCGAATCCGAACACCTGCGTGAGCTTCTGCGGGCCACCCCTTCCGCCGCCTCCGGTGCTTCCTCAGCTTCCGCCATAGCCGACCCAGTTCCGCGGTGCGCGATCTTCCGCGCACCAGCGGAACGGGTATGATGCGCGCATGAGGGTCCGAGCCTATGCGCGCTACCTGAGCATCGGGTTGCTCGCGTGGGCTTGCTCGAGCTCCGACGGGAAGGGACCCGCCGGTGAGAGCGGCGAGAGCGGAGCTGCGGGCGAAGGGCACGGCTCTCCGGACGGCACGAGCGGCGCCGATGACGGCGCGAGTGGTGCCGGCGTCGGCGCCAATGGCGGCGAAACCGCTCAGGGAGGGGCCGG
>JBEHXA010000580.1:0-5003 GCA_048498935.1 Myxococcota bacterium
GCGGGAGCCGCCTCAGCTAGAGGCGCTCCTGCGTTTCAGCCCTTCGCTCCGAGGCCTCCTGTAGCCAGGGGCCTCGGCCCAGAGGCCCCTTAGAGACCGAGGCCTTTCTCTGCGATGAAGCGATTGGTGAAGTCCGCGCTCTTTTGGTAGGCGCGTTCCAGGTCGCTCAGCAGTCGCTTCTCGATTTGTCCGCCGAGGAACGGGATTTTCACGTTCGCTTCGGCGCGGGCCTTGCGTCGGCAACGATTGTCGCCGTCCGGGCGGCTCGACATCTCGACCTTCATGACGATCTTGTCGGCGAGCTTGTTGGGGTGCACCTGCACGGTGTAGCGCTTCGCGCCGCTCTCGAGCACGCCGCGCTCCTCGTAGCCGATGCCTTCGCCGATCACGGCCTTGAGCGCGCCCGGTAGCTCTCCGACGTAGGGCACTACCTCGACCACGCGGTGCAGGGCCCCGCCGCGCTCTTCACGCGAGACCTCGCGCCAGACCGGGAACTTGAGCTCGGTCTTGAAAAGCCGCTCGTTGTACTCGGGATCCAGAAAAATGCGCTCCCAGAACGTGGTTTCGGAGCAGTTGAAGGTGTGTTCGACCTCGAGGGTTGCCATGGCGGGCGCAGGATAGCTCAGCTCGGCACCCGGAATGGTAGGGTCTGATACGATGCTCGGCGCCATGACCACCGCGCTCGTCGATTCACCGCCCACGCCGCGGGCGGCGGTGCCGGCTTGGGCGAGGCAGGTGCTGGTGGTTTACCGGAAGGACCTGGCCATCGAGGCAGCGACTGGCGAGGTCGTGGTCACGGGCGCTTTCTTTGCCCTGCTGGTGGTGGTGCTCGCTTCGCTGTCGTTCTTCGGCGGGCCGATGAGCGCCCGAGGTGTTGCGGCGGGCACGGTTTGGCTGTCCGTGGCATTCGCGGCGGTGCTGTCGCTCGGCAAGGCCTGGCAACGGGAGCGTGACGAGAGCGCGCTCGACGGCCTGCTCGTCGCGCCGCTGTCGCGGAGCGCCATCTATGCCGGGAAGGCGCTCAGCGTTTGGACGTTTCTGCTGGCCGTGCAGGTGGTGGTGCTGCCCCTCACGCTGGTCTTGTTTTCGATCGACGCGAGCTTGCTCGGGCCGCTCTTGGTCGTCGCCGCGTTCGCGACGCCAGGCGTGGCGGCTTCGGGCACGTTGTTCGGCGCGATGACCGTCCGCACCGGAGCGCGGGATCTGTTGTTGGCAGTCGTGCTTTTCCCGCTGCTTTCGCCGACGCTGCTCGCGGCGGTCGCGGCGACGCGCGATCTGTTCAACGGCGTGCCGTTGTCCGAGCTGGGCGACTACCTCAAGTTGATGGGCGTCTTCGACCTGGTGTTCACGGCCGGCGGCTTGGGCATGTTCGGCACGCTGGTCGAGCGCTGAGCGGGCCCGAAAGATGCGACGCCTGCGCCGAGCGCTGCTGGGAGCCGTGGCGCTGAGCGGCTCGACGCTGGGCGGTTTGCTCTGGTGGGTGCGGCGCGACAATCGCGGCGAACCGCCGCCGCGTCAGCCACCGCGACCAGCCGGTAGTCCCCAGGGCCCGCTGCTTTCACACCCGACCTGGGATCTCATCGGCATTCTGGGTACCGGTCAGAGCCTAGCGATTGGGGCCATGGGCACACCGGTCCTGTCCACCGCGCCCGCATTCGGCAACCTGAAGCTGAGCCTGGGGGACCTCTCGGTACCGCCATTCGACCCCGAAAATCGCGGGCTTTCGCTGGTGCCGCTGTGCGAGCCGATCCGTCGCGTCGGCAGGTTCTTCCCGGAAGGGTATCCGGGCAACGTGCGTGGCGAGACTCCGCACACCGCGATGGCGCACCAACTCAGCACGCTGGCGCGCCAGCGCCTGTCGCGCGACTGCGTGACGGTGCACAGCGTGGTCGGTGAGTCAGGTCAGCCCATGGCCGTCATCGACCGCGATGCGATCCCGCGCCTCGATGGGGGTCTGGCGTGGGCCGCCGGGGTGTTCGAGGTGCAGGCCATCACCCGGCTCGCGAAGGAGCGCGGCAAGCGCTACGGCGTGGGTGCGGTGGTGCTCACGCACGGCGAGGCTGACGCCGAGCGCGCCGCGTACGCCGGGGAGCTCTATCGGCTGTGGGAGGACTACAACCGCGACCTGTGCGCGCTGACGGGGCAGCGCGAGCTGTTTCCGTTGCTGGCTAGCCAACAGCATGCCACGCCGAACATGCGCGGTGCCGTGGCGGAGTCGACGTTGGCGGTGTGGCGCGCGGCGCTCGAGCATCCCGAGCGTCTGGTGTGCTCCGGTCCCAAGTATCAGTACGACTACGACGACGACGGGGTGCATTTGACCGCGCGCTCGTACGCGCGGCTCGGTGAGAAGTACGGGCAGGTGTTTTTTCAGCAAGTGCTCGAGGGGCGCCCATTTCGCCCCCTTCAGCCCGAAGCGCTCGAACGCACGGGAAGCTCGCTACGCGTGCGCTTTACGGTCCCGGTGCCACCTCTCCGCTGGGACTCGAGCCTGCCGTCGCCGCATCCCGAGAGCGCGCAGGAGTGGCGGCTCGGTCGAGGCTTCGAGGTGCTGAGTGGAGCGCGCCGCATCACGATCGCCGACGTGCAGCTAGCTGGACTCGACACAGTATTGCTCCAGTTGGAGTCCAATGCGCCGTCGGCGCTCGAGCTGCGTTACGCGGCCGCGGCTCAGAGCGAGAAGCGGCCGGGTGGCACGTGGCGTTGGGGGCAGCTGTGCGATTCGGATCCGTTCGTCGGCTCGCGCACCGGCACGGCTCAGCCGAACCACGCGGTGAGCTTCGCACTGCCGGTCGGCTGAGAGCTCCGGCTACGTGAGCGCCTGCTCGATCGCCGCGAAGGTCGCCGCGACGGGCTCGGGCGCGACGAACACGCCCGGGGCGACACGACCCTCCGCGTCTGCTCGCGGCGAATAGCCACTTTCGGCAGAAAAATCGACGTTGGCACCAGCCTGGACGGCCAGCTCGAAGCTGGGTGCACCAGGTCCATCGAACGCCAACGCATCGGGCCTGAGGCGCCTTCGCCCGAGCTCGCTCGTGACCCAAAGCCCGGTGAGGCGTTCGCGCCCGATCGCTTGCACGACACTCTCTGCATCGAGCGGAAACACCTCCACGGCTCCTTGCAGCTCCTCGTGGAGCTTGCGGGCGTAGCGGCCGCTGCCGACCAGCGCGATGCGGCGACCCACGAGTACGTCGCTCCGCCAGGCCATGAGCGCCGCGCGTGCCGAAAAAATGCCGGGCAGATCATTGTTCGGAAAGGCCGGTACCGCGTCGTGGCAGCCTGTCGCCAGCAATACGGCCGTAGCGCGCACGACCCGGGTGCGCTCTGGTCCTACCAACAGCGCCGTCCACTTCCCGCTCCCGTCTTCAGGCTCACGCGAGAGCGAGAGCACGCTGGTGCGCTCGAACAAACGTGCTCCAGCGCTGCGAGCTCGTCCGATGAGCGCCTCGGCCTTTGGCGGATCGAGGGCGCCCAGAGAGCCGCCCAGCGCCAGGCCGTCGTCGGCTAGCGTGGCGCGCGAGCCGAAGCGCGCAGCTGCCTCCAGCCCCGAGCGTCCGCCCCCCACAATCAGGAGCGGCAGCTCCAAGCGTTCGGCACGCTGCACGTCGAGCGCAGTATCCGGCAGGCGGCCGAGCCCGGCGATGCGCCGCGCGAAGCCGCTGACGATCGGGGCGATGCCGCGCACGCCGGCCAGCAGCCGATGATGGTCGATGCCTTGGGGAAACAGAAAATCCGTGGCCGCCAGCAGGTCGACCTCGCGCGTACCCAGGACGTTTTGAGTCTCGACGACCTCGCCGCCCCGCACGGGGGTGCGGCAGGCAGGCTGGTTCGGCTGCCCGTCGATGCGCACCAGGCAGCCCTCGCAAGCGCCCCGCAGGCAGTACGGGCCGCGCGGGCGGTGCAGCTTGGGGCTCCGCGACAAGAGGAGCCGATCAGCCGCGATCAGCGAGAGCGCGAGCGGTTCACCCCGGCGCGCGGACACTTCGTGACCGTCGTGTGTGATCTGGACGGCGTCGCCGGGCTGACCCAAGCGTGTGGCCACGCCGCGAGACTGGCAGAGGGAGCGGGCTAGAGGCAAGATGCGGCGTGCCCGAAAGCGTCGCGCAGCGCATTGCCCTGCTGGGCGGGAGCTTCGATCCGCCGCACGTCGCGCACGTGCTGCTGGCGGCCTACGTGCTGCTGATCGGTGAGGTCGACGAGGTGCTGGTCGTGCCGGTATGCGAGCACGCCTTCGGTAAGCAGTTGGCGCCCTTCGCCGATCGCGTGGCGCTGTGTGAGCTCGCCTTCTCGGGGCTGCATCACGTGAGCGTGTCCCGCATCGAGGAGGAGTTACCCCGCCCCAACCGCACGCTCGCCACGCTCGAGCACCTGAAGGCACGGCACCCGGAGAGTCAGCTCCGGCTCCTGGTCGGCAGCGACGTGCTGGCCGATGCCGCCAAATGGCACGCCTTCGATGAGGTCGTGCGGCTGGCGCCCTTGCTGGTGGTGCCCCGGCCTGGTCACGCCGAAGGTGGCCCGCTGCTGATGCCGGACGTCTCTTCGACGCGAGTGCGTGAGCTCTTGGCGCATCGAGACGATCCGGCTGCGCTGACCGAGCTGAGCGCGCTCCTGCCGCGCGCCGTGCTGGACTACGCGCTCGAAAACCAGCTCTACACGCGCTGACGCGCTCCCACGAGCAGGCTCGAGAGAGCCCTGCTAAGCTACGGCCGCTTTGGATCTTCGCACGCGAACGTCGCTGTTTTGCGGTGTGCTGGGGCTCGCCATCGCGGTTTCGATCTTGCTCCGCGGGCGACCCAACCGGCCGCGCCTGTTCTTTGCAGCGCTCGCGTTCGATACCGGTCTCTGGTACCTCGCGCAGTGGCTCTACCACAGCGGTCGCAGCGACTTGTGGGCGCGTTGGACCGCCGTGCTGGCGGTTTTTCTGCCGCAGTTTGCCCTGCACCTGTTCGAAGCCATCGTGCCAGAACCGAATCGGCGCTCGATGTTGCTGCGAGTGGCCAGCATCT
>JBEHXA010000581.1:0-4967 GCA_048498935.1 Myxococcota bacterium
GCAGCCCCGGTCGCTCCGTCACCCTCAGCTCCAGCTCCGGCGGCTGCGCCCGTGCCCGCTCCGGCGGCTGCGACTGCTCCGGCCGCTGCGCCGGCTCCTGCCGCTGCGCCGCCTCTGGCTGCTGCGCCAGCTCCGGCTCCGATAGCTGCTCCCGTCTTGGCTCCGCCAGGCGGAGCTCAGCTGCTCGTGACGTCGCCGGGCGAAGCGATCGTGCATATCGCGGTCAACTACCGCGACGCCTGGCTCGAGACGCGCACCTTCGTGGACGGCGGTCCCTTCGTGAAGACCTGCGCCACGCCCTGCGACGTGCGATTGCACGTGGAGGGCGTCGAGGCGCGCGTCACCGCACCCAACATGACGACCTCGAATGTCTTCCGCTTCGATGGCGGCAGCGGGCGCGCCAGCGTGCGGGTCGAGGGCGGGTCGGCCAGCGCCCGCACGGCCGGCATCGTCTCGCTCGCCGTCGGGATCCCGCTCGCCCTCGCTGGCATGGCCATGACCGCACAAGGCGCGATGAAGGACAGCAGCGGCTTGCGCGCAGTCGGCATCGTCGGGCTCTCGATCGGCAGCGTGGGCATCCTGGCGTCGGTGCCGCTTTTGCTCAAGGGCAGCACGAGCGTGAAGGACTCGCGCGGCGATCGCATCGCGGGCTCCGACGGCGAATCGCGCACTCAGTAGCGCGGTGCGCGCCCCACAAAACGGCTGCGGGCACAGCAGTCGCCGTGCCCGCTCCGTAGCGCTCGCGCGCTCGCTTGCTTTACTTCTTGAAGCCGCTGATCAGGTCGGCCAGAGCCGCCACCCACTCACGCGTGACCGCGTTGTAGATGGAGGCGCGCATGCCGCCCACCGAACGGTGACCCTTGAGGCCTTCCATGCCCCGCTTCTTGGCCTCGGCCAAGAACTCGGTCTCCAGCTCGGGAGTGGAGAGCGTGAAGACCACGTTCATCGTCGAACGCGAGCCCTTCTCGACCGGAGCGCTGAACACGTAGGCGCGCGCCTCGATCGCGTCGTAGAGCAGCTTTGCCTTCTCGCGGTTTACCTTCTCGACCGCGCTGAGGCCGCCGGCAGTCTTGAGCTCGGCCAGCACGTTACGCAGCACGTACACGCCGAAGGTGGGCGGCGTGTTGTAGAGCGAGTTGTTCTCGGAGTGCGTGCGGTACTGGAAGATGACCGGGATGTCCTTGCGGCCAGCCTCGACCAGGTCCTTGCGCACGATCACGACGGTGACGCCGCTCGGTCCGAGGTTCTTCTGGGCGCCGGCGTAGATCAGGCCGAACTTCGACACGTCGATCGGGCGCCAGGCGATGTCGCTCGACATGTCGGCGATCAGCGGAACGCTCCCGACGTTCGGGAACTCTGCCCATTGCGAGCCGAAGATCGTGTTGTTGCTGGTGATGTGCGCGTAGGCAGCGTTGGGATCGAGATCCAGCTCGTTCTGCGCGGGGATGCGCGTGAACTTCTTGTCCTTCTCCGTGCTGCAGGCGACGCGCGCGGTGCCGAGCGTCTTGGCCTCTTTGTAGGCTTTCTGCGACCACGAGCCGGTCAGGATGTAGTCGGCGCTCTTGCCCTGCGGCAGCAGGTTCATCGGCACGACGGCGAATTGCTGGCTGGCGCCGCCCTGTAGCAGCAAGATGTCGTAGTTGTCCGGCACCGCGAGCAGCTCCTTGAGGAGCCCGATCGCCTCGTTGTGCACGGCCTCGTACGCCTTACCGCGATGGCTGTGCTCCATCACGCTCATGCCCGTGCCGCCGATGTCGAGCAGCTCCTTTTGAGCGCGTTCGAGAGCTCCGAGCGGGAGCGCAGCAGGACCAGCGTTGAAATTGATTGTACGAGCCATGTTCCTCCAAAACGGGTGCGGACTAGATGCCGCGTGTGACGGCGTAGCGCCCGTGATGCGTAGCGTCAAGACGCTCGCGCTCACGCGCGAATCAGAGCGATAAGCCTGCCCGGCCGGCGATATCGCGTCGGTATTGCATACCTTGAAAATGCACTTTGGCGACCGCCCGGTAGGCGAGTGTGTGCGCGGCCGCCAGGCTGGACGCGCTCGCCGTGACGCCGAGCACGCGCCCTCCGGCGGTCACCACGTTCCCGTCGGCGTTGAGCGCGGTGCCGGCGTGGATGATCGCGACCCCTGGCTCGTGCTCCGCCGACAGCCCGCTGATCACGGCGCCCTTACGCGGCGTGTCCGGGTAACCCTCGGCGGCCAGCACGACGCACAGCGCATGACGCGAAGACGGCGTGAGCGCGCCCGGGTCGAGCTTACCGCGCGCAGCGGCGGCCAGCGCCTCGGCCAGGTCACCGTCGAGCGTGGCCATGAGCACCTGCGTCTCCGGATCGCCGAAACGCACGTTGAACTCGATCAGCTTGGCCTGACCTTGTGGAGTGACCATCACTCCGGCGAAAAGCGTACCGCGAAAGGGGCGGCCCTCGGCGGCCATGCCACGCATGACCGGCACCATCACTTCGCGCTCGAAACGCGCCAGCACCTCGGCCGTCACGACGGGCGCGGGCGCGTACGTGCCCATGCCGCCGGTGTTGGGTCCCCGATCACCGTCGAAGATGCGCTTGTGATCTTGAGCGGCCGGCAGCAGCACGTAACGTTCGCCGTCGCAGATGGCGTGAATGCTCGCTTCTTCGCCGACCAGACGCTCCTCGAGCACCACGGTGGCACCCGCCGCGCCGAAACGTTCGCCGGACAGCATGTCGCGAGCCGCCGCGAGCGCTTGCTCGTGGGTCTCGGCCACCACCACGCCCTTTCCCGCGCACAGCCCGTCGGCCTTGACCACCGGGGGTAGCTCGAACGAGCGAACCAAGCCTTCTAGTTCCGAAGCGTCTCGGGCCACCACGTGGCGCGCGGTCGGGATGCCATGACGCACCGCAAAGGCCTTCATGAACGCCTTGGAGCCCTCGAGCTCGGCGGCGAGCTTACTCGGCCCGTACGTCAGCACACCCTCGCGGGTGAGCTCGTCGACCAAACCATCGCACAGCGGCCCCTCTGGACCTACCACCACCAGGTCCACCCCTTCACGCTTGGCGATCGTCAGCGGGGCGTCCTGCCCGCCGTTCCGCAGGCGCTTGTGAGAAAGGCCCGGTAAGGGCGAAGGCGCGTCAGTACCGGCGTTACCCGGCGCCACGATCACTTCCTCGACGGACGGCGAGGCGAGCAGGCGAAGAGCGAGCGCGTGCTCTCTCCCACCTGAGCCGACAACGAGCACCTTGCGAACTCTGTCAGTAGCGGAAGCCATGGCCCCCGCGCCGTAGCACCACTTGCCTTTCGGCCCCAGGCCGAAACGTCGAACGGCGTTGCGACGGGGGCAAAGGGGGCGTAATTTGTGAGGTCCAGCTGGGAGGCGTTGCAGCCGTGAGTCCCGTTGTCGTCCACGTCGTCCGTCCGTATGCGAGCGAGCAGGAATACCTGAACGCCGAGGCGTGGAGCATCGAGCCCAAGGGGATGTTGCTCATCGGTGCCGACGAGCTGCCCTTCGATACGGCCGTGCTGTTCGATGTGGCGCTCAGCGACGGGCACAAGCCGATTCGGGCCGAAGGGCGCGTGCTCGGTCCAGTGGCACCCGAGGGTGATCGTCCGGGTGGCTTGCGCGTGCGTTTCAAGCGCTTCGGCGCTGCGACCAAGGCGTTCATCGAGCGCGCCGTGAAAGCCAAGCAGGGCGACGCAGAGTTGCCGAGCCAAGTCGGTTCCAGCCCTTCGGGCTCGAGCCATGGCGAGCTCGATCGCGTCAGCATGCCCGAGGTGCGCGCCAGCATGACCGACCTCGAGCGCATCAGCGTGCCCGACGTGCCTGCCGGCCTTGCCGAGCGCGAGCCAGCCCCGGTATCCCCGCCGAGCCAACGCGAGCCGAGCGGAGTGCGACCACGCGTCCCGGGCCCAGTAGCGCCGCCTGCCAATCGTGAAGAGCTGCTCGAACGTTTGCGGCGCCGTCGCCGCGCTGGCTGAACCAGCGCTACGCGGTGGAGCTGCGGCTCAATCCTCGCGACGAGGCAGCTTGTCACTCGGCAGATGCGAGAGCTCGATCCCAACTTGCTCACTCAGCTTGAAGATGCGTTCGTCGCGGTAGAACTCGCCGAACACGATGCGCTTCAAGCCGCTGTTGGCGATCAGCTTGAAGCAGCCGAAGCAGGGTGAAGCCGACACGTAGATGTCGGCGGCGTCGAGGCGCACGCCATTGCGCGCGGCTTGCGCGATGGCGTTGGCCTCGGCGTGCACGGTGCGCACGCAGTGCCCGTCCTCCATGAGGTGGCCCTCGTCGTCACAGTGCGCAAGGCCGCGCACCGAACCGTTGTACCCGGTCGTGAGGATCATCTTGTCGCGCACGATCACGGCGCCGACGTGCTTGCGGTCGCAAGTCGAGCGCGTCGCCACCTCGAGCGCGATCGCCATGAAGTATTCGTCCCAGCTTGCTCGCTTGCGTTCGCTCATCTTGATCTCACTTTCGGTCCTCGCATTTCACGGCCTGGGGCCCGGCGTTCGGCGGCATTGCGGGGGGCCCGGCCGCAAATCTCAAGGCAGACGGGGTCGGCCTTGACCTTTGGACTGTCGCATGGCTTCGTTCTCGCGTGAATCGACGGAAAATCGCGCACTGGCAGGCCGGCGGGCTGCTGGCGCTCACCCTCTCGGGGCTCGCGCTCGCCGCCCCCGACGCGCGCGCGCAGGCGAGCGCGCTACTCGCCTCCTTGGCCAAGCGACCAGAGGCGGAGCGCGTAGCCTCCGATGTCATCGGCAAAGCCAAGGCAGCGCTGCAACGCTCGGAGCAGATGCGCAACGCCGGCGACCAGAAGCACGGGGCGATGCTCGAGACGACCGCCCTGGAGTGGGCGTCGACCGCCGAGCTACTGGACAAGACCGCTCAGGCCGAGCGCGGGCTGAGCGAGCTTCAAACGCGCACGACCGAGCTCGAGACCAAGGTGTTTCGAGCACAGGCTCTGGTCGAACAGACCGTCGCCCGCCGCGC
>JBEHXA010000582.1:0-4961 GCA_048498935.1 Myxococcota bacterium
CTGCAGCAGCTGCGCGCGACTGCAGGTGCAACAGCGGGCGGCGGCGCCGTCTCGAGGCACACGATGGGGCTCGGCGCACTGCCGGGCATCAAGTCCTGGATCGCCACCGGCACCGTGAAGACGCGCAGACCGCGGTCGGCGGAGTTGAGGTAGAGCCGCAGCGGATGCAGGGCCGCGGCGGTGAGCAGGTACCGGAGCACCGCGCTGTCCTCGGTGTCGAGAGTGTGATCCGCGTCGGCCATACCGCCGAGGGTGCCGAGTCCGAGTGCGATGCCGCGCAGCTCGACCAGGCGAGCGCGGTACAACTGGTCGGCGAGCGAGAGCGCGAGGTCGGTGGCCGCTGCGACGCCGGGCGGGCAGGCGCCGCGGCGCTCTAGCGCGCCTTCGATGGCGGCTTCGATCATCACCCCGAGTCGGCCGCGGTGGCCCGGACCCGGGGAGTCGAGCTGCACCGTCAGCAGACCCTCCGCGTCCGCGTCGGCGAGGAGCTCAGCCAGCACGCCGGGTCCCACGAAGCGAGCCTCGCCGGCGTTGGCGGGGCTGGGGCGTTCGGCCGACGCACCGGTCGAGCCAGAGCTGGTGCGGGGGAGCGACCCCGAGGCGGGGGCCTCAGCGGTGGTTGGAAGCGATGCGGGCTCGATCATGGGGCCAAAGTGCAAACATTGCTGGCTTTGGCCCAGTTTTCGGCGGTCGTAGCCCGTTGACGGACCCCTTCGCCATCCATAAGATCGTTCTGGCTCCCTCTGCGGGGCGCGCGAGTCCGTAGTAACGAATCCCTGATAGACATCGAACCGGGAGGCGAGTCCCTGGTGGAGAGCAAGCCCGGATTTTCTCACCGGGAAGCCAGAAGCCGGGGAATGAAGAGTCTCCCACCTAGCGCTGCTAGGGGTTCGGACTGCATCCATGACTTCGCGGCCCAAGCGGTAAGTAGCCTCTGAACGGGCTGGCGTTTTTCGCTGGCCCGTTCGCCTTGGTACAGATTACCGTGCCACGGCAATGAGCACGATTGGGACTAACGAAGCACGCCGGGGAAGTGCGTGGCGCGTGTTGGCGCTCGTCGCGGTGCTGACCGTTCCGGCTACGGCTGACGCAGCGCGCGTGAAGGGCCGCTTGGAGGGTTTTCGCCTCTTGCGCAACCCCGTGTGGGCCGAAGCGAAAGACCCGACCAATCACGGCTACTCATTTCGTGAGCCGGTGCCGACCGTTCGCGCCGAGTTTCGTCGACCGTTCCCGCACATCCCCAAAGAGCTTTGTGTCGCGCTGATCGCCAGCACGCCGCAAAAGGCTCCGCCGCCCGTGCTGGTCCGCGTCGGCGGTGGGCGCACCACGCCGGTCACGATCGTCGTGCCCCCCGGTACGCGCCTCACCTTTCAGAACACCGATCCGTTCAAGCACCGCCTCTACGGGGTGGGCATCAAGACTTTCCCGGTAGCGGAGCAGGGCCAGGGCGCGCAGCGCGAGTGGACGGTCTCGGCCCCGGGCACCTTCGAGATTCGCGACGAGGCGGCTCCCAGCCTGCGCATGTGGATCGTGGCCGAGCCGAACGTGGCCAGCATCACGTATCCGTCGCTCAAGGGTGAGTTCGCGGTCAACGTGGAGGCTCCCGGCGAGTACACACTTCAAGCCTATTTCTCGGGGAAGAAGGTGGGAGACGCCGTACCGGTCAAGGTCGACGCAGCAGACGTCGAGCTGAAGGCCGCGATCCGAGTGATGGATCAGAAAACTGCCGACGCGGAAGAAAAAGCCGACAAGGCAAACGACGACAAGGCCACATCCAAGGGCGGCGACGACAAGGGCGCCAAGTAAGTCATGCTCGCATCACGCTTCTGGTACGTCTTCCTCGGCCTGTTGATAGGCGTCGCCACGTTTCTGTTGTTCTTGGCGACCAGCATGTACAACCGCGCCGGCGCGCTGGCGATGGGCCAAGCCTTGTCGTCGGATAGCCAGGTCGTCAATTGGTACCTGAGCAACGACGCACGAGTGCGCTCGGCGCAGCTCATCCAATTCGGCGTCGACAGCGACGTCGCCAAGTCGCTCGCCAAATCGAGCGAGAACGACATCAAGGTGCCGGACGAAGCGCGCGAGAAGGCGCTCGCCGCGTTGAAGAAGGTCAACGCCAGCATCCCGCCGGACCAGGCCTTCGACGCCGTGTTCGCGGTCGATCAGCACGGCCGCGTCGTGGCGCACCTCGGCTACGAACAGGCTTCGGGCAACGCCGACTTCGAGCTCGGCGGCTACCCGGTCGTGGCCGACGCGCTGCGCGGCTACATCCGCGACGACACCTTGGTGCTCGATCGCATCTACCGCGTCGTGGCCCGCCCGGTGGAGCTCGAGACCTCGCAGCTTCCGGCAGGCGCGATCGTCGGCGCGCGTATCCTCGACGATCGCTTCGCTCGTGAGCTTTCGTCGCGCACTGGCGCCGCGATTGCTTTCTACACCGCCGGCGCGCGCGTCTCTTCGGGCGCGCCCGAGACCTTTCCGACCTCGCAGCTCGACCAGATCGTGAGCGACTTCGCGTCGCTCGAGAGCGACGAGGAGTACCAGACCAAGGGCCGCAGCAAGATCCGCACGATCGCGGGCATGGTCGGCGTGCAGTACTCCAAGCTGCCGGGCGAGGCCTGGAAGCTCGGCGCAGGCTACGCGGTCGCGCGTGAGCCGAAGGCAGTCGCGGGCCCGCTCGGCTTCTCGGCGCGCGCCGACGATCAGGACAAGGCCAACGCCAACATCGGCCTGGCAGTCGCGATCGCGCTGGGTGCTGCGCTGATCGGTATCGGCTTGAGCGTGCTGGAGCACACGCGACCGATTCACAACTTCAGGCTCGAGGTGCAGCGGCTCGCGAAGGGCGAGACGGACCAGCTCCAGCCCAGCCGCTTCCGCGGCGTGTTCCGCAAGATCGCCTCGGACCTCAACGACGGGGTCGACAAGATCCTCGCCAAGGGCGGCGGACCTCGGCGTGGTCCGGCGGATCTGAAAGAGGTGCTCGGCGACCTACCGGCTGAGCCGCAGATGAGCGCGTTCAGCTTTCCGGGCGAGAACATGCCGTCGGCTCCGAACGTGGGCTCCGGCCCGCACTCGTCCCCGATCTCCAGCCCGCGCCAGATGCCGACCGCGCCCAGCAATCCACGCCTGCCCAAGCCTCCGACGCGCGGCGGGGCCCTCAACCTCGACTCGACGATGGAGGCCGCCTCCGACGCGCCGGCGAGCAGCTCGCCGGCCACCCCCGCGTGGGGAGCTGCCGGTCCCGCGTCCGAGCCGAACGAGTGGCGCGCGGTCTACCAGGACTTCGTGGCGCTCAAACAGCAGTGCGGCGAGAACGTAGACGGCTTCACGTACGAGAAGTTCGAGAGCACGCTGAAGAAGAACCGCGACCAACTCATGAGCCGCCACGGGGCCAAGCGCGTGAAGTTCAGCGTCTACGTCAAAGAAGGCAAAGCCGCCCTCAAAGCCCTGCCGCTCAAGGACTAGCCGGGCGGGGTCGGGATTGACGACGCCGAGCGCAATCCCCACATTGACGCTGATTCCTGGCTCTGTCAGGAAGCCTCGTCCATGTCCGATCCCCGTCTGCACAAGGTTTTGATCATCGGTTCGGGCCCCGCGGGGCTTACGGCAGCGATCTACGCGGCGCGCGCCAACCTCAAGCCGCTCTGCGTCGAGGGTTTCAATGCCGGCGGGTTGATCCCGGGCGGGCAGCTCATGTTCACGAGCGACGTCGAGAACTACCCCGGCTTCCCCAGCTCGGTCTCCGGGCAAGACCTCATGCTGCGGTTTCGGCAGCAGGCCGAGCACCAGGGCGCGGAGATCATCACCGCCGACGTGCAGAAGGTCGACTTCTCGCAGCGGCCCTTCAAGGTCTGGGTCGGTGAGGACGAGAACATCCTGCACTTGGCCGAGACCGTGATCATCGCGACCGGGGCGCGCGCCAACTACCTCGGGCTCGAGAGCGAGCACGTGCTCAAGAACAAGGGCGTCAGCGCTTGCGCCGTGTGCGACGGCGCGCTGTTCCGCGGTCAGAACGTCGCAGTGGTCGGCGGCGGCGATACCGCGATGGAAGAGGCGAGCTACCTGGCCGGCCTGTGCCAGAACGTGACGCTTTTGCATCGCCGCGAAGAGTTCCGCGCCTCCAAGGCCATGGAAACCCGCGTGATGGAGAACCCGAAGATCAAGGTGCTCCGCTCGCACGTGGTGACCGAGGTGCTCGACCCGTCGCAGGACAAGGTGACGGGCCTGAAGGTAAAGGACCTGAAGACCGGCGACGTGAAAACGCTCGACGTGGGCGCGCTGTTCGTCGCGATCGGGCACACCCCGATGACCGATCTCTTCAAAGGTCAGCTCGACATGCACCCGAACGGCTACCTCAAGGTCGAGCCGGGCAGCACTCGCACCAACATCCCCGGCGTGTTCGCTTCGGGCGACGTGGCGGACTTCACCTACCGGCAAGCGGTCACGGCCGCCGGTACCGGCTGCATGGCAGCGCTCGACGCCGAACGTTTCCTGGCCGCCCATCACTGAGTCATGGCGGGCGAGCTCGATCCCCGCTCCGAGCTTCGCTTTCTGACCGAGGCGCTCCGCGCTCACGCCGAATGGCAACAGGCGTGTGGTGCCGGAGCGCTCCCGGCCTCCACCGTTACGGCTCCGGTGCTGCCGCCTCCCGAGCTGGCGCGGTCCGCCGCAGCGCCTGTTGTTGCGGCACCGCCTCCAGCCGTCGCGGCACCGCCTCCAGCCGTCGCGGAGCGAGCCCCGCAGCCAACGGTCGCTGCAGTCGCCGCCACGCAGCTCTCGAGCGAGGAGCGCAAGGCGCGCCTCACGGTGCTGGCCGATACGGTCAAAGGTTGCACGCGCTGCGAGCTGCACCGCGCGCGAACAGGGGTCACGATTTCGGCTGCGCTGATCTCGACGACGGTCGTGCGCGAGACGTTCGGCTACAGCTTCTCGACCTGGCGCCTGCACCTGCGCGGCGAGAC
>JBEHXA010000583.1:0-4946 GCA_048498935.1 Myxococcota bacterium
CTCAACGACGTACTACTGGCCAACGCCGAACGAGAGCCAGGTGTTACGTTCCATTTCGGGAAAAAGTGCGTGGGCGTCGAGCTCGAGGTTCCAGCCGTGCGGCTCGAGGACGCGAACGGCGGCGCCAACACACGAGCAGTGGGCGACGTGCTGTTTGCAGCCGACGGAGCCTATTCAGCGGTACGGTTCCAACTTCAGCGCACCGAACACTTCAACTACTCGCAAGAGTACTGGGATCAGGGCTACAAGTCGCTGCGCATCCCTCCGCGCAGCGACGGTAGTTCGCTGCTCGGCGCCGACGCGCTTCACATCTGGCCGCGCGGGACGCGCATGTTGATTGGCTTCCCCAACAGCGATGCGAGCACCTCGTGCTCGTTGCTGTTGCCCTATCGTGGCGAAGCGTCGTTCGAGTCGTTGAGTACGCCGGACCGCGTCGAGCGCTTCTTCGCGGAGTGGTTTCCCGACGCGGCGCCGCACATTCCGTCGCTCTCGGAGCAGTTCTTCTCGCAACCGGCGAACTCGCTGATCACTATTCGCTGCCGTCCTTGGTCTTTCGGGGGAAAGGCGTTGTTGGTTGGGGACGCAGCGCACGCGGTATTGCCCTCGCACGGGCAGGGCGCGAACGCAGCTTTCGAAGACTGCCAGGTCCTGGATGCCTGCCTGGAAAAGTGCGGCGGTGATTTCGCGGCAGCATTCGCGGCTTTCGAGGCCGAGCGTCGTCCCAACATGGACTACATGGCGCAGCTCTGTATCGAGCATTTCGTCGAGCTCTGCCAGCTGGTAGGCGAGCCGGACTTTTTGAAACGGCGTGAGATCGAGCGAGCGCTCAGCGCCCTGTACCCGGAGGCCTACGAGCCTCTGTATTCGATGATCAGCTTCTCTTCTCGTTCTTACGTCGAAGCGCGACGCGTTGATGCTCGCCAACGGAGGGTGGTCGATGAAATCATGGCTCGCTCGGAGCTCGCCGCGGCGCTCGATGGTGCCGCTGTGCGCGACCTGCTCGTGCGTTCGGCGACGGAGGAAGCATGAGCGACGATAGCGCTGCCGACCTGCTGCAGATGGGGCTGGGTTTTTGGTCAGCCAAAGCCTTGCTGACGGCAGTGGAGCTGGGCGTTTTTGGCGTGCTCGCGCAATCCCCGCACAGCGCACCGGAGTTGTCGGCTGCGCTCGAGCTGAACGGACGCGGGGTCCGCGACTTTTTGGACGTACTCACCAGCTTGGGGTTGCTGGTCCGCGACGGCGAACGCTATGCGAACGCGCCGCGCGCTGCCAAACACTTGGTGCCGGGCCTGCCCGGCTATATCGGTGGGGCGCTCGAGATGTCGAACGCTCGCCTGTATCCGGTCTGGGCGAAGCTCAGTGAGGCACTTCGCTCGGGCGAGCCGCAGAACGAGGCGAAGCAGGAGGAGGCGCAGTACTACCACCAGATGCAACGCGAACAGGAGCGACTCCGCAGTTTCCTGCGTGGCATGACGGGGCTCAGCATGGCGGCGGCTCTCGCCATCGCCGAGAAATTCCCCTGGCGCGAGCGGCTGACCTTTTGCGACGTGGGCGGAGCGCAGGGCGGCTTGGCTGCAACGCTGGTTCAGCGCCATCCCCACTTGAGCGGAAGCGTGCTGGAGCTGCCTTCCGTGCAGCCCTTCTTCGACGAATACGTGCAGCCGTTCGGCTTGGGGGAGCGGTTGCGGTTTCAAGGCGCGGATTTTTTCCAAGATCCGCTGCCCCGCGCGGACGTGCTGATCATGGGGCACGTACTCCACAACTGGGATTTGGAGCGCAAGCGCTTGCTGATCCGCAAGGCATTCGAGGCCTTACCACCGGGCGGAGTACTGCTGGTGTACGAAGCCTTGCTCGACGATGAGCGTCGGGAGGCGACGTTCGGGCTCCTGATGAGCTTGAACATGCTGCTCGTGACCTCGGGCGGCTTCGTTTTCAGCGGTCAGGACTGTCGAGGCTGGATGCAGGAGGCGGGGTTCGGAGAGGTTCGGGTCGACCATTTGAGTGGCCCGGACTGGATGGTCATCGCGACCAAACCCGCGTGAAGTGCCGCGTTGCGGAATTGATTGATCGTTTTCGCGCGGAGCCACCACTGTCCGTGAGGCGCTCTCGGACAGCTCATGCGCAAATTTTCCAACTCAACTGGCTCCGGGCCGACAGGGCCTGAAGAGGACTCGGGGAGCACGCCGCTAGTCAGACCGGCGGCGCAGCGGCGGGCCCTGGACGTGTCGCGGTTGGATCCGCGCAGGCTGAGTCGTAATTTCCTGGCCCGCATCGACACGCCGACGGGCTTCGACGTGCTGTTCGAGCACCTGTCCGACGTCTACTTCTTCGTCAAAGACGGCGACGGGCGCTTCGTGCGAGTCAACCAGGGCTTCGTGAAGCTGGTGCGAGCCACGCGCGAAGAGGAAGTGATTGGCGCGCGCGATTCGGACTTCTTTCCGGCTGATCTGGCCGAAAATTACATGCGCGACGATCGCGAGGTGATCCGCAGCAGCGAGCCGATCATCGACAAGGTCGAGCTGGTGCGCAATCCCGACGGCAGCATCGACTGGTTTTGCACGACCAAGCTGCCGCTGTTCGACAAGAAGGGCCTGGCGATTGGCGTGTGCGGCATCACGCGCGACGTCAAGAAGATGAACACGAACAATGCGCGCTTCTTGTCCTGGGCGCCGGTGCTCGAATTGATGCTCAACGACTACGCGCAGCCCCTCTCCACGTCTGCGTTGGCCGCGAAGGTGTCCCTTTCGGTGAGCCAGTTCAATCGACAGTTTCGCAAGAAGTTCCACACCACGCCGCGCAGCTATCTCACGTGCGTGCGCATGAACGCGGCCTGTCATTTGCTCGTCTCGACCGACCTGCCCATCTCGGAGATTTCGCTCCAAACTGGGTTTTACGATCAGAGCCATTTCAGCAATCAGTTCGTGCGTCACCGCGGGCTGCCGCCCTCGCAATACCGTGCAAAATACGCGCAACCCCAGGAGCCCGCGCTGCCAGATGCGATCGATCCGGAGCGTTTGAGGAGCTCGCCCGGCGGGGCTCGCCTCGCGTCTAAGTCCAAATGAGGACGATGGATCGGCTGGATTTTTCCCAGCGGCGGTCGTTCTGCCGAGAGCGGCATGCGGTTTTTTTGCAAATCAAAGCGGCTTCCCTCCAAGACCGTGAGCGCACTCGCCCGGTAGTGTGATTTCGTCGCGCCCCATTGGGCAGATCGAAGATCGAGCGCCGGCGTTGCGTCGCCGCGCTCGCCCGACCACGCCGGTCGCGTGACGTCGCGTGCGCATTTACCAGGAGCCACCGCCCATGACCGTTCGGAGTTTCGAGCCCCAGTTCATGAAGCTCGGTGTGCTGACGGCAGCGTTGCAAGAGCTGACGCCGCGCAGCGTGCGCGATCCCGATCCGGACCGCGCCATCGAAGACTGGCTGTACTTCGGTAGAGAGCTGGGCGCCGACGTGCTGCAGCTCTCGGCTGCGCTTCATCCGAGCGAGAGCGACGTGCCCGCGGAGGCCATGCTCGACCCGGTCGCCAATACCTTGGACCTGCGCGCTCCGTTCGACGCGCGGCGTCGCGATCGCGTCGAGGTTGCCGTCAAAGAGGCGCGAGTCGGCATTAGTGACATCGCGTACTTCGACAACTTGCTGCACGACGATCGCGGGATCCGCGAGAAAAAGCTGGCTTTCATGCGTCGGGTGTTCGACGCGGCCGCGCTACTGGGCTTGCCCGCGGTGTGCGGCTTCGTCGGGCGCGATCAGTCCAAGAGCATGGACCAGAACTTGGAAGTGTTCGAGGCGGTCTTCGTGCCGCTCTTGAAGGAGGCCAAGGCACGCGGACTGCGATTTCGTGTCGAGCAATGTCCGATGCCCGGCTGGACCACGGGGGACAATTTCCACAACAACATCGGCTACGCGCCGGGCGCGTGGATTGCGCTGCATCGCATCTGCGAGCGCCACGGGGTCGGCGAGCAGCTGCGCGTGCACTACGACCCGTCGCACTCGATCCTGATGGGCCAGGACACGCGCTCGATTTTTCAGTTCCTGAAGGACAGCGGCTACGCGTTCTTGGTCGACGGCTTTCACGTCAAAGGTCAGGTCGTCGACGCCCGAGGCATGGCGGAGTGGGGATCGGGCGGCCAGACCATGAACCGGGGCGACTGGGTGAACGGTAAGCCTTCAGACAAGCCCGCCGACCAGCTCAACGCCTGGAAAAAGCAGACAGCTATCTGCGAGCACGAGCTGCCGGGCACGGCGCGCCACGACCCGCTCGCCTATCTACAAAATCGCTCAGTAGACTGGCTGGATCATCAGCTCGCAGCGCGTGAGTTGCTGTCGCTCGACTTCAAGACTGCACCGCTCATCGTCGAGCACGAATACGGTCCGGCGCGCTCGCAAGACAAAGCGAAGCTCAAGCCGATCCTCGCCGGGTCGCTCGCCTTTACTCGCAAGATCGACGAGGCAGCGGCGTGCATGTTTGCCCTGCAAAATCAGGTCCTGCCGGCTCAAGGCATTCCGGTGCAAGGCCGCGGTCGCGAGGCGTACCGCTCATGACCCAAGCCACGACCCCGCGTTGATCGGGTCGTCGCCGAGCCCCCACTGACGACTCCGAGCCCCTCCTTCGAAAGGCCGAATCTCATGCGCACGTTGACCAACGGAGCCTCATTTGCCGCCCTTGCTGTAGTGCTCGCGACCCTACCGAGCTGCTCCGGCACCACCGACGAGCCCACTTACGTGATGGGGCCTGTCGGCAGCGGCGGCGGTGGCTCCAGCTCCACCAATCAGCCGTCGACCGGTGGCGGCGGTACCGGCAACGGCGGCGGAGCCCCCGCAACGAGCGGCGGCAGCGGGCCGGCAAGCACGGGCGGTAGCGGCGTGACTCCCGGGGGAGGCAGCAGCGCGATTCCCAACGGCGGTAGCGGCGGTATTCGAGCTCGTCGCGAAAACCTTCGGTCGTG
>JBEHXA010000584.1:0-4929 GCA_048498935.1 Myxococcota bacterium
GGCCGAGCGCGGCGGTGTGCGCGACGCCTTCGGCAGCCGCGGCGACGCGCGCGGCAAAGGGGCCAAGCTGGGCCGCCACGACGCGGCACGCTCGAGCGAGCAGCTCGCCGAGCAGGTGCAGCGCGCGGCCGAGCGGCGCCGGCTCCAGGAGCGGGCCAGCCTGGAGGTGGGCGTGGCGCACCCGGGCGTCGAGCTCCGCATCGGCGACGCGAAGCTGCTGGTGGACCAGAGCGTGCGTAACTTGCGTTACACTCGGGATGCCGAGACCGGCGCGATGCGTGCAGAAAGGATCAGCAAATGAGCGTGAAGCGCCGGACTGCCGCAGAGCTGATGACCCCGTCCCCCGTGTCGATCGACCGGCGTGAGACGTTGCGGAGCGCCGCCCGCCTGATGAGCCAAAAACACCTGCATTGCCTGCTGGTGCCCAGCGAACCGGGTTACGCGGTGGGGGTCATCACCTCCAAAGACATCGTGCAGGTGCTGTGCGAGGGTGAGCCCGAATTGCTGGATTCGTTGTGCGTCGGCGACGCCATGACCGCGCCCGCGCTCACGGTGCCCGAAGAGCTGCTCATCGCCGATTGCCTGCGCTTGATGCGCATGTCCGGGGTGCGAAGCGTGCCCGTCGTACGGGGCCTCGAACCCGTCGGGATCTTGAGCTTTACCGACGTGCTGCGCGCGGTTGGCTCTTAGCACCGGGGTCGGGCGGCGTTCGTGCCGCCGCGTGCCCGAGGTCGTTGGCCCCCGCGGCGGTCCGTCTCCGCGGCGCATTGAGGGCGGGGCCGGCGGGTGGCATGGAGTTTACATCTGGCGGGCGCGACTTATGTTCTCGTGGTCTCGAGTGGAGCAAAACATGGAGATTCGTCGCGGCAGCGAGCGCGGCTATGCCGACCACGGGTGGCTGCGCAGCTTTCACACCTTTTCGTTCGCTGACTACTACGCGCCCGCGCACATGGGCTTTCGCTCGTTGCGCGTGATCAACGAAGACCGCGTGGAGGGTGGCAAGGGTTTCGGTACGCACCCTCATCGCGACATGGAGATCATCTCGTACGTGCTGTCGGGCAGCCTGCAACATCGCGACAGCATGGGCACCGGCTCGGTGATTCGTCCGGGTGACGTGCAGCGCATGTCGGCCGGTACGGGCGTCACGCACTCGGAGTTCAACGGTTCCCCGGACGAGCTCGTGCACTTCATGCAAATCTGGATTTTGCCCGATCAGCGCGGCTACCCGCCGGGCTACGAGCAAAAGCATTTTTCCGAGCAGGATCGGCAGGGCAAGCTGCGCCTGGTGGCGTCGCACGACGGGCGTGACGGCTCGGTCACGATTCACCAAGACGCCAGCCTGTACGCGAGCCTGCTCACGCCAGGCCAAAGCGTCGAGTACGACCTCGGTAAGGATCGGCACGCCTGGCTGCACGTCGCCAAGGGCAAGCTGCAGGTCACGGGTCTGGGCGATGGGGCCGAGCTGGCTACCGGCGACGCCGGCGCTTTCGAGAAAGCCGGCAAAATCGTGCTAAATCCACTGGAACCGAGCGAGGTGCTGCTGTTCGACTTGGCCTGATGCGGGCGCACGGTCGCGGCATCGGCTAGGCTACGCGGTGGAGGTTCGGATGCTGCGTGTGTGGTTGGCGGCGGCGCTGGCGAGCGCTGGGATTGGTCTCTGTGCCTGTTCTGGAACCACCGTTGGTGGTGAAGGCGACGACGACACGAGCGGCGGCGGCAAGGGCGGCTCGGCGCCCAGCAAGCCCGCCGCGACCGCTCCGCAGCAGTGCAAAACTTACGTGACGACGCGCTGCAAAAAGTCGTTCGGCTGCTACGTCAAGGTCGGGCGCCTGCCGCAGAAGGACCTTCAATACAACGTCGACCAGTGCATCAAGGTCATCGACGAAGGCCTGCCCTGTTCCAGCGTGCAGTCGACCGGCGCCGGCTACGCCTCCTGCTTGAAGGAGCTGAACGCCATGGCCTGCTCGAGCTGGGACGTGGAGCCCGCGCAATTCCCCCACGTCCGCCTGCCCAGCAGCTGCGACGACGCGATCTACTTCTGAGCTTCGCGCCCCTGGCGGCTCTTCGTGCTGCGTCGCAGCGCGTAGCCCACTAGCATGAGCGCTATCGTCCACGAGGCGCCCTGGCCACCGCGCCGCCGGCCGAGCGAGCAGCCGCCGTCGCCAGCGCCGGAGACGTGCACCTCGATCGGCTCGGAGCGATTGCCGGCGCTGTCGAGCACGCGGATGGAAACGGTGGCGTCGTAGTCGCTGCCGTCGTCTAGCGTGGTGTCAGTTAGCTTGCCTGCCTGGCGAAACGAGTCGACCCCGATGACCGGGCCCGCAGGTAGCTTGAACGGTAGCGTGCCGCGCACGAGCGTGAGCTCGAAGCCGAGATCGCGCGCCTCGCTCACATCGTCGGACGCATCCGTCGATACCTCGAAAGAGCCGCGCGCCTCGCAAGTGCCTACCGGCTCGCCTGCTCGCGAGATGTCGAGCTTTGCGCTCTTCAGAATCGGCGGAGTGGAATCGGCCGAGGGAGACGTTTCGAAAACGCCGAGGGTGGCTACCCGCGAACAAGCAACCGCCGTGCGTGGTCCGAGGCTCACTGCCAGCGTGATCGCCGCGAATCCCCCCAAGACAACCAGCCCACGTACGTTCATTTCGAACCTCCCAAGGACCAGTGTGAAGCGCGCCCGGGCGCTCGGCAAGGCGGCCCTTCCGTTCGGCAAATTACCCGGTGAGCGCGGTCGCTTTTGCGAGGGGGGCCGCGTTTTGGCAGCCCCACCCGCCAAATGCGAAACGCCCCGCGGTTGAGGCGAGGCGTTTCGTTCGCAGTTTGCGTGCGAACGGTTGGGCGGGGGTCCAACCGTTTACGGGACCGAGCTCAGCGGCGCGAGAACGGGGTCTTGCCGCTGTAGACCTGCTCGTCGCCGAGCTCGTCGGCGATGCGGAGCAGCTGGTTGTACTTCGCGATGCGGTCGCTGCGCGACAAGCTGCCGGTCTTGATTTGGCCGCAGTTGGTGGCAACCGCCAGGTCGGCGATGAAGGAGTCTTCGGTCTCGCCCGAGCGGTGCGAGGCGACGCTGGTGTAGCCGGCCGCGGTGGCCATGCGGATGGTGTCGAGCGTCTCGGTGAGCGAGCCGATCTGGTTTACCTTGATGAGGATCGAGTTGGCGATCTTCTTCTCGATGCCCTGCGACAGACGCTTCACGTTGGTGACGAACAGGTCGTCGCCGACGAGCTGGATCTTGCTGCCGAGCTTCTCGGTCATCATCTTCCAGCCTTCCCAGTCGTCCTCGGCGTAGCCGTCTTCGATGGTGACGATCGGGTACTTCTTGATCAGGTCGGCGTACACGTCGCACAGCTCGGCGGCGGAGCGCGCCTGCTTGTCCCAGGTGTACTTGCCGTCCTTGTAGAACTCGCTGGCGGCGCAATCCATGCCCAGCGCGACCTGCTCACCGGGCTTGTAACCGGCGGCCTCGATGGCCTGCATGATGTTCTTGATGGCGTCTTCGTTCGAGGCCAGGCGCGGCGCGAAGCCGCCCTCGTCGCCGACGGCCGTGACCATGCCCTGCTTCTTGAGGATGCTCTTGAGGTTGTGGAACACCTCGGTACCGGCGCGCAGCGCCTCGCCGAAGGTCTCGAACCCGAGCGGGACGATCATGAACTCTTGCACTTCCAGACCGCTGTCGGCGTGGGCGCCGCCGTTGATGATGTTCATCAGCGGGGTCGGCAGCACGCGCGCCTGCACGCCACCGAGGTAGCGCCAGAGCGGCAGGTCGACCGTGTCGGCGGCGGCGCGCGCACAGGCCATGGAGACGGCCAGGATGGCGTTGGCGCCGAGCTTGCTCTTGTTGGGGGTGCCGTCGAGCTCGATCAGGCGTTGATCGACCGCGGGCTGATCGAGCGCGGACATGCCGACGATGGCCGGGCCGAGCTTGTCGTTGACGTTTTCGACCGCCTGCAGAACGCCCTTACCGAGGTAGCGCTTCTTGTCGTTGTCGCGAAGCTCGTTGGCTTCGTGCTCGCCAGTCGAGGCGCCGCTCGGGACGGCGGCGCGGCCGAACCCGGAAGAGGTATGGACCTCGGCCTCCACCGTGGGGTTACCCCGGGAGTCGAGGATTTCGCGTGCGGATACGTGGAGAATCTCAGGCATGGGCGGGGAGCTAACATGGACCGTCACGCGCTGCGAGACAGTTCCATCGCCCTTTCGGAGGTCACCCGCGATTGTTTCGGCGCGTGTCGCGGTGCCGTCTTTTCAGCGGCAACGGCGCGACTTCGTCAGGCCGAGCGCAGTGCTGCCACCCAGCTCGGCTTGGCGCTTCCGGCGCTCGGGATCAGCGTCTCGGTCGGGCGCGTCGGCGCAGCGCCTTCGAAGAACAAGCGCTGCACGAGCTCATTTCGGCCCGAAACACGGAGCCGTCGGAACACGGCGGTGATCTGATTCGCGATCGTCCGCGTCGAGGTCCCGCGCAGCTGGGCGATTTCCTCGTACGAAAAGCCTTCGACCAAGCTCCTGATCACTGACAGCTCGGCGGTCGGCAGCAGCTTGCCCAAGCCGCCGTCGGGCCGCGGCGCACCGATGACGCGGAGCGTCTCCCCGTCGGCTGACACGAAGCGAGCGCAGCGCGCGACGTCCGGCGGAGCCTCCGCCGTGGCACGGGCTGCTAGCATGAGCAGAGGATGGGCGCGTGAAGGCCGACAAGACACGCCGAGGCTCTGCAAAGCCAGGCGGGAATTGAGCGCCACCGTGGAGGGCGCCAGGCCCAAGTCGATGGCGATGTTCTTTTGGCGCAGGCCGCTCAGCACTGCCTCGAGGATCTCCTGGCGTCGCGGCCCGATCGGCTCGGCGCCGACGTTGTTGGCGAGCAAGAGGTAGCAGCGGTCAGCCGAGAAAAAGGAGTCGACCACCTTGGTGGTGCCCTGAGCGAGCTCGTGCCAGAGCTCG
>JBEHXA010000585.1:0-4919 GCA_048498935.1 Myxococcota bacterium
TGGCTGGCGTCTGCGGGCCCGAACGGCTTACCGATCACGTCGGTACCCTGCTTGGCCATGAACTCCTTGAGCAGCGGCACCGCGGCGTGGCTGAACAGGTAGCAGCCGTACTCCGCCGTGTCGCTGATCACCTTGTTCATCTCGTACAGCTTCTTGCGCGAGATGAGGTTGGCGATGAGAGGAGTCTCGTGCAGCGACTCGTAATAGGCCGACTCGGGCTTCATGCCCACCTCGACCATGCACTCGAACGCCAGCTCCACGCCGGCCTTCACCATGGCCACCATCAAGACTGCGTTGTCGAAGTACTCCTGCTCGCTGATCTTGTCCGCGCCAGCGGCGGTCTGCTCGAACGCGGTGTCGTTCGTCGCTGCGCGCCAGCCGAGCAGGTTCGGGTCACCCGCGTCCCAGTCCTTCATCATGGTGGAGCTGAAGAAGCCGGTGATGATGTCGTCCTGGTGCTTCTTGAACAGCGGGCGCATCAGGCCGCGCAGCTCTTCAGCCAGCTCGAAGGCCTTGATCTTGGCCGGGTTGCTCAGGCGATCGAGCATCAACGTGAGCCCGCCTTGCTTGAGCGCCTCGGTGATGGTCTCCCAGCCGTACTGCACCAGCTTGCTGGCGTAGCCGCGATCGATGCCCTGCGCGACCATGCGGTCGAAGCACAGGATCGAGCCGGTCTGCAGCATGCCGCACAAGATGGTCTGCTCGCCCATCAAGTCGCTCTTCACCTCGGCGACGAAGCTCGACTCGAGCACGCCGGCGCGGTCTCCGCCCGTGGCTGCCGCGTAGGCCTTGGCGATCTCCAGGCCGTCGCCGTTCGGGTCGTTCTCGCGGTGCACCGCGATCAGGGTCGGCACGCCGAAGCCGCGTTTGTACTCCTCGCGCACCTCGGTGCCGGGACACTTGGGCGCCACCATCACGACCGTGAGATCCTTACGGATGGCCTGACCCTCTTCCACGATGTTGAAGCCGTGGCTGTACGCGAGGCACGCGCCCTTCTTCATCAGCGGCATCACCTTGCTCACCACGTCGGCGTGCTGCTTGTCGGGGGCGAGGTTACACACCAGATCCGCGGTGGGGATCAGCTGCTCGTAGTTGCCGACCTTGAAGCCGTTGCTGGTCGCGTTGGTGAAGCTCGCGCGCTTCTGGTCAATCGCGTCCTGGCGCAGCGCGTAGCTCACGTCGAGGCCGGAGTCGCGCATGTTCAGGCCCTGGTTCAGGCCCTGTGCGCCGCAGCCGATGATCACGACCTTCTTGCCGCGCAGCCGCTCGACACCGTTGAACTCGTTCTTGTCCATGAAGCGGCACTGCCCGAGCTGCTCGAGCTTTTGCGCCATCGTGAGGGTATTGAAATAGTTCTGACGGGACATGGATCTTTTCTCCGTTGCGATGCGCGCGGCATCGAGAGTGGTCCCCAGAATAGCTCGCAGCAGGCGCTCGGCCAATGTTGCGCCAGGTGATATTATCGGCACTCACAGTTGCAAAAAACGCAATAGAGGCTCAAGGCCGGCGCGAAATCGGGTCGAAGCGGATGTTGCGCGCTTCCGCATAGAAAGCGGCCGAGTCGTTGTCAGCGTAGCCCGGGACGGCCAGGAGAGGCAGGGGGTCGAGCACCGTGCGCGCCTGTCGCCAGGCTGAGATGTGAGAGGCCGCGATGGCGTCGATTTCGAAGCGCTGTGCCTCGCTCCCGGCAGTGGTCGGCAGCGTCGGCAAGTACAGCTGCAGGCTGCGCGCCACGAGCCCGGGGGGGGGCGCCAGCAAAGTCTCGAGCAAGCCGTGACCGACGACCCAGAAGCGCGTGGTCTCCAGCAGCTCGTCGCGGCGCTCCCAGAACATGTGCTTGAAGTGGAGCTCGCGCAGCTCACTCAGTACCTGCTTGCTGGTGCTGACGACGAGCAGGCCGGATTCGTCGAAAGTTGCTGCCAAGTTTTGCGCGGGGGCGCGGCCGTTGCGAGGATCTTTCGCGCCGACGTTCGGATCGACGTGCAGCGCGTTCAAGGCCCAGCGCAGCTTCGGAAAGTGAGCCCAAACCGACATGTTGAAGAAGTCGTGCCAGCTCTCCGGACGCGTCGGCACTGCCTTGAAGCGCGCAACGTGCTGCTCGTAGCCGCCCGCACCGCGCACCGCCTCGCGACTTTCGCGCACGAAGCGCGGCAGCTCCACGTCAGCTGCTTGCGGCACTTGTCGAGCCAGCGCGTCGTACTGCTCGGGCGCAGGGCAGCCGCTCAGCAGCGCGAGCGCCTGCACGAAATGCGGATGAAAGTCACGAAACGGGGGGCGTTCGAGCCAGTCGTTCACTGTCCAAGGAACACCGCTAGCCCGACCTTGGTGGCGAGGCAAAGGTCGGCGATGCCGTCGTCGTTCAGGTGCCCCACCGCGATCTGGCTTCCGACCCCGAGCTCGCTGTCGATGAGGTGCGGTTCGAACGTTACTGGGCTGCCCGTGTTCGGGTCCGGCGTCCGCACGGTGCGGAACACGTACACCACGGGCGTACCCGACGGATCGGGGTCGCCGTAGCCAAAGGGCTGAGCAAAGTGAGTCTTGCCGGTAATCACGTCTGGGACGCCATCGCCGTCCATGTCCACGGCCTCGAGCGAGTGCGGCTCCGAGAACGACACGCCGCCGGGGATTTCGTTGGGCGCGCCGACGAACTTGTGTTTCACGAAGGTGAGCGGCGTCGTTTGTTCGTACCAGGCGATGCCGTACCTGTGCGCGAAGTCCGCGGAGACGATGTCCGCGTCGCCGTCGCCGTCCGCGTCGAACGCGAACATGTGTGAGCCGCCGAGCTCACCTCCATTGCCGCCCCCATACAGCTGCGTTTCCGCGAAGCCGCAACCGGGGCCGGGACATGGGACTTCGTTGGGTAGGCTCGCGGCCAGATCGACCCAAATACCGCCACGCTCGAGCAGGTCCGGCTTGCCATCGCCGTTGACGTCACCGAGACCGAGGCCATGCAGCTTGCCGCAGCCGCCGAACGGAAACTCGTGCTGGCGAGTCACCGGATGGAACGTCCAAGGCTCGATGGGATCCAGCTCGTTCGCTTGGTAGTAGCCGATCCGTTGCGCGGGGGAGCAGCCCTTGCACGCACCGAGTAGCTCCGGCCAGCCGTCGCCATCCACGTCGCCGATCACGTGTTGCTCGTGCTGGATTTGCTCGTGAACTACGTGAGGCTTCCAGAGCGCGCCGCTGCCCGCCCACTCGGAACCTGGATTTTCGTACCAATAGGCGCTGGCACGTGGTTGTGGCTTCGGCGCAGGTGAGGGGGTTCTTCCGTCCGCCACGTCGGTGTACGAGATGTTGATGATGTCGACGTCACCATCGCGGTCCAGGTCGAAGGCATAGTCGGCTTGGTCGTCGGAGACGCCGGCGTCGATCTCGGGGCCATCGCCATTGCGCGGTAGGTCATCGTGACCACCGCGAAAAATGTGCTCGATTGGCAGCAGGCCTGCGCCGAACGGCCCCTCGTACCAACGACGCCCCGACGAGACATCGGGTACGCCATCCCCGTTGTAGTCGCCGATCGCGCAGCTCTCCGCGAGGAAGCGATCGTGCAGCAGCACCTTCGTGTACGCGAGCTTGCCCGGCTGCGTCTTCAGCGCGACCGGTCGGGTTGGCCACGCGCCGGTGAGCGCGTAGTTGGGGGGAACCGGCGGCGTGCCCCCCGTGCCTCCCGAGCCGCCGTCACCCGGGCCGCCACTCATCCCGCTTTTTCCCGCGTCGGCCTCGACTCCCCCCGACGAGCCGGCGCTACCCGAGAGTGAAGGCGGCTCGACCCCAGCCGTGCCCCCCTCCAGCGCTGGCCGGTCTAGGTGACCCCCAACACCACCCCCGTGCGGTGCTGGGAGTGCATTGTGCGGCTCACCCTTGGTCGAGCTGCAGCCCAGAACGAGCGCCGGTACGAGCGTGACGCATGCTGCTTTCAACCACCCACGCATGATCCACGGGTAACGCTTCTAGGGAGGCGTCGCTAGTGCAGGATCTTGCGTCGGCGAGTCGCCCGCGCGGCTACTGCCCCAGAAATACGGCCAACCCGAGCTTGGTTGCCAAACACAGGTCCACAATGCCGTCATCGTTCAGATGCCCGACGGCGATTTGTCGGCCGATGCCGTGCGTGCTGTCGACGAGGTAAGGCTCGAACGTGACCGGACTGTTGAGCGCGGGGTTGGGCTTGCGAACCGTGCGGAATACGTAGACCACGGCGGGGCCGAGCAGATCGGGGTCGCCGCAGCCGTTGGGGTTCGCGAAGCGCATCTTGCCGGTGACGATGTCGGGGATGCCGTCGCCGTCCATGTCTGCCACTTCGAGCGCGTGAGGCTCCGAAAATTGCACGCCGTACTTCGCGGCATCTTGCGGCCCGCCGACGAACTGATGCTTCACGAACGTGAGCGGCGCCGTTTGCTCGTACCAGGAGATGCCATAGTTGTGCGCGTAATCGGCTGACACGATGTCGCCGTCGCCGTCGCCGTCCACGTCGAACGCGAACATGTGCGACCCGCCCAGGTCGGCGCCGCCGTACAACTGGGTTTCCACGAACCCGCACCCCGGGCTCGGGCACCGCTCGGTGTTGGGCCTGCCGATGTTCAGGCGCAGCCAAACCCCACTTCGCTCGAGCAAATCCGGTTGGCCATCGCCGTTGACGTCGCCCAAGCCGATGCCGTGCATCCAGCCGGTTCCGCTGTACGGAAACTCGCGCTGCTCGGTCACGGCCTGAAAGAACCACGGCGCCTTGGGGTCGGGGTCCTGCTTGTAGAAGCCGAAGGTGCGCGGAAAAATGGAGGTGCAGTTTTTGCACGCGCCCACGAACTCGGGGCGACCGTCCCCGTCCACGTCGCCGATCACGTGCTGCTCGAGCCTGACATCGGCGTGCATCAGGTGTGGCGGCCAAGGCGCGTCGCTCTTGGCCAGCTCGGGGCCTGGGTTTT
>JBEHXA010000586.1:0-4914 GCA_048498935.1 Myxococcota bacterium
TCCGCGACGTGCGTCTCCGCGACGTGCGTCTCCGCGACGTGCGTCTCCGCGACGTGCGTCTCCGCGACGTGCGTCTCCGCGACGTGCGTCTCCGCGACGTGCGTCTCCGCGACGCGCGTCTCCGCGACCTCGTCTTACATCCCGCGCGGCACCTCGTCGGGAACGATGAGGCCGTGCTTCTTCCAAAGCACGCGGAGCAAATACGACTCCGCCGGAAGCATGACATCGACCTTCGGCGGTGGGGGCGGATCCAACCCGCTCACGACTTGCCAGCCACCAAACTCCGCCGCCGAGCTGCAATCATCGAAGTACCACGGAGGCAAGCTCAGCTTGCGCTCCGCCGCGAGATGCCGCCGCTCATTCAGCAGCACGTACGCGAGCGCATGCCGCACCTCTCGCGGATTGCGCAGCGCCCGCGCATGAAATCTCTCAGAAAACAGCCGCCCGCGCCGACTAAGCAGACGATTTACTCGCCGCGCGATGCGAATCGCCAGCCCCTGCACACCCCGCGACAGCCGCTCGCGATCCCGAGCCTCAGCCATCAAGTGAATATGATTGCCCTGCACCGAGTAATGCACGAGCCGAAAGTGCTCGCGATGCCTGCCCTTGGCGTTCGCCGCCCCAAGCGCCGCCTTCACCACGCGAAACACCCGGCGCTTTCGCAAGCTCGGTAGTCCGGCAACAACCCGCAACGTGATGTGCAGCGGATGATGACGCGAATGCTTCGGCCTCACCCGATGCGCCCCCGTCCCTTTCGCACCACGCGGCCGCCCCGCCCCCTCGCGAGCTCCTCCCCAAGTTCGAAACACGAACGCGAGCTGCCGCGGCGTCTTCAAGCGCCGCCGTTTGCGACCGTTCGTTACCGGCCGCCGTGCCCTGCGCGCCTCCGCGCCCCCGCCTTTCATATCGAAAACCTAGTGCGCGACCGAGCGTTCGCAAGTGACCAAGGACGCTCAATGTTGATTCGGCAGTAATCAAAGAGCCCCCACGACCCAGCTTGATTCGGCAGTAATCGCAAGCCACGTCTGCGCTGCCCTGTGTCTCGAACCTGGTCTGTGCGCCGACGCGACCCAAGTTGATTCGGCAGTAATCGCAAGCCGCGTCTAGGCAGCTCTGCGTCTCGAGCCTGGTCTGTGCGCCGACGCGACCCAAGTTGATTCGGCAGTAATCGCAAGCCGCGTCTAGGCAGCTCTGCGTGACCGGAATCTGCGCGCGTAGGGGCGCCGGTTCAGCCGAGCAGCGCCGCCATGCCGTAGGCGCCACGCACCCAAACGCGCCGGTGTCACCGACTGCGCGGCGCGACGATGACGATGACGCGAATCGGCGCGACGATGCCTGTGCCGCGATGTCTCGAAGTTCGCATCTGCACGCGGCCGAGGCTCTGCGTCTGCACTGCCTCGCGTCCTCCTAAAGACATGAGTCGCGCGGCTGGACCGAGCGACGCCACAGCAGCTTCTGCAAGTCGCAGCTGCGAGGCGGCAGCCCCGCACTCCATGGCTATCCTTCACGGAGAATTCAAGTGTCTGCCGGCATCGCCGCAATGCTGCCGAATCAACCTGTGCGTCAGCGCACAGGCGGTTCGGATTCCTGCCGAATCAAGATGTGCGTTGAGTCAAGGATCCCGAGTTTGAGACGTCGCGACGATTGCTGGCGCCTGCGCCTACGCCTACGGCGCGGGGCGGGAGGAGCGCCTACGGCGCAGGGCGGGAGGAGCGCCTACGGCGTCGGCAGGGGGATGAATTCGTGTTCGTCGCCGGTGACTTTGCCGAAGTGGCCGTTGGTCCAGTCGGCTTTGGCGCGTTCGATGCGTTCGAGGGAGCTGGAGACGAAGTTCCAGTAAATGTGGCGGTCACCTTGGAGTGGGGCGCCGCCGAGCAACATGAGGTCCCCTCCCGTCCGGGAGGAGACCTCATGTTGTCCGGGCGCAAGCACCAAAAGATTGCCCGCCTCGTATTCGACGCCGCCGTACGTCGCCGTACCGCTCGCGACGTAGACGGCACGCTCAGCGTGCTCTTCGTCGATGTCGAGGGTCGCATCGGCCGCGAGCCGCGCGTGCACGTAGAGGGTCGGTGACAGTACGCGTACGGGCGAAGCCACGCCGTAGGCGGAGCCGGCGATCACCGCAAGCTCCACGCCTGACTTGGAGATGCGCGGGATGGTGGCCTGCGGGTGATGGTCGAAGCTCGGCTCGACCTCTTCGTGCTCGCGGGGTAGCGCGATCCAACACTGGATGCCGTGCAGCGGGCCGCCGCTCTGCCTGACTTCCGGTGACGTGCGCTCGGAGTGCGCGATACCGCGGCCGGCGATCATCCAATTCACCTCGCCCGGGCGGATCGGTTGCACGTAGCCGAGGCTGTCGCGATGCAAAAAAGAGCCTTCGAACAGGTAAGTTAGCGTGGCGAGCGCGATGTGCGGGTGCGGACGCACGTCGAGCCCTTGCCCGGGCGGAAAGTCTACGCGGCACAGGTGATCGAAAAAGATGAAGGGCCCCACCAGCTTGCGTTGGAGCGACGGGAGCACTCGCCGAACGAAGAAGCCGCCGACGTCGCGCTCACGCGCGTGAATCAAGAGCTCGGGCTGCATGGCGTGACTTTACCTTCTCGGAGAAAGGGGAGCGTGTCGGCAACTCTACGAAAGCTGCGTGGCGCAGGACTCCAGCGCGGCGCGGGCGTCGGGGCCGCTCGCGACCGAATCGTGCCCCACGATGAGCCGCGTCAAATCCGGGATGAGCGACAGCTCGCGCAGGGCTCCCGCGAACGCGGGTTTGTCGTCGCAGTAGAAGAGCTTGACGATCAGCGAGACACGCGGGCCGGGAGCAGAGCCAAGCGCCTTGACGATGAGGCGGGCGAACATGTCCTTTGGCAAGGACATGTTGAACACGATGTCATTCACCACGACGCTAGTGCCGTCGCTCGAGCGGACCAGCATGGCCCCCTCTTTGTCCTTGATGCCGGCCACGCTGCGGAACGACACGTGCGGGTCGCTCGGAAAATCCTGCAGCAAGCCATCGACCGGCACCACTTGCTCGATGGCTTTGCGCGCGCCGCCCGGCGCCAGCACCTTGAGCCCTGGATAGCGCTGCTTGAACGCCGGAGCGTCCAGCCGGTGACCCGCGCCCGGCGCGACCAAGAACGCCGGTGTGCCCCACGCCTCGATCTCCCGCATGCTGGCTTCGTCGAGCGCGACGCCGTTGTAGATGACGAGCCGACCGTCGCCCAGACGCGCGATGGTCATGGTGCGGTTGAGCGAGATGCCCGGCACCGGAGCCCTCACCCACCACAGGTTTTCAGCCAATTTTTGGAGGGGCTCGTGCGGCAGGGGTTGCCAGTCGGTGCGCGGCTTCGCCATGGCCGTTAACCTAGTCAGGCCAAGAGCGAAGCGTAAGCCCTCATTCGTGCCCGAGCAGCAGGTACCTGAGACGACCGATGATCACGTCCAAGGCAGGAGCGTTGTCTCCGCCCTCCGGCACCACCAGGTGCGCCAGTCGCTTGCTCGGGGCCACGTGCAGCAGGTGCATCGGCCGCACGCTCGAGTAGTACTGGTTTTGGATCGAAGCGATGTCGCGCTTTCGGTCGACCAGATCGCGTTGAATGCGGCGCAGCAGACGGATGTCGTCGTCGGTGTCGACGAAGATGCGCAGATCGAAGGCCTGGCAGAGCTCCGGGATGGCGAACAACAAGATACCCTCGACCGCCACGATGCGGCGCGGAGCAATGGGCATCGTCGCGGCGCTTCGCGTATGAGTCGCGAAATCGTACTGCGGGCACTCGACAGCGCGCCCCGAGCGCAGCTCGCTCAGGTGTTGAACCAGCAAGGCGTTGTCGAGCGCGGCAGGCTCATCGTAGTTCACCGCCTCACGCTCGGCGGGCGAAAGCCTCGAACGATCGAGGTAGTACCAATCGTGCTCGAGCATGGCCACGTCCTCGCCGAGCTCGGTCCGCAGCCGCCTCGCCAGCGTCGTTTTGCCGCTGCCGGTCCCGCCAGCGATGCCGATCACGAGAGGCGCGCCCTGCATGAGCCGAAGCTAGCCCGAAATTTGTTTCAGTTCAGCCTGTGACTCTGGCCGGTGACGGGCGGCGCAAGGGCGTCCACGAGCTCTTGCACCCGAGCCGTCAAAAGGCGCAGGCGTTCGGCCGGGTCGGCCTCGCTGAGCAGCTGCTGACAAGCATCGGGATCAGCCACCATCGCGGCGGCCAGCCGATCCGCATAGGCCGAGGCGTCGTCGGCCCCCCGCGTCAACGCGCGCAGGTCGCGGACCGGCTCTGGCAAGTGGCTGGCCAGTCGCTCCCACAAAGAACCGAGCTTCACCTGCCAAGCTGCTACCAGCGCTGGCTCGACCGGTGAGTCGTGAAGGAGCTGGGCCTGCACCTGACGGTAAGACCTGAGCGGCGGCAGCTCCTCCACGATGCGAGCGCGCGCGAGGCCGCGCAGCGCAATATCGTAGCGACCGTCGCTGCGCGACTCGTAGTGCTCGATCACCCCGACGCCGCACACGTCGAAAATGGGCGGGCGGCCCTCGTAGTCCTGTTCGAAGCCCGGCTTCAGCCGCGCGATGGCCATGAGCTTTTTTCCCGAGAGCGCGTCGGCGGTCAGCTCGCGGTAACGCGGCTCGAACACGTGCAGTGGCAACAGAGCCCCCGGAAACAGGGTCACGTTGGGCAGGGGAAAAATCGATAGCTCGGCGAGGTCACGGGCCTCGAGCTCCGGCAGCAGCATCGGCCGGAGCATACAACCCTCGCCCGCCGGGTGTGCCCCTCTGCCCCCTTATCGCACCTAAATCGACCTCGGCTCGGCCCTGGAGGTGGGTGGTTGAGGGTCGGCCCTCAACTCCGGATGGGTGCCCGCCGTTACTGAGAGTCAGGACATGGCAAGCGAAAGCGACTGCCTACATCTGCTGTCGATCGACTTGGGATC
>JBEHXA010000587.1:0-4912 GCA_048498935.1 Myxococcota bacterium
GTTGCATCGGCGAAACCTGCGCGGCGCTCGAGGCGCGCGAGGCCGCGCTGCACGCCGCCGCGCCGCAGCTGGCCGAGCTGCTCGGGGGCGTCGCGGACGACGAGGCGCGCCACGCCGAGCTCGCGTGGCGCTTCGTCAGCTGGGCGCTCGAGCAGTCTCCGGGCGAGGTTGGCGCGATGCTGGAGCAGGAGCTCGCCCGTGCCGTGCCGCCACTGGTCGTCGAGCCACCGGCCGACCAGCTCGCCCTTCTGGCACACGGAATCGTCGACGAAGCCCGGCGGGCGGCGCTTCGAATCGCGGCGCACGACCAGGTCATTCGGCCGTGCGGCATCGCGTTGTTGGCTCGAAGCGGCCGGCGGCGCGCCGAAAATCCAGTACTTTCAGCCTGATCCGCTGCTCCGGGGGGCACCTTCTGATACGCTTTCGCCCCGGATGGCAACGGTCCGCTACTTCCCGAACGACGGTCCGCCGATTTTGACCGCGCTGCACAAGCCGGTCACGACGCTCGGTCGCGCTCTCGGCAACGACATCCATCTGCCCGACGCGAGCGTGGCCCATCACCACGCGCAGATCGTCTTCAACGGTCGCGACTTCCAGCTGGAGGAGCTGGATCGCGAGGGCGAAATCCTGATCAACGGCAAAAAGAAGCGGCGCGCCCGGCTCGCCAATGGCGATCGCTTCACGCTCGGCCGCTCGCAGCTTGCTTTCAGCTTTTTCACCGAGGTTTCCTCGGCGTCCGAACCCGCGCACAGCGATCAAAGCGACATCGAGGGCATCCGGCGTTTGCAGGCATTCAGTGAGCGCCTGATGACGAGCCGCTCGGTCGACGAGCTGCTCGAGGCGCTACTCGATGCGATCATCGAGCTAACCGGCGCGGGCCGCGGCGTCGTGCTGCTCGTCGATCCCGGTGACGCCAAGGACAGCGTGCCGCGCGTGCGAGCCTCGCGAAACTTGCAGCGCGAGGCGATTCAGGATGCTTCGGGCGCGATCAGCGACAGCATCGTGCGGCAGGTGATCGAGACGCGCCGACCCGTCATCGTCAGCGATGCGCTGACCGATACCACCTTCGGCAAGAGCGAGAGCGTGATCGCGCTCAAGCTCTCGAGCGTGATGAGCGTGCCGCTGCTGAGCCAGGGCGAAGCCATCGGCGCGCTCTACGTCGCAAACGACGAGGTCAAGCACCTGTTCCAGCGCCCGCAGCTCGACCTACTCCAAATCTTCGGCGCCCAGGCGTCGCTGATTTTGCAGAACGCCATGCTGCTATCGGCCCTCCGCGCCGACAAAGAGAAGTTGAGCGCCGAGCTGTCGGACAAGCGCTTCGGCGAGATCATCGGCAGCTGTCCCTCGATGCTGGAGGTGTTCCGCAAGCTGCAGAAGGTGGCCGGTACCGACATCAACGTGCTGATCACCGGCGAGACCGGCACCGGCAAGGAGCTCATCGCGCGCGAGATTCACCGCCGCAGCAACGGTGAAAAGGGTCCGTTCGTCACCGTCAACTGCGGCGCCATCCCGGAGAACCTGATCGAGAGCGAGATGTTCGGGCACGTGAAGGGCGCCTTCACGGGAGCCGTCGCTAGCCGCGCCGGCAAGTTCCAGCAAGCCGACGGTGGCACGCTGTTCCTCGACGAGATTGGCGAGCTGCCGCCGCCCATGCAGGTCAAGCTGCTGCGCGCCCTGCAAGAGCGCGTGGTGTTCCGCGTCGGCGACAACCGCCCCGAGAAGTGCGACATCCGGATCGTCGCGGCGACCAACCGCAACCTCGAGGAGATGATCAAGACCGGCGAGTTCCGGGAGGACCTCTACTACCGGCTCAACGTCGTCAACTTGTGGCTGCCGCCGCTTCGCGATCGCGGTGACGACGTGTTCATCATCGCCAAGGCGCTGCTCAGCAAGCACGCCGACGAGCTCAACAGCTCGGTGCGCGGCTTCTCGCCGCAAGCGCTGGCGGCGATCAAGAAGTTTGCTTGGCCTGGCAACATTCGCCAGCTCGAAAATCGCATCAAGAAGGCGCTCGTGCTGTGCGACAGCACGCTGCTCGGTCCGGAGGATCTGGATCTGGGTCCCGAAGCCGAGCAGCCCATCGTGCCGCTCGAAAAAGCGAAGGAAGACTTTCAGCGTCGTTACGTGCTCGAAGTGCTCGAGCGCAACAACGGCAATCGCACGCAGACGGCGCGCGACCTCGGCGTCGACCCGCGCACCATCTTCCGTTACCTCGAGAAGGAACAGAATCCGATGCCGAGCGGCGCTACCCAGAGCGCCGTGATCGACCCGGAGTAGCGTGCACCTGCCGGAGCTTCCGCCGCTGGGCTCGCTGCTCGAGCTGCCGCGGACCGTGGTCTGCGTCGGCTACGCGGTAGCGGACCACGGCTCGGTGATCGCGGCGCTGTCTCCGCTGGGTTTCGCCGACGAGCCACGCGAAGCGGTCGCCAAGCGGCGCGCCGAGTTCTTGGCGGGGCGTTTGGCAGCGGCGCAAGCGCTGAAGCGGTTGGGCCACGAGGGTGTTCCGCAGCGCAATCAGGACGGCAGCCCGCGCTGGCCCGAGGCTGTCGTCGGCTCGATCACGCACGGTGCTGGTCGCGCGCTGTGCGCGGTCGCTCGGCGCGGTGAGTTCGCGTCGCTCGGCATCGACGCCGAGCGACTGATGGGGGCGGATTCGAGCCTCGAGCTGCGGCGCCGCATTTGCTCCACCGTCGAGCTGACGACGCTCGCCCCGATCGGCGCTCCGGAGCATGACCTGGTGTCGCTGGCTTTTTCCGCCAAAGAGAGCCTGTACAAGTGTTTGTATCCGCTGGTGGGGCGGTACATGGGCTTCGAAGCGGCGCGCATCGTCGCTGTCGCGAACCGCGACAGCGGCGGTTCGCAAGGGACGCTGACTTTCGAGCTCGGTCAGGATTGGTCGCCGACGTTCACTGCCGGCCGGCGCTTCGAAGGCGCCTACGCGCTCAGCTCGACTCACGTCGAGACAGCCGTGCTGCTGGCGGCGTGAGCTGGCGCGTGCCTCAACGCTTTTTCAAAGGGTGAGGGCTTGCGGGCGCACCGCTGCGTATTACATGAGCCGCACCTCAAGAAGCTGGCAAGCTCACCTCATTCTTCGCCCACGCGCCGCCCTGCCCGCAGGGACGAGCCGAATTTGGCTGCAGAGGCTCCACGTGCTCCGACGCACAGGCCTCGCGGGCGGCCGCCCGTCATCTCGACGGAGCGCCTGCTCGAGGTCGCGCGCGAGGTGTTTCTAGAGCTTGGGATTCGCGCGACCACTGCCGAGGTGGCGAGCCGTGCCGGCATTGCGGAAGGGACGATTTTCCACCGCTTCAAGTCGAAGGAGGAGCTGTTTCGCGCAGCGATGAACTTCGATCCCGACGCGGTGCCAGTGTTGGTGGAAGAGCTCGTGCAGCGCGCGGGCGTGGGGGACCTGCGCGGTACACTGATCGAGTTTGCGGAGCGTTTCATGGCGCTCGGGCGCGTGGCTATGCCGGTCATGATGATGTCGTGGTCGAACCCGGAGAGTCAGCTCTGCCAGGAGCGCACGTCCGATCGCGCCTCGCGGTACCGCAGGGTCGTTGGCGCGCTCAGCAAGTTCTTCGAAGTCGAGATGAGCGCCGGCCGCCTCCAGCGCGCCGACCCCGAAGTGATGTCTCGCATGCTGATCGGCAGCCTGCACCACTTCTGCATGATCGAGCTCTTCGCCGGAGACCCCGAGCAGCCGAAGTCTCACAAAGACTTCGGCGAAGAAGTGGTCAGCATCCTGCTGGGCAGGGCCTAGGGCGCTGTCTCAATGCACGCCGCCGACTAGCCAGGCGAAGGCCGGAACCAGAACTTCTTCCGGCGAGGCTCCGCCGCTCTTGGCACTCGTGGTTCCAGACTCCATGGCGTCGAGCTTGAAGCCGTGGTCGCCGAACACGATGGCGAGGGTACGGGCCGGCAGACGCGCGAGCTGCGCCGAGAGCACTTCGCTCAGCTCGTCGGCCAGGTCGTCGAGGCGCGGGGCCTCGTGGTCGCCCGGCTCCATCAGGCGCGCCTCCACGAGGTCGAGCTTGAGCAGGTCGCGATGCCCGACCTTCACGCGGCGCGGCGTGCGCGCGTTCTGGCCCCGGGCTACCGGAATTTCCGAAGAAACCTCGCCCGTCCAGGTCTTGAGAGCTTCGGGACCGCGACCCAAGAGCTCGAGCTGCACCGCCGACGTCGAGGGCAGGGCGCTCCACAGCAAGAGACGCTCGGTGAGGGCCACTTCCTGCGCCATGCGCCAGCGGATGCGCTGCTCCAGGCGCAAACCAAGGTCGAAGCGCAACCCGTCGACCGCGATCAGCTCGACGCGACGCGCGCCGTGCAGGCGACCGATGCGGAGCGCGATCTCGGGGATGTCGAGCACCATGCTGGGGCGCTTGCCGCGCACGCGGAGCGCCGCGAAGGCTTCACGGTAGCTCTGCTCGAACGAGCTCGACCACGTGGCGAGCACTTGTCGCGCCGACGCATCGCCGATGCCGCGCGCCACCGCGTCCGCCAAGGGCACGTACGCGCTCACGAACATGCGCTCGATCACGCTGAGCGGCTTGGGACCGCGCGCGGTGCTGAGCTCGTCGGCCCAAGTGCGCCAATCGGTGGCGGCGGACTCGTAGAGCGGGCCACGCGCGAAGGGCTCGGGCGGCACGGGCGTCGGCTCGAACGGCGGCTCCTCGGTCGTCGGCTCCGGCGGCAGAGCTGCTGCAACTTGCGGCGGCGGAGTCGAAAATGCCGCCAAATCCGGCGGTGCCAGGCTGATGCCGCTTTCGGAGCTCGGCGGCGGAGTCAGGGCCTCCAGCACTTCGCTCGCCTCGAGTGCTCGCGCCACCTGCACGTGAGGGGGCACGAGCGTCACTGCGTCGAGCTCATCGGCGAGGCTCGCCTCGAGCTCCGCCGCGATGGAAGCGACGCAGCT
>JBEHXA010000588.1:0-4911 GCA_048498935.1 Myxococcota bacterium
GCAGGCGGCCTTCGAGCCGCTGACCGGTGCGTTGGCGCGCCACTGCTAGATCGTCCTCCTCGGGTTGGAGGCGTTCGAGCGCGGGCTTCAGCGTGGTGTCGAACGACGGCAAGGCGCCGGGCGCAAAGCGAGTCTCTGGTAGCGCCCAGCGATCAATCTCCGCGGCAAACACTGCCAAGGAGCCGAAGAAAAACGCCACCATCAACACGAAGCCGAGCACCACGCCGAACCAGGTGTGAAGCCAGGTCATGGCCAGTCGTACGGATCCGAACATATTTGACACCTCAGAGAGCGGGCGCGGTCAGGACAGCCAAAACAGCGGATCGATCGCTGACTGATAGCGGCGGAAATCCTTCGAACCACATGACTCAGATCTGCCCGCTGAGCTTGAAGGCGAAGGAGCGGCCTGGGCGCTGCACACCCCACACGTCGTACAGCGCGGCGTCAGTCAGGTTGTCGACTTCGAACGTGCCCGAGACCTGGCCAGCCGTTCCCGCGAGAGAGTACGTGATGCCGGCGCTGTGGCTGAGCTGCGCCGGCATCTCGAGCTTGAACTCGGGATTGCCGAGCGCCCATCCGCGATCGAACTCGTGCACATAGCGACTCGCGAAGTAAGGCTCGAGCGCGTCTCCCTGTTGCATGAGCCCCGCAGCGCGGCCCCGCACGCCAGCGCTACCGAACAGCCACGGTCGGTTCGGCATGCGCCGGCCGTTGGTCGCGGCGAATACGCCCTCGGTCGTCGTGTTGCGAATGTCCTGGTAGGTGCACGAGAAGTCCAAGCCCACGTAGCGCCCCGGTGAGTCCCAGCTCGCCGCGCCCTCGATGCCGCGGGAGCGCACGTCCAAGATATTCTGGTGCGGCGCGCCTTGAACGCTGGCCAGAAAGACGATTTGGTCCTTCGTTTTTCGAACGAAGCCATTGATGTCTACCGTGAAGGCGCCGGCGGCCGTCTTGCGCAGCTCGAGGCGCGGTCCCAGGTTGACGTTGTGACTGCGTTCCGGCTTCAGATCGGTGTTGGGACGTATCAGAACCCCGTCACCGAAAAGCTCGATGGGACGCGGTAGGCGGATGGCATACTCGTACGAGAGCTTCGCCAAGAGCCCTTCAGTGAAGCGGTAGCGCACGCTATCACCGCCGCCGTAGTACGTCGCGCTGCGCTCCAAGTCGCCCTTGACGCTCATGCCGGCGAGCTCGTTCCGAAACTCGTAGTACAGCTGCTGATGGTACAGCTTGCCGAATACGATGTTGGATAGCCGCTCATCGAGAGCGTTCAGCTCGTACTCGGCGCCCGACACGACGTGCGTCACGTTTTGATGGAGCGCGAGCAGGTCGACGCGCCCCGGCACGTGGTCGTCGCCTCGCTGGAGAATGCCCTGCGGTGTGACCGACAAGCGCGCGATTTGACCGGGCAAGAAGGTCCACCCCAAGTCGGCGCGGCCAAAGAGCGAGTGGGTGTAAAGGCTGCGATCGATCGCTTCGCCCGTGATTTCACCGCGCGCTGGTACTCCGGGTGCGATGTCACGGCCCACGGCGCGCCCTTGCTCCCCCGTCCACCGATAGTGGTGGGTCGCCATGTCGTACCAATCAAAGCGATTGTGCGAGTAGTTGAGAACAAACGTCAGGTCCACCGTCGGCGCGAGCGCAACCTCGTAACGCGCCGTCGCGCCATAAACTTTTTCGCCGTAGGTAACCTCGCCGTAGGGCACGGTCATCACCCAGTTGTGCTGAAGCTCCTTGTCGTAGGTGCCAAAAAATCCCTGAACGCTCAGCTTGCGCGCCCATTTTCGTTCGACCACACCGACCTCGAGGTTGCCCCCGTAGGCCAGGTAGGCGTCGTGGAAGCGCGGCAAGGTGCGGTACTCGGCCGAACCGTCGGGTCGTGGAATGGGGCGGTCGTGCATCAGGTAGTCGTTCTCGGCGATGTCGAGGTACGCGCTCGCACCCACGATGAGACCGGTGGGCTCGTGGCGATAGCGCCCGCCGACGGTTGCGCGGTGCACACCAAATGAACCAATTTGGTAGCTCGCGCCGAGGTGCGTTTCGTACGACTGATCAGTCACGATGTTGATCGCACCGCCCAGCGCGTCGGCGCCGAAGCGAATCGGCACGACGCCCCGGTAGATCTCGACGCGCTCCACGAGATTCACCGGCACGTTGGCGATGCCGAACGGAAACCCCGTGAACTGCATCGGCACACCGTCGACGAAGAAGCGCACTTGGTCGCCCTGAAGACCATTGAGCGACACGTTGGCATCGCTGCCCAGCCCGCCTTCGCGCCGCACATTGACTCCCTGCGTGCGAGCCAGCACCTCGCCAAGATCGGCCGTCTGCTGCTTGGCTTTGCGGACGTTCACCACGGTCACGGCTTCGGCCGATTCTTGCAGCTTGCGCGCTGAAGTCGGTCGCCCCACCACCGTGACCTCGACCGGCGCCTGGGGCGGCGACGGTGGCACTGCCGCCTGCGCCCAGGTCCTCACGCTGGCCAGCGTGATCGAAAAGAAGAGTGGGAGCCCACGCATCGCTGGGCTCCGAGCTCAGCGCAGACGTTCGAGCCCTGCGAAGGTGCCCTCGAGCTCACCCACCTTGGTGACCTTGGCGGTCTCCAGGTCGAGCTCGTACATCACGTCGGTCGGCTTGTTCCCGTACGTGTCCAGCTGGAAGTTGAAAAACACGCGGCCGTCGATGGTGACGCCGGTCAAGTACAGGCCTACGTCGTGGTCCTCGTCCCACCCCGTGATCGGTGTCGACGTGCCGCTCTCGATGTCGATGAGCTCGAGATCCCAGATCGTGAGATCTTCGGGCGTGAAGTCCTCTCCCACCCAGGCGCCCTCGATTCGAGCGACGACAGCGGGATCGACCTCGCCGTCCCAGTCTACGTTCGGGATGCGGTCGTGGTGGAGTACGTTGGCCACGGCCTTGCCCTTGGCCAGGTAACGGAAGTTCACACCGTCGAAGCCACCGGTGAAGTCGGCCAGGTTCTTGTTGCCCCAGGTCTCGTCCTGAGTGCCGTCAGGCTTCAGGCGCGCGATGCACGAAGGTTCCGTTTGTCCGTAGAGAGCCAGAGTCGGCGTGTTGAACGTGGTCGAGACGTAGACGTTACCGTCCTCGTCTTGAGTTTGCTGAGCCAGGCCCGGGCAAGGAATACTGAGGACGTTCGTCTCTTCGAACGTCTCCGGGTCGTACACCGCGATGAACGACTCTTGGGCCATTGCCCCGGTCGCGATCTCGTCCATGTTGAACGACTGGAAGATGGCGCCCTTCCAGTCCCGCATGCCGGTGCGGTTGCCCGTGCTCGACAGCGACCAGCCAGCGGGTGGGGTCGGCAAGGCCGTCTCTTCGAGGTCCTCGAGGAGCACCCAATCGCGCACGTTCCAGTGCTTGCGATAGGCGCGATCGGAGCCGTAGTGCAGAAACATCTCCGTGCCCTTGATGGCCTGGAAGTAGAAGTTCAGGCCATCGACGGCGCTCGTGAAATAGTCGTCGAAATGGAGGTCGTCGCCGACCTGTTCCCAGTCACCGGCATCGGTGACTGCGAACTTCTTGCCGATGGGTGCGTTGCTTTGGCCGATGATCACGTGCCCGTCGATCGCCGCGAAGCCGCTGTAGGGCTCGAGCTCCATGGCGTTGGCTTTGGGGATATCGTCGACCTTGACGTTGAGATTGAGCTCGTCCTGGATCATCAAGTAGAGCGCGCCATTGTCGCCGTCGCCCGCGACGCCGATCCCGAAGAGGTACAGGGGCTTCGGTTCGGCGGACCCTTCGCCTGCGGAGCCTTCGCCTGCAACGGCGCCGGCCCCCGCGTCGCTCTTGGTGCCGCCGTCGCTCTTGGTGCCGCCGTCGCTCTTGGTGCCGCCGTCGCTCTTGGTGCCGCCCGTGCCCGCTGCCCCACTCGATCCCGCTTTTCCGTGATCGTCCGGCTTGGCGTCGTCGTCGCTGCAACCAGCGCCAGCGATCAGCGCGCACAGAGCCACGGCGGACAAAGAAGATTTCCTGAAAGGCATGATCATTCTCTCTCGAAGTAACGGGAGTTGGGGGCGTCCGAAAACGAACGAGCCGCGAGAGCAGCTGGCCGTCTCCTACCTCGAGTTAATGAAAATGAAAATCATTTTCATCTTGAGTGCGAATGGTTCGCAACTAAGTGGGGTGGGTCGCGCTCGCGACGAACGCGCCAACCGCTAAGGAATAGACTCATGAGTCGATATCGTGGACCGAGGGTGCGCGTTTTGCGCGCGCTCGGAACGGAGTTGCCGGGCTTATCGCGAAAGAAGGCAGAACGTCGGCCGTTTCCGCCGGGCCAGCACGGTCAGGCGCGACGCAAGCTGTCCGAGTATGGCCTACGCCTGCTGGAGAAGCAGAAGATCCGCATGAACTATGGCCTGACCGAGCGGCAGCTCCTCAACCTCTACGTGGAGGCGCGCGCGGCCGCCGGGAACACCGCCGAGCGCCTGATCGAGCTCATCGAACGGCGCCTGGACAACGTGGTCTTCCGCGCTGGGTTCGCGCGAACGATTCCCGCGGCGCGCCAGATCGTCAACCACGGCCATGTGCTGGTCGACGGCAAACGCGTCGACATTCCCAGCGCACGCTTGAGCAAAGGCCAGGTAGTCACGATCGCAGAGCGCAGCAAGAAGCTCACCAGCATCGCCGCCAGCCTGGCAACGCCGCTGCCCTTCCCTACCGATTGGCTCAGCGTTCAACCCGAAGCTCTCTCCGCCACGTTGCGGGACCTTCCGGATGCGACCGCGATCCCATTCCCCATAAAAATGCAGCTCGTAGTGGAGTTCTACTCGCAGCGCACGTGACGCGGATTGTCCGGCTTACTGAAAATGATTTTCATTTTCAGTAAGCCGAGGTATGTCTCCTCGCGTGGCCTGTCACTCGCCGCTCCTTGCTGCCCCACCAAAGCATGCA
>JBEHXA010000589.1:0-4902 GCA_048498935.1 Myxococcota bacterium
GCCAGGAGCCTGTCAATGCCAAGCGGGTCTATCGTCTGATGATCGCGGCGCGGCTGGGAGAGCTGGTGGTAGGGGTGGTGAGCGAACCCACGTCGGCGTTCGCGTTGCTCTCGGTGAGCGCCATTCTGGACGCGCCGGCGCTCCGCGAGCTGTCCGGAGTTGCGCTTGAGTGAGCTGCAGCGGCGCGAGCTGCTGCGGATCGTGGAGTTGCTCGAGGAGCGCCACGGGGTCGGGGTGAGGGGGACGGAGCTGCCGCGCTGGTTCGAAGATCGGCTGGAGCAGGCCACGGCCGCGTTACTGACGGCGCGTCGCCTCGAGCCGGGCCAATTGCTCGCGGCGCTCGAGGCCGAGCCAGAGTTGGTAATCGAGCTGGCCAATGCGCTGCGCGTCGGCGAGACGCGATTCTATCGTGACGGTGCCCAGTGGGAGGCGCTGCGCAGTTCCGTCTTGCCAGCTCTTGCCGCGTCCCGAGGCGAAGCCGCGCTGCTCGGGCTGTCGGCGGGATGCTCGACGGGCGAGGAGGCGTGGACGCTCGCGATGCTGCTGTCCGAAGCAGCGCGGCAGGCGGGGGGCGCCGTGCGCGCGCGCGTGGTGGGCATGGATCGCAGCGAGCCCGCCCTGGTTACGGCCCGCGCAGGTGTCTACGACTCCAGCAGCATTCGACAGCTGCCGCGTGAGCTGCTGCAGCGCTTCGTGCAGCCGGCAGTCGACGGGAGCGTCACGCTGACGGCGGAGCTGCGCGCGCAGGTCACGTTTCAGGCGCGCGATCTCACGCGCGGCGTGCCGACGGGTCGTTACGCCGTGATCGTGTGCAAGAACGTGCTGATTTACTTTGTTGACGAGGCACAGGAGCGCCTCGTCACCGACCTGCTGCGCGCCCTCCGTGACGACGGCGTGCTGCTCGTCGCTCGCAGCGAAGTCCCGATCCTGCGCGCCCTCGGCGCCCCCGCCCTCGAACTGGCCCCCAGCATCACCGCCTTCCGCTCACCTTGAGCGCGACAGGGAGTTGCGGCCGGGGGCGGAGCGGGGTACGGGCAGGGGGCTATGGCGCAGGCAGATCCGCTCCAAATTGGCTCGTATAGCTTTGGTTCTCGGCTTTTTATCGGGACCGGTAAGTACAAGGACGTGGCGGAGACGCGCGCGGCGCTGGAGGCGTCGGGCGCGGAGGTGATCACGGTCGCGCTCAGGCGCGTCGACCTGAAGGATCGCGGCGCAGGCTCGATGATGAGCTTGCTGCTCGAAAAGCGCTGGACGCTGCTGCCCAATACGGCTGGTTGCTACACCGCCGATGAGGCGGTGCGCACCTTGCGTTTGGCGCGCGAGCTCGGGCTCGGCGAGCTCGTGAAGCTCGAGGTGATCGGCGACCCGAAGACGCTGTACCCCGACAACGAGCAAACGCTCGAAGCCGCCAAGCTGCTGATCAAAGAAGGCTTTACGGTGCTGCCGTACTGCATCGACGACCCGATCATCTGCAAAAAGCTCGCAGACGCGGGCTGTGCGGCCGTGATGCCGCTGGCCGCGCCGATCGGCTCGGGCCTCGGGATCCGCAACCCCTACAACTTGCGCATCATTCTCGAGCACTCGACAGTGCCGGTGATCGTCGACGCCGGTGTCGGCACGGCGAGCGACGCCGCCATCGCGATGGAGCTCGGGTGTCACGGCATCCTGATGAACACGGCCGTCGCGGGCGCTCGCCAACCGATCTTGATGGCCGAAGCCATGCGCGAAGCAGTGTCGGCCGGTCGCAAAGCCTTCCTGGCCGGTCGCATGCCCAAGCGCCTGTACGCCAACGCTTCCAGCCCTGAAGCTGGTTTGATCGAGTGAGCAGCCAAGTCCAGCCGTTTTCGGCCTACCAGAAGCGCCTGTTCGCGTTCTTGAGCGTGGCCACCTTCTTCGAGGGCTACGACTTCTTCGCGATCACGCAGCTGCTGCCCAGCCTGCGTGAGCACTTCGGGCTGACCCCGCAAGAGGGCACCTGGCTGATCACGCTGATCAACCTGGGCACGATGCTCGCGTACTTGATGGTGCGCCGCGCCGATCGTTGGGGGCGTCGCCGTGTGCTGTCGGTAACGATCCTCGGCTACGCAGTGTTCACGTTCCTGTCGGCGCTGGCGCCGAGCGCGGTCGTGTTCGGCCTGCTGCAGATGACCGCGCGTATCTTTCTGATCGGCGAATGGGCGACCAGCATGGTGATCGCCGCCGAAGAGTTTCCAGCCGAGCGACGCGGCACCGTGATCGGCGTGATCAGCGCCGCCGGCGGCCTCGGCTCGATCGTGTGCGCGGGCGTGGTGCCACTGTTACTCAAGACGGAGCTCGGTTGGCGCAGCGTCTACCTGATTGGCGTGGTGCCTGCGTTGCTCGTGATGTACGCCCGGCGCGGGTTGAAAGAGACGGCTCGCTTCAGCGCGCGCGCGGCGTCCGCCAGCGAGGAAGCGCCGTTGCTGGATCTGCTTCGCGGACCGCACCGGCGCCGCGTGCTGCAGCTCGGTGCAATCTGGTTTTTGTCGTACATTTGCACCAACAACGCGGTCACGTTCTGGAAAGAGTTTGCGCTCGCCGAACGCGGGCTGACCCACGCTCAGACTGGCCTGATCGTGAGTGTAGCGGCGGTGGTTTCCATGCCGCTCGTGTTCTTTGCAGGGCGCTTGCTCGACGCGATCGGCCGAAAGCGCGGCGCCGTCGTGATTTACCTGGCCACCGTGCTCGGGGTGCTGGGCGCCTACACGCTTTCCGGGGTCGGGCCGCTCATGCTCTGCATGACCGTCGGTATCTTCGGAATCAATGCCGTGCTCACGGTGTTGAATGCCTTCATGACAGAGCTGTTCCCGACCGAAGTGCGCGGCAACGCCGTGGCTTGGTCGAACAACCTCATCGGGCGCCTCGGCTACGTTTTCTCGCCCCTGGCGCTCGGCGCTGTCGTCGGTCAGCTAGGCTGGGGGCTGCCGATGCGCTTGACCACGCTGTTTCCGCTGTTGGCGCTCGTCCTGATTTTCGCGTGGTTGCCTGAAACCAACGCGCGGGAGTTGGAAGAGACGTCCGCGTCGCCGGGGGCGCACTGAGCGGCGAAAGCCGTGCGAGGAGCGCCCCCGTGCTGACCTTTTTCGGCAAGTTTTGGCTCAAACCACGCGGCGTGCTGGTCGATGTGCTTCTGGTGGTGCTGTACCTGGCGGTGTTGTTTTGGGCCGGGTTGATCCCGCTGACGCATCTGCCGGGGCCGGAATTCAAGTGGGCGGACAAGGTTTGGCACGCGGTCGCGTTCGGCGGCTTGGCTGCTCTGGGCTCGCGGGCGCTGCGCTACGCCGGGCGCCCTGCGCCGGCTGCGAATCGCGACGCCGCGTTGGTGGCGACCGCGCTCGGTGGGCTGCTCGAAGTGCTCCAGTCGTTCACCGCGTACCGCTCCGCCGACCTGGCCGACTTCGTCGCGGACGCGCTGGGCGTTGGTCTCGTGTACTTGGTGCTGGTGCGCCTCGCGCTGGCAGCTGAACAGGCACCCCCGCCGAGGCCCGCCGAGTGAGCGATACGCGAGCTGAGCTGCGGCTCGTCGCCATCACCGATCTTCAGCTGCTCCCGGCTGGCGCTCTCGAAGCGCGGCTTGCTTTGCTTTGTCGCGAAGCGAAGGCTGGCAGCGTCGCCGTTCTGCTCCGCGATCACGGCGTGGGTGCGCAAGAGCGTCTGAGTCTTGGCCGAAAACTGCGCCAGCTCACCGCCGCGACCGGACAAGAGCTGTGGGTCGCGGATCGGCTCGACCTGGCGTTGTTGCTCGAGGCTGACGGCGTGCACCTCGGGGAGGCCAGCGTGAGCGCAGCAGCCGCGCGGCGCTTGATTAGCTCGGGGCGGCGCGTGTCGCGCGCTTGGCATGGTGATTCGTTCACCGCCGCAGACGAGGCCGAGCTCGCCGAGGTCGACGCTCTGCTGGTTTCACCCGTCCTGGCCGCGCGTCATGGTCGACCGGCGTTGGGGCTAAGAACACTGGCTCGTCTGGCCGTGGCAGCCCACGCCTTGCCGCGTCCGCCCGCCCTTTACGCGCTCGGCGGGGTTGGGGCAGCCGACGCGCCGGCGTGTCGAGCCGCGGGCGCCACCGGCGTTGCAGCGATCGGCGCCGCGCTCACCGGCGACCTCCCGGCGCTGCTCGCCGCACTCGAAGCGCAGGCCTGAACGCGCGGCGTTAAGACGCCTCGCGCGCCAGCGAAACCGGTTGCCCGAGCTTGCTCGTGAGCACGCGCGAGAGCGTGCTCCACAGCTCGTCGCCCGTCTTTTTCGCGATCCAGGCCGAGCGCGCCGGTTCCCAATCGAAGTGCCACGCCGAGCGCTCGGCGGCCATCCAGATCTGGCGCGCCGCGCGGTGACTGTTCACCACGTAACGCGCTCCGCCGTCGAGCTCCAAGGTGAGGATGTCGCTCGATAGCTCGCACTCCACGCCCGAGAGCTCCAGCTCGTCGAGGGCGTGAACCAGGGCTCGGAGCTCGGGTAGGGCGAGCGCGTCGTAATCGGCTTCGGAGATCGACATGCGCGCCGAGTCTGCCTCCAAGGCCGCGTTCGCGCTACTGCGTCGGCGGCAAGCACGCGCCGGCGCCGACCATGCAGCGATTCGGTGCGATGCAATCGCTGTCGGTCAGGCACGGGAAGACGCATTTGCCGAACTGCGGATTGCAGTGGTGCGTGGCGCAGTTGGCGTCGCTGCTGCAGGGCAGCGCGAGCGGGCCCGGCGTCGAAAGCGGTGAAGGCGGTGCGACAGCGGGAGTCGCTGCGACCGGAGCCGGAGCTGCGGCCGGCGGCGCGGCGGCGGGCGCGGGTTGTTGGTACCCGGGCTGAGCCGGCGGCTGACCATACCCCGCGGGTTGACCTTGCTGAGGGTAGCCACCCTGCTGAGCAGGCTCCTCGTTCTTACAGGCTGCGAGCGCA
>JBEHXA010000590.1:0-4880 GCA_048498935.1 Myxococcota bacterium
AACCGGGAGTGGCGTGCCGGCCTTCGGTTCGCTGCTGACTCGGGCTCCAACATCTCGGGCGTGATCAACGGTTCGAGCTCGGTACGAGGCGCTAGAGCTGGTTGCTGCTTGGTGGCAACCTTGGGCGGGGCAGCCGCGCGCGGCGGTTCCTGCTCGAACGTGTGTTGCGGCAGGGCCGTGCGAAACCATTGCTGCCCGATGCTAGCGCCTGCGACGCCGACCACGAGCAGCACCGGTAGCGCGAAAGCAGGGCGCAACCAGCGCAGGCCGCGTCGCTCCGACGCCTCGTCGATGCGAGCGCGAATGCGGCGACGCTGCGCTGCCGACAGCTCGAACGGCGGGACCTTGGCCAGCAGCAGCGCGCCCGCGCGCACCGCCGCATCCGGATCGTCCAAGTGTTCGCGCAAAGGTTTCATCGGGCACTCCCGGCGTGACCGCTCTCGGCGACCAACCGCAAAAATTCTTTTCGCGCGTGATGCAGGCGCGTCCACACCGTGTTCAGCGGAATGCCCTGCATCTCGGCGATCTCTTCGCCGCTGTACCCTTCGATTTCGAAGAGAATGAACGTGGTGCGACGTACTTCACTCATCTGACCCAGCAGCCCTTGCAGCAAGCCTTCAGCTTCCTTGCGTTCGAAAAGCTCACTGGGGTCTATGTCCGACACCGCGGTGTCGTAGTGATCCGGAGTGCTACCTCCGCCCAAAAAGACGCGCCGGAACCAGGCCCGGCGCCGGTAGTCGCGCACGGTGCGCTGGGCGATGCGGTAGAGCCAGCCACGCAGGTTGCGGCCGTCGAAGGCGCTCAGCTTGCGCCTCACGACCAGAAACACTTCTTGCGTGAGATCTTCCACGTCGGCAGGCAGGCCGCCGAGCGCGCGGATCCAGCGCGCGACGTCGTTGAACGACGAGGCGTATACTTGCTCGAAGGTGAGCGCCGACCCTTCGCGCTCCTCGAGCACGACGTCTAGGGGCGATAGCCGCTGCACCATTACATTCATGATCTCCCATACTGAGGGACGCAAGCAGTAAAAAACTTCATCTCTGGCTGTTTGGCGCCGTCGCGGGCGCTGCGCGCTCGGCATGGATGGAGCCGCTCGCCACCTTCAACACCGAGTCGAGTTTTTTGGTGCGTGCAGCTAAAGCCGCAGAACTGCGCCCAAAGATCCGCCGATCCAGCCGCTCGGCGTTTCGCCAACTACCCCGACCCCCTGAACCTCCAGCGAGTACGGCTTCGGGAACCAGATGCCCGACATACCCCCATAAACGCCTGCACGCTCGCTCGCCCAATAGCGCACCTGCACACCCAGCCTGCCACCTAGCTCGAGTCGGGTCGACTGCTGAGTGGTGTCGAGCGCCTGCCCTTCGATGAACAACAGAGCTGCAACGAAGCTGAGGTCCGCGCCGACTTCCCAACTGCCCGTGCGCTGTCCGAGCGAGATGCCGAGGTCCATCGGCAGCCAGGTAGCGCGCGCTTCGGCGTCTTGGAAGTGAAGTGAAGTGGGCAGCAGTCCGGCGACACCCAGCGTCGCGCCGAAAGCCTTGCCGTAGCGCAGGCGTAGCCCGAGACCTCCAGCTTGGGTTGAACCGTCGCTGTCGCTGCGCATGGCTACTTGAGCGAGCGGTCCGAGCGACAAGTCGAAAACTGCGGGCTTGCTCGCCGGAGGCGGAGGCGGAGGTGGAGGCGGAGGCGGTTCGGGCGGTTTTTCTGCTGGTTCAGGCTCCTCCTGCGCGTCGCTCACGGTGTGGTCCGGCACGTGCAGCGGATCGACCACGAGCACCGTCACGACCGCGACATGCTTCGCGCGCTCGGTGCAGTCGCGCTTCTGATCGCGGAAGCGACGCCGCTGTCCGCGCACCTGCACGGTGAAGGTGTCGACATGATCGACGACCTGCACGTCTCCCCCCGCTTCGACGGTGTCGAGCGTCGCGTCCGGCATGAGCTCGTGCAGCTCCGCGGTGACGTCCTCGACCGAAGGACATGCGCCGAACGACGATACCGAGAGGTGCACCGGATCTTCGGCGCGCGCGACGCCGGGCACGCTGACGGCGAGCGCGGCAGCCAGGCCGAGGCAAGAAGCAGGGAGTCGAGACAGCACGGTTCGGCAGGCGAACACTACACGAGCAGGGCTTCGACGAGGGTCAGCAAGCTGACCTTTTGGCGGTCCGCCGTGCGCCGGCACTCCCAGCTTCGCTCTGCCTTGGGGCGCGTCGTGGTCGGCAAGCGTTCGACGAGGTGTTCGACCCCCAACAGGTCACGGGGCTCACCAACGGCCGCGCTTTGCCCGTTGGGAAGCGCCTCCAATTCGACTTCGCTGACCGCGCTGACCAAGACTGCACCGCTCGCCCGGCGGAGCAGCGCCTGGACATGATGGTGCTCGACCAACCGGCTCTGTAGCTCGAGGGCGCCCCCGAGTGGCGAGCCCTCGAGCTGAGGCGTGGCGTCCCAGCCGCGCGCCTCGAACGCCTTTTCCACGCAAGCCTCGAAGCCTCGGCCCAGCGCGCTCAAACCCAGCACCGAGATCGCCAGGTCGGCCCGGCCCTCGGCCTGCGTCAGACCCGCGCTACCCGAGCCGACATCGTAGGTTTGCAGCAGCGAGGTCAGCTCTTGGGCGGCCTCGCTCGCCGACTGGGCCGCCTGCAGCACGCGCTCGACACCCGCAGCGAAGGCGACGTAGCAGCCGCTCGCGTCGTAACGCTCGAGCTCGACGCGCGCGCGCAGCGGCTCGGGCACGACCCGTCGCACGAGGGCCTCGAGCTTCTCGAGGTCGACGTCACACAGCACCAGCTTCTGAAAGTGCTCGGCCAGACGCGCGAACGGCACTACTTCACCGGAGAGGGCGCAGCTAACGACGGCGCGGCCCGGTGCGCTCGACCGAGCGCCATCGACGATGAAGCGCGAGAGCTCGCTCTCTTGTGCCGGCTCGAGCTTCAAGCTCGGCGCCGAGGGCGCGAACGGCGTCACGCGCGCGGCGGCTTCGGCGTCGAGCTCGCCCGTGAACTCCCAGACTTGCTCGGCGTCGTGTCGCTGCTCGGCGTGAGCTGCTTCGATTGCAAGCAGCGCATCGCCGAAGCTGTAGCCACCGAACTCGGGTGGCAGCTGCGAGCTCTGCAGCAGGTTCGTAAAGGCCGCTACCGGTTCGAGCAGCGAAGCATCGAACCAACGCTCCCCCGCGAGCACCGCCTCGAGCGCAGTCAAGGCCGCGACGCTGTCACGGCCGAGCTGATTGCCACCACGCCTGCGCAGGGTCTCTTCCGAAAATTTTCGGAACATGCGCACGCTCTTCTCGAATCCGACGTTCTTCATGGGCGGCGCCAGCCTATCAAGGCTTCTTGGCTTTGGCTTCGACCGGCGCTTCGCTGTTGGGCTTTTTCACGCGCGCAGTCCCGTCCAGCCCGGACAGCACTTCCACGTGCACGCCGTCCGATAGGCCGAGCTTCACCTCGCGCCGAACGAAGCTCTGCGGCGTGGTTTCGACCTCGACGAAGGCCTTACCCTTCTCGAGGTCGACCAGGCTCTCGTCGATGGCCAGCACGCTCTGGCGCTTGTCGAGGATGATGTCTGCGTTGGCGCTGTAGTTGGCGCGCACGATTAGACCCGGCTTCAACGTTACCGCGGCCTTGACCTCGAACTCGATCGTGCCTTCCTTGTCGCGACCTTTGGGCGCGATGTACTCGAGCTTGCCGTCCAGCCGCTCGTCACCCAGGGCGCCCACCGTGATCGTGACGGGCATGCCTTCGCGCAGCTTACCGACCTCGGACTCGTCGACGCGCCCCAAGAAGACCATGTCGCCCATGTCGGCGATCGAGGCGATCGTGGTGCCCTCGTTGAAGTTGTTGGCCTCGATCACGCTCGAGCCTTCCTTGACCGGTACGTCGAGCACCATGCCCTCCACCGTCGACGTCACCAGGTTGGAAACCTTGCCAGTGCGCTTCGACGCACCTTCTTTCACGAGCTCGCGGTTGCTCTGCGCGGCCTCCAGCTCTTGACGCTTGAGGTCGTAGCCCACCTTGAACTGATTGAACTCGGTCTCGTTCATCAGCTTTTGGTCGAACAGCTGCTGGTAGCGAGCCATTTGGCTTTGCGCGTTGTCGAAGCCGATCTGCGCGGTGCGCACGGCAGACTCGGCGTTGTTCAGCGCGACCACGTTGGGAATGATCTGAATCTTGGCCAGCAGCTGGCGCTCTTTCACCGTTTGGCCAGCGTCGACGTAGAGCTTTTCGAGCACGCCCGAGACGCGCGGCTTGATGGTCACCTCGCGCCTGGGCACGATCGCGCCCGGCGCCACGGCCTTCTTCACGATGTCCATGGTCGTCGGCTGCACGGTATCGAAGCGGATCGGCTTGGCTTGCGATTTGTCGTACAGAAATAGCAGCGTGGCGCCGAATGCGGCGACTACGCCGAGCGCGAGCAGGAGCGGGACGAGACGACGGATCATTCGCTTCGCAAAGCCTCAACCGGATGAACCCGAGCAGCGTGGCGCGCTGGCATGATGGCCGCAACCACGCCCGCTGCCAGGAGCAAAGTTTGCGCGAAAAGCGCCGCCGTCAGGTCGACCTCTGGGCGGCTGACCGGAGCCTCTGGCATGCTCTCCAGCACCTTGGCGAACGCCTCCCACTCGGGGCGGTGGTGGGCGTACCGGCCGTTGGCAAACGCCTTCTCGCCGGGTGCGTACCACGCGAGGTAGTTCGCCAGGTCGACCGACGCGACGAACCCGCGGTCACTGGTGTATCAGCTGGAGCGGCTTCGCGCGGACCTCAGCGACCTGCCGGGGTCGTCGGGGTCGTCGCGGCCGGAGCGGGCGATTGCCGAGATCAGCACCCGGCTGCGCCGGTCGCATCCCGACGAGCTGGAAGTACTCGACGCCGACGGTCATCGCGACG
>JBEHXA010000591.1:0-4864 GCA_048498935.1 Myxococcota bacterium
ATCCCCCCTATTCAACCGGCGTCACCGCCGAGCGAGCGCTCTTCGAGCAGGCGCTTGAAGGCGCGCTCGCTTTCGATCGATTTCGCGAGCATCAAGACGCCGCTGGTTTCGCGATCGATGCGGTGGATCAGCGCCAAAAAGTCGCCGGGGCGCTGCCCGCGCAGCCGCTCGATCACGGTGTTGCGGTGGTAGCGCGCGGTGGGGTGCACGGTGACGAGCGGCGGCTTGTCGATCGCGAGCAGGTGCTCGTCCTCGTACAGCACCGGCAACGGCACCTCGTCGATCTCCTCGAAGGGCTCGCGCCAGAGCGCGATGCGCTCGTCGGCCTTGACGCGATCGTTGGCGCGGAGCGCTCTACCGTCGGCCGAGTGCGCGCTCTGCTCGATGATGGCGCGCGCGCGCGTGCGGCTGGTGTTGCGCAGCTGCGTGCGCATGAAAACATCCAGCCGCATGCCGGCGCACTCGGCCGGCACCCGGTAGATTTTCAGGATCGCTTCTTCGTGGACGCCAGACGGCCGTATTGGCGGAGGCTCACTGGGCGGCGTCTCGCGCGGCTTCATGCGGCAATTGGCGCCCCGAAGCCGAAGCTCAGCCGCGCACCTTGGCGCGATGAATCTCGGTGCCGACGCCCAGGTCCGTAAAAATCTCGAGCAAAAGGGCGTGGCGGCGGCGGCCGTCGATGATGTGCACCTTCTCCACGCCGCCCGAAACGGCGTCGAGCGCGCAGCGCACCTTGGGGATCATGCCGCCGGTGATCACGCCATCGGCAATCAGTCGCTCCGCTTCCTGGGCGTCGAGGGAGCGGAGCATCTCGCCGCTCGCGGTCTTCACGCCCGCCACGTCGGTCATCAGCATGAGCTTGGCGGCGTTCATGGCTCCCGCGATGGCGCCGGCGGCCGTGTCCGCGTTCACGTTGAGCGAGGCACCGTCGCGATCGACCGCGATTGGAGCAATGACGGGAATGAAGCCGCTGGCCATGAGCTGCTCGACGATCTTGGCGTCTACCGTCGCCACCTCACCCACGCGCCCCAGGTCCACCATCACCTCTTTGCCGTCGGCGTCCTTGGCCTTCACCGGCTCTTGGCGCTTGCCGCGCATGAACTGATCGTCCTTGCCCGAGAGCCCGACCGCTCGCCCGCCGTGCTTGCAGATGAGCCCGACGATCTCTTGGTTGACCGCGCCGCCCAGCACCATCTCGACCACGTCCATGGTGGCGTCGTCGGTGACACGCAGGCCGCCGCTGAACGTGCTCTTGATACCCACGCGATCGAGCATGCTGTTGATCTGCGGGCCGCCGCCGTGCACCACCACCACCCGGATGCCCACGTAGCGGAGCAGGCACACGTCGCGGGCAAAGCTCTCCTTCAGAGCCTCGTCGACCATGGCGTGGCCGCCGTACTTCACCACGAAGGTGCGCTGGTGAAAGCGCTGGATGTAGGGCAGCGCCTCGTGCAAAACCTTGGCTTTTTCGACCAGCTCGTCCATTTTCTGGGCCCCTATATACCACCTGGGACCTGCTGCGCCGGGGTCCGTTGCGGCTGGACGCAAACGCCGCAACGGTTTGGCCGGGTCCGCCACCACCACGAGACAGTGTGGTCACCCGGGAGCTGTGGTACTAGCGCCCCCGTCATGGATATTTTGATGGTGTCGGCAGAGCTGTCGCCCTACGCGCGCGGCGGCGAGGTCGGGGACGTGGTCGCCGGCTTGAGCAAGGCGCTCCGGCAGCTGGGTCATCGGGTCACCCTCGCCCTGCCCCGCCACCCGGGCTTCGAGGCGGGCGGCTTGCTGATGGCGCGGCGCCTCACCCCCCTCTCGATCGGCGGCACCGACCTCACGGTCCTCGACGGGCAGCTGGCCTCCGGAGTCGAGCTCGCGCTGTTCGACGATCCGCCCCTGTACGATCGCCCCACCGTTTACGGCGAGGGTGAAGGCTACTCCGACAACCTGGCGCGCTTTGCGGTGCTGTGCCGAGGAGCTGCGGCGCTCGCGCAACAGCGCGCCGAGCAGGGCAAGCCGTTCGAGGTGGTGCACGCGTTCGACGCGCCGACAGCCGCTGTGCCGGCGCTGCTCGACACGGTCGCGAACGTGAAGCTGCCCTGCGTGCTTACGGTGCTCGACACCGCGCGTGCCGGCCGCTTTGCGAGCGGCGCGCACACTGCATTTCCGGGCCTGCGCGGCCTCATCGGCGACGCCGTGTCGCTGCTCGAGCTCGGCCTGTCGAAGGCGCAGCTCGTGGTGGCCGGGTCGGAGGATGTGGCCCGCGACCTGGGTAGCCCGAGCGTTTCGGGCGCGCTGGCACCGAGCCTGGTGGGCGAGCGCGCTGCGATCTGTGTCGGTACTGGTCTCGACTACGCCGTTTTCAATCCGGCCACCGACACCGCGCTGCCGGCTCGCTACGACGCGGAAGACGCTTCGAACAAGGGACGCTGCAAGTCGGCGGTTCTCACCGAGCTCGCGCTCGAGCTGGAGCTAGACCGCCCGCTGCTGTTCGCGCTCGCCACGTCCGAGGGCGAAGCCAAGCTGCTCCTCGAGGCGCTACCGGCGCTGCTCAAGAACGACATTGCGATCGTCGCTTCCGTGCCGGCCGGCACGGCCGCCGCGCTCGAGAGGCTCGCCAGCGAGTACCCGTCGGACCTAGCCGTGCTCAAGGACTCCGGCGATGCGGCTCGGCGCCGCGCGTTTTCGGCGGCCGATTTCGCCCTCTGCCTGGACGCTCAGGCGCTCGCCCCCTCGTCACTTCAGGCAGCGCAACGCTACGGTGCGGTGCCGATCGCGCTCGGCCAAGGCACGCATCTGGATGCGGTGGTCGATTGCGACGCCGAGCTCGAAACGGGCACTGGCTTTCTCTTCGACGCGGCAGACTCGACCTCCCTGGTGGGTGCTGCAGCGCGCGCCTTTTCAGCGTACGGCTCGCCCGGCCACGCACGGCTTCGTCGCCGCGTCATGCGCGTCGACGTGTCGTGGGAACGTGTCGCACGGCGCTACGCGCAGCTGTATCGAAAAGCCGCAGGCTGATCCGAACGGGATCAGCGGAGCGTCCTTACGGGGCGCCGCCCTGGCCGCCCGCGCCACCGCTCGGCGGCATCGAAGGCTCGCCACCATTCGACGCACCAGCCTCGCCTGGTGCGCCCGAGGTACCGACCCCCGAGTTACCGGCTGCCGCGCTCTCACCGCCGGCACCGCCGCTGCCCGGTGCGCCACCGACGCCCGGTACCTCGACCAGCTGGCAGGTAGGCAGGCTTGTGTTCTGCACCGCCGTCGCGAAGCACGGGCCGAGGTTGCTGCACGAAGTGCCAGCCGAGTCGTACGCTTCCTCGCACGCCTCGACGCTCTCTTCACTGTACTCGTAGCAGCCGCTGGCACCCGCCGGTCGAATGAAGTCGGGACACGCCGCGTGGTCGAACGAGCAATTGCGATCTTCGTACGCGGCCGTCGCTGCTGCGAGCAGCCGCTGGCACGCTTCCTCTTCGCTAATGAGCGAACCGCCGTCGTTGACGGGTTGCGTCGCGCCCGGGAGCGCCGGCACGAACGGCTCGGTATCGGGGTCCTTGGTGCAGCTCAGGTAGACCGGCAGCACTGCCGTGAGCGCGAACAGGGCGGTGCGGCCCGACCAAGACCGACTAAGCAAGCGTGTCCGAGCGATCATCGGCGCGCATCGTAGCCTCGACTCCGGCCGCTTTCTAGGGCGAGTCGCGCAGTCGTTGACGCCACCCTGCTGCTTGTCTACCCCGAAGGGATTCATGCCCATTCGCCGTGCCCTGCTTTCTGTCTCCGATAAAACTGGCCTCATCGAGCTCGCCCGCGCCCTCAGCCGCCGCGGGGTCGAGCTGCTCTCCACGGGCGGAACCTTCAAAGCCCTCTCGGCCGCCGGCATCCCGGTCGAAACCGTCGAGAGCTACACCGGCTCGCCTGAAGTGATGGACGGACGCGTCAAAACGCTCCATCCCCGCGTGCACGGTGCGCTGCTTTCGCGCGCGGGTGTAGACGACGCCGACCTCGAGCGCATCGGTGCCAAGCCCATCGACCTCGTCGTCGTGAATCTTTACCCATTCGAAGAGACGCTCGCCAAGCCCGGCGTCCCCTTCGAAGAGCTGATCGAGAACATCGACATCGGCGGCCCCAGCATGCTCCGCTCCGCGGCCAAGAATCACGACCGCGTCACGGTGGTCTGTGATCCCAACGACTACCCGCTCGTGCTCGAAGAGCTCGCGCGCGACGGCGACGTGCACCGCAACACCCGCGAGCGCCTCGCCGCGAAGGTGTTCGCCCACACCGCCGCTTACGACGCCGCCATCAGCGGCTGGCTCTCAGCGCGCGGCGAAGCCGACGGCTACCCCCGCTTCTACTCGACCGTGCTCGAGAAGGCGTACCCGCTGCGCTACGGCGAGAACCCCCACCAGTCCGGCGCCTTCTATAAGGAGCGCAAAGCCCCGCTCGGCTCGCTCGGTCGCGTCGAAAGCGTCGGCAGTGGCTCGAAGGAGCTCAGCTTCAACAACCTGGTCGACGTCGAGGCTGCGCTCGACGCGGTCCGCGAGTTCGAAAACCCGGCCGCCGTCGTGGTGAAGCACACCAATCCGTGCGGCGTCGCCACCGCTCCCACGCTCGCGGATGCCTACCGCGCCGCCCGCGACGCCGACGCCATGAGCGCGTTCGGCGGCATCATCGCGCTCAACCGCGAGGTCGACGACTCCACCGCGGCCATCCTGGCCGAGACCTTCCTCGAAGCCATCATCGCCCCCGGCTTTGCCGACGGCGCGCTCGAGCGCCTACGCGCCAAGCAAGCGCTGCGCCTCCTCTCCACTGGCGGCTGGCTCGGTGCCGCGCACCAGGCGCGGCAGTTCAAGCGCGTGGGCGGCGGCTTCGT
>JBEHXA010000592.1:0-4862 GCA_048498935.1 Myxococcota bacterium
CCTGATTCGCTGTGTGCCGACCAGCCTCGTCGTCACCGTGCCCACCGCCTTCGACTATGCGGACGCTGCCTGCACCGAACCCGCGTATTTCTGCCCGAACTACATGCCTTGCGATGGGCTCGTGATCGCTCAGTTCAAGGCGGAAGTTGGGGGCGTGGCGGGCGTCGAATCCGCCATCATCGCCCGGGGCTTGCAGACGACCTACACGAAAGTCGACAACGAGTGCGTCGCCGTCGACGTGAGCGCCGGTCCGTATTTCTATGCGCGGGGAGCCGAGATAGCGCCCTGGGATCAATACCCGACGCTCAACGAACGCGACCCACGGGCGCCTTGAGCTCGACTCGCCGACGGGCGCGAGGCGCTCCGTGAGGGGTTGGTTTCGCTCACGTCAGGGCGACGACTCTTCGAGCTTGTTGATGCGGCGACCGTGATCGTCGAGGCGGAAGTCGCGCGCCTCGATCGACTCTTTGAGCGCGCCGATTTTGGCGGTGACGCCCGCTTCGACGGCGGAAACGCGCGCGCTGACGGAGACGAGCTCGCGTTCGACGACGTCAAAACGTTCGCCCGCGCGGCGGTCGAGCTCACCAACGCGCCGGTTTACCCCGCCAAGAAGTCGCCAGACATCCTGAAGCGACGCCTCTTGGCGATCTAGCCGCTGGTCGACGCTAGTTAAGCGCTGGTCGACGCTAGTTAGGCGCTGGTCGACGTTGCTCAGCCGTTGATCAAGGTTACCGAGAAGGCGCCACACATCTTGGAGCGTCGCTTCTTGGTCAGTCATCTCGAACCGGGAGTTTAGCTTCCATCTGCATCAGGCGCACTGCGAGCCGCGTGCCATGAAAAAAGGCTGGGATTTACTGTGGGCCGTCCTGGCGACCACCAGCCACGGTGGCCGCCAATCGGCCGTCCGCGTGACCAGTGGGATCGCGTCATTTCTGTCGCGTGGGCACCCACGCGGTGGTTCGCCCGCCTACTTCTTCGCGCACGATGGCCTCGCCGGCGATCTGCGCGGCGCCGCGCGTGCCGCCCCAGCGACGCTCGAAGAGCCATGACTTCGGGAAGCGCCGGTGGTCGGCCTCGACCTTCACGGCGCGCGCCAATACCGAGCGAATGGAGCGCCTCAGCGCAGCCACCTCTGTATTCGTCAGCGAAGCCGCGCTTCTTTTCGGTGCAATCCGCGACTGATACAGCACTTCGTCGGCTATCCAATTGCCGATGCCGGCTAGCGCGCCTTGGTCGAGCAAGACGGCTTTGATCGGAATCGTGCGCCGTCCAAACATGGCGGCAAGCTCGCGCTGCGACGGCAGGTCATCGAAGGCGTCACGCCCCAGCCGCTTCACTCGTCGCTCCGTCTCCGGGGAAGATCCGAGCCAGACGCGCCCAAGTCGGCGCGGGTCCGTGAGCACGACCCCGCTGCCGTCACGCGTGTAGACGCCGAGCTTGAGAAAACGAGGTGTTCCACTCGCGTCGTCGAATGGAGCCTCTCCGTGCCCGTGCAGTCGCGTTCCCTGCTTGCCGATCGAGCGGATCCATCCGCTCATCCCCAAATGACCGTAGACGGTTGGCCCGGCGCCATCGAGCGCTAGCCAAAAAAATTTACCGTGCCGCCCCACCTCGCGCACCGCGCGCCGAAGCAGAGCGCTCTCGATCGTCTTCGGCGCCACGCCCGAGAAAAAGATGGTGTCGCGCACCACTTCGACTCGTGCGATTCGCTTGCCCTGAAGCGCGCGCCGCATTACCCGACAAACCGTCTCGACCTCCGGAAGCTCCGGCATAGCTGGTACTATGCTGCAGATCGCGTTTCGGCGAGCTGCAAAAGGTGATACGAGCCCGCTCGGCTCGGGTCCGTGAGGGCACCGAAGATGACAGAACGACACCGAAGCGTTGAGCTTGGACTGCTCGTGATCGCCCTTCTGCTCGGGTGCGAGCACGAGAGCGTCTGTGATGCGGCCGCGGATGAGTTGGAGGCGTGCGGTCGGAGCGGTCAACTCAAGGCACAACCTCCCTACTCATTTCCACTCACGGTTTCACGGGACGATTGTGGCGGAGAGAACGAGTGCGTGGCTCGCTGCCTCGAGCCTGCGAGTTGCGCTGCCATCGATTGCGTGATGGGTGGCGTCAACTCGACCGATCCGAACGCGCTTCCGGTCCCTGGCTGCGGTAAACTTTACGGCTGCATCACCGCTTGCTTCGAGTAGGGCGGCCGCCGCGCTGGCCAGCGCGTTCACGCCGGGTAGAATGACACATGTGATTGGATGGAAAGCGCTCCGTCTGTCGGCCCTGAACGCCGCTTGATCAGTCCTAAGCTGGCGCAGGGGGCACTCCTAGAGGAGCATGCGCTGAACATGAGGGCCAAAGATGATGGCGGCTGTGACGAGCGCACCCAGGGCGCAGATGAGGACAGCAGCCGCAGCGATATCTTTGGCGCGAGCGACTAGGGGGTGGAATTGGGGCGAGGCGACGTCGCAGAGGAATTCGAAGGCGGTGTTGAGGGATTCGGCGGTCCAGACGGAGACGATGGCGACGATGACGGCGAGCCAGTCGTAGCGGTTGATGTTTGCGGCTAGGCCTGCGGTCACCGCTGCTGCGGTTGCGGTCGCGTGAATCCAGGCGTTGTGTTGGGTTGCGAGGAGTGTTTTGAGTCCGCGTCCGGCGAAGGTAAAGCTGCGCAGGCGGGCTGCGAGTGAGAACGCCGGCGACGGCAATGGCGACAGAGGAGCGGGTTCGAGCTGGGCTGCTTTCACGAGTCGATCGTGGCCTGAGCGCGGCGCCTGTTCTGTGGAGGTAACGAGGAGATTTCGACGTAGGGTTGGTCCGCGGATTCGAATGCCGAGGTGGCCGCAGGCCGTGTGCTAAATGTTGTCGTGATGGATGAGGCGCGAGGGTTGGCTGGGTTGGGGCTGCCTTGGTGGGTGACGGTGTTGCGGCCGATCGTCGTCGTCTTGATTGGGAGCGGGTTGGGGTGGGCGGGTCTGAAAGCGGTGGCTTGGTTCGGGGAGCGCGCGATGATTCGTGTGCAGACCAAACAGTGGGAGGTGCGGGCCGCGCTGGCCGGCGACGTGCGTGGCGCGTTTGCGGTGTTCGGAGGGCTCGGCAGTTTGGCTGCGAGCGGGGTAGCAATCACGAGCGCTCCGACGCTGGGGCTTCCTGGCAAGGTGGCGGTCGTGACCGGCTCCTACTTTTGCTTTAGCGCACTGCGGAGCTCGCTTCAGGATGATTGGGAGCGTCGCATACTTGGTCGGCCTCGAGCCGAGCCCGGGACCTCCGTCGGGTGGGCGGCGGTCTTGGCGGCGTATGCGGTGATCGTCGCGTACGTGGCGGCGATGCCCGAGCGCTATGATTGGAAGGGGTGGCTTTGGGCAGGGTACGGTTGCTTACTGCTTCTCCTGCTGAGATCTGCGTTGGCATCGAGGGCATACAAACGATTGTTTCTGCGCGCGCCACGAGCCGTCGCAGTCGCGGCCGTCGCGCAAGCTTCCAAAGCAGTTGGCATCAAAGCGCCAAGCGTTTTTGAGCTTCCCAGCCCGCATGTGAATGCGGCGGCATTCAGTGGGCTTAGAGCGGTCGCCTTCACAGACGCAGCGGTGGACCTGCTGGTCCAAGGCGAGCTTGAACTGGTCGCGAGACACGAGCTGGGTCACCTGAGTGAAGGGAGCGGAACGGAACTCGTTAGAGCGCTCTTCGCTGTCAGGGCTTGGCTCCTCGTCGGCTTCTTCCCGACCGCGCTACCTACGAGTACCGCGCTAACGTGCGGTTGTGTCTGTTGGTACCTCGCGAAAGCGGTGGAACGTTGGGTGACGCGCCGGCTGGAGCTGCGAGCGGATAGGCATGCCGTCGTCGCTGGCTTCGAGGGGGCAGCATTCGCTCGCTTGCTCGAGAGAATGCATCGATTGAACCTCACGACGGGTGCCACGCCAAGCACGCACCCGCAATTGGATGAGCGTACTCGCGGGCTCGGCGTTGCGGTGCAGCGCCGAAGGAGAGAGCCTCCCCAGGGACGCGCCCATGTTCGTGGCGCTCTCGTGATAGCCGCGACGCTTCTCCTAGCGTTGGCGCTCGGCTCATTGGGGGTTCGCGAACTTGCGGCTGTGCCAGCCGCCAGTGACCGCGCCGCGATCGAGCGCATGCTCGTTCTGCGAGGGGACGCGGCAGGCGTAATACTCGCCGGCAGCTTGTGGGCTGAGAGCGGAGACCGAGTTAGAGCTCAGCAAGCTTTGGACCAGATGGCCACGAGCGATGCGGAACCAGAAGCGGCGCTGCTGAGAGCAGGGCTACGTGCGCGCGGCGGCGATTGCCACGGTGCTCGCACGGCGTTGGCCTCGGTCGCGTATTGTGACACGGAGGCTGAATGCAGCGGTCGCTTGCGAGCGATCTGCGCACGGCACGGTAGCTCCGCCTGCTTGGAAGTGGCGCGCCGTGAGCTTCGCGTCGTGGTTCACGCTTGCGGAGAGCCCAATCTGTTTGACCTAGACTAGCGACACATTCAGCTGACGAGCGGGCATGTGAGACGTCCGTGGCAACTCCCGCTAGCATTGGCCGACAGGCGACGGCATGGCAAACTCTCGGGACCCGATGACACGCCTGGACCGCCTTGAAGCTAGCGTCGAAGAGCTAAAGACGGCGGCGTGGCGGACGACAGAGATCCTGGTCGATCACAGTGAGCGCCTGACCGGCTTGCAGCGGTCGCTGGATGGCGTGAACGAGCGACTGGAGCAGCTTAGCGGTGTGAACGAGCGACTTGGCGGTGTGAACGAGCGACTGGATCGGCTCATTGCGGTCACGATTCAGGAGCGGACCGCTAGCGTGGAGCGCTTGGGTGAGATCGAGCGGCGGCTCTCGAAGCTCGAGGAGCGGGTCGGGCGATA
>JBEHXA010000593.1:0-4852 GCA_048498935.1 Myxococcota bacterium
TGATCTGGCCCAGCGCGTTCGAGCCGCCCGGCTTCTGGCGGTGTCGCGGACGCAGCCGGTACGGCAGACACGGGCGGCGCACTGGGCTGCGCGTTGGAGGATGAAGACTTGGCGGCGGCCGACGAGGAGCTCATGGAGGACTTTCGGGAGCGGGTGTTAACGCAACTAGACGTTGCTTTAGGTAACACCGCACGCTATAAAAGCAACTTGAAGTTGCGTTAAGATTCGTGAGCACATCCAAACCCCAGCAAAAATCGTCAGTTAGCCGTGCCGCGCGCGCGCGCACCGGGGGCCGGAGTGCGCGCGTGGTGCAGGAAGTGCTGGCCGCGACGCTCGCTCTCTTCGCCGAGCACGGCTACGCGCGGCTCTCGATCGAAACGGTGGCGCTCCGTGCGGGCGTGAACAAGACGACCGTCTACCGACGCTGGCCGACCAAGTCCGAGCTGCTGGGCGCAGCGTTCTTGACCCTGCGCGACGACGATCCCGAGCCGCCCGACTCGGGCTCACTGAGCGAAGACTTGCTGCAGATCTTGAGACGGCTCGCCGTCCAGATGGCGACGCCGACCCGCCGCGCGATCATGCAGGCGCTCCTGCTCGAGAATGCCGATCCGGAGCTCCAAGCCATCATCAAGCGCATGCGCGAAGAGCGACCGGCCATCCCGGCGGTCGTGTTCACGCGAGCTCTGCGGCGCGGCGAATTGCCAAAGGGGAGCGACCCGCAAATCATCGCTGCAGCGCTCCTGGGCCCGATCCACACGCGCGTGCACGTGAAGCGCGAACCGGTCGACGACGCCTTCGTGCGCGGACTGGTACGGCTGATTGTCGCTGGCGCGGTTGCGGGCGGCGCTCGCCCGGGTTGAAGCGCGAAAAAGGTTGCGAGCGGGCGCCAAGGCCAGCCAAGCTGGCCGGCCCCCAACATGCCCGCATCTCAGCAGCACCTCACCGCCGACACACCACTCGGAGCGACGCTCGTCGCAGGGGGCGCTACCTTCCGTTGCTGGGCGCCGCACGCCCAAGCCGTGTACGTGGCCTTTCCGCCGCATCCGGCAGGAGTTTGGCCCAAGCCCGATGCTCAGCTCTTGGTGCGCGACGCTGAAGGGATTTGGGGTGGCTTTTTCGCCGGTGTGAAGGACGGCGACGCTTACCGCTTCTACGTCGTCGGTAGCGGCTCCGAGGGCTTCAAGCGTGACCCGTATGCGCGCGAGCTCGCCGCCGACTCTTACCCCCGCTGCGACTGCATCGTGCGGGATCCCGACGTGTACCCCTGGCACGACGACGACGCGCTACCTGCCGCGTTCAGCAACCTAGTCGTGTATCAGTTTCACTTCGGAGTCTTCTTCGCGGAGGACGAGCTCGGCCGAGACATTCGCCCGCATCGGGTCTGCAAGTTCTTGGATGCAGTGGGCCGCATCGAATACTGGGTAGAGCTCGGCATCAACGCGGTGATGCCCCTGCCCTTCCAAGAATTTCAGACACCGAGCAGCCTCGGCTACAACGGTACCGACCTGTTTTCTCCCGAAATTGACTACGCGGTGCGAGCCACCGAGCTCCCGCCCTACTTGGAGCGAGTCAATCGCCTGCTGGCCAAGAAAGGCCACGCGCCGCTGCAACTCGCGCAGCTCGTCGGGCAGGACAATCAGCTCAAGGCTTTCATCGACTTGTGTCACGTGTACGGCATCGCCGTGATTGCCGATGTGGTGTTCAACCACGCGGGCGGCGGTTTCGACGATCAATCGATCTACTTCTTCGATCGCCAACCGACCGGGGACAACGCGCGCAGCCTCTACTTCACGCGCTCGGGCCACGCCGGGGGCCTGGTGTTCGACTACGAGCAACCACAGGTGCGCCGCTTCCTGCTGGACAACGCGCTGTCGCTGCTCGGCGAGTATCACGTCGACGGTCTGCGCTACGACCAGGTGTCGGTGATGGTCGAAAACGGTGGTTGGAGCTTTTGCCAAGAACTGACCAGCGCGGTGCGCGAGCACAAGCCCGGCGCGCTGCAGCTGGCCGAGTATTGGGCGGAGGAGCCCTGGAAAGCGCTCGCCGATCCGCCTTGGGGCATGGGCTTCGACGCCGGCTACTCGGACCAGCTACGCCAGGCGATTCGCAGCGTGATCGGCGGGGCCGCCCACGGCGCCGACGCCTCACTCGACTTGGCGCAACTCTCCGCGGCCCTGACCGCAACGCATCGCCTGCCCGGCCGCTGGACCACCTTCCAGTGCATCGAAAACCACGATCTTCTCGACTTCAATCACGAGGACAAGCAGCCCCGCATCGCCAAGTTGGCCGATCCGGCCAACGCTCGCTCGTGGTACGCGCGGAGCCGCGCGCGCGTCGCCAACGCGCTGCTGCTCACCGCGCCCGGCATTCCCATGCTGTTCATGGGCCAGGAGCTGCTCGAGGACAAGTACTGGACCGACTGGCAAGGCAGGCCCGATCTGCTGATTTGGTGGGAAGGCCTGAGCGGAGCGGATCGCCACGTCGGCGACTTTCAGCGCTTCATCCGCGACTTGCTGGAGCTCAGGCGCTCTCAGCCGGCGCTCCGGGCCGACGGCATCAACGTGTATCAGGTGGACCAGGCCGAGCGAGTACTGGCGCTACATCGCTTTGCGCCGAGCGGCGGCAACGACGTAGTCGTGGTGATGAACCTGAGCGAATCGACCTTTCACGGAGGCTCGTACCAGCTCGGTTTTCCGGCGCCCGGCCGCTGGCGCGAGGTCTTCAACAGCGACGTGTACGACAACTTTCCGAACCCGGTGGTCGAGGGCAACAAGGGTGCCGTCACCGCGCACAACGACGCGCTCGGCGACATGCCCGCGTCCGCCGGCCTTACGCTGCCGGCGAACGCGGTGCTCGTCTTCGCTCGCTAGCCGCTCAGTAGAGCTTCTTCGGCAGCTTGACGAAGATGAACTCGTTGTCGTCGGGCGCCTTGGCGCCCATGTGGCGACCGATGCTGAATGGGTAGGTGTTGTCGTTGATGATTGCGATCGTGTCGGGTGACATCACCAGCACGCTCTCGATCGTCTGGAACGGGAAGGCGAACGGGTTACCGAGGCCGACGTCGCCCGGCAGGCCCGTGCCTTCGCTGAGGTGGCTGGGATCGGGGATGTTCATCAGGTCCTGAACCAGCTTCTTTTCCATCGCGCCGCCGTTCTTGGGCAGCTTCACTTGGTAGATGCGCTTGAGGCCGGTCAGGTCGCCCTGCGTGTTGTCGCGCTCGATGATCAAACCCTTCTTGTCCTCGAACAGGATGAACTCGCCGATCGAGACGCCCTTGGCTTCGAACTGGTACGTGAACTTCTTCCCGGTGAACGTCCTGGTGGCGACGTCGAACTCGCTGGCCAAGATGGTGTTTCCGACGCCGTCGAGCGGCTTCTCGAGCAGCGGGTAGAGCTTGGTGCCGTCCGGCGAGATCGCCATACCCTCGAAGCCTCCGCTGCTCAGCGCGCGCACCTTGAAGTCGAGCGCAGTGCGGCGGTACGGCCAGAACAAGCCACCGAGCCAGGGCGTGTTGTTCTTGTCGGAGAGCGCTTCGCTGACCGGCTTGGTGATGTCGAGCGGCTGCAAGTTCGTGCTGTCGTCGCAGTAGGTGAGCCCGGCGGCAGCGTCGGCGCTGTCGGGGTTCGGGCACATGCCGAAGTCACCGAGCAACACCACCTGGCGGATCAGCGGGAAGTCGACCTGAGCTTGCAGCAGCGTGCGCAGGTCGAAGCTCTGGATGTCGGCGCGATCTTGGAGCCCGCGCTCCATGATGCGCGAGCCGATCGCCTCGACGAAGGCGCCCGCCGGCTGCGTGCTCTCGGGCTCCCGAGGGTCGGTCTTGGTTTCGATGTTGAAGCGAACCCGCGCGGCGTTTTTGGCGCGCTTGGCGGCCTGGGGATGCGATTTGCCGGCGCCGCTCGTGTAATAATCGACGTAGAAGTCGACGAAGTCGAACACGTTGTCGAGGCTCGCCATCATGTACGTATCGCCACGAGAATCACGACGGCCCTGCGCCTTCCAGAACGCTTGCGTGACGGGCGAGAGGCTCGGATCGTTGGTCTGGGGCGTGCCGGTGCGAATGACACCGTCGTTCAAAATCGGATCGAAGGCATCCTGAATGTCGGCGAGCGTGACATCGCGAATCAGCTCCGGCAGCTCTCCGCCCAGCTTGCGGCGTGACTTGCCGCCCGACTCACCGGGCAGCTCGGCCTGGAACACGCGGTCGTGATACATGACCGGCACGTTGTCGGCGCTCAGGCCGCAGTCCATTTCCAGCGTGGTCGCGAGCGAGTCGAGGCCCGACTCGTAGGAGGGGAGCGTATTCTCCGGTCGCAGGTTGCGACCGCCGCGGTGCGCCTGCGCATCCACCTTGGTGATGTCGATCAGACCGTCGGCGTCGAGGTAGTCGCCCTTCACGCCGTCGCCGTTGGCATCGAACTCGGCCACGGCCGAAAACAGCAGATCCGGACGATCGCTGATGATGCCGTTCACACCCAGCTTGAGCAGCTCGGTGATGCGAGCAGTGTCGTTCACGGTCCAGGTAACCACCTGATAGCCCGCGCCCTGCATGTTCGGGTACGCGCCGGGGCTCTTGGCCAAGCGAATGAACTCGTCGTTGGCGGCGGTGAGCCCGGTGTCGCCGTTGAGGCCGGGGGTGTTCGGAGCCGCCAGGTTGTCGCGCTGGGTGTTGAAGCCACGGTTACCGGAGGCGTCCGTGTCGACCAGGTGCACGTGCCAGGGTGAGAACACCGGCGTCTTGGTGTTGCCGTAGGCGAGGCCACGCGCGCGGAACGCATTCATGATGCGCAGCGAGGAGCCTTCCTCGAGCCAGGGGTTCACACGGCACGACGGCGGATTTCATGGCGCACTA
>JBEHXA010000594.1:0-4832 GCA_048498935.1 Myxococcota bacterium
GTCCCCTACGACGAATCCCGCCATGTAGCCGCTCTCGGAAAGCGCATGGCAAACGCTACCTAACGCTTGCGGTCCACCTCAGGGCGTGAGTTGGGCGGCCTTCTCGCTAGGCATCAAGCGGCAACGCGCGCTCAGCCAAGTATCGTTTCCAGGCCTCGATGTCAGCCGCCCTGAACATTCTGGACCACGCCCAGTCCACGAACAGCAGGTGCTCTGCAGATGGAATAGAGGAAAGGCAGGCGGCAGGCGCGCCTACGTCGTCGGGTCTGAATGAGCCGGAATCGAGCCAGAGCGCCGTCAAGCACCCGCGAGCGTCTGATTCCAGAAAGAGGGTCAACCGATCATCGCCGAAGGCTCGGACATTCGTTGCGACCTCGACGTGAGTCGAATACCCAGTCGTAACTTGGTCAAATGGACGCAAGACGAACTCAATTGCGGTCACCAAGGGAGACGCAGGCAGTGCAAGTTCGATGAGCTTGTGTGGACCATCATCACGCACGTAGACGTCAGTCCAGCCGTGGCCAGCCTCGTGCGCCGTCGCAAACTCGTCGATCGTCTGGACCTCGCTGGCACAGTGCGCCCAAGCCGCTGACGGCAGGAACTCGTGCTGCCGGTAGTCATCCTCGTGGAAGTAGCGCGTGCGCGACAAATCGGTCCGCCCAACTATAAATGGACTGCGGTACCGCGCGCTAGGCAGCGGATGCGCTGCAGTCTAATCAAGAGCGCAAGTGCGGTTTTTGTGCCGTAATCGGGGACTGTGCCGGTGCTAGGCCGGTCCGTGTAGCGCGTTTGGGGGAGGCGTGCTGGAGTGGGTCGAATGGTGCGCGGCGGGCGCGGGGGTTCTTGAGCGACTCGCGGGCGCGGCTGCGGTGGGCGTGGCGCGGCGGGGTATGGCCTAGGGTCGAGCTGGGAGTGGAGGACGCGCACTTTACGGGGTGGCGCCCTACCCCAATCGCGTGGTTGGCGGCTGAGGCGGTGCGCGAATCGCCTAAGAGCCAGTCCTAGAACCCGGACCGAGCCAGCCAAAGAGGCGCAAGCAGCCCTAGGCGAGACGACGAGGCGTACTGAAGTACGCCGAGGAGGAGCAACGACGGATGCGCCGCGCATCTGCGGGCGGGCGACGGGAGGGTTCTAGGATTGGCTCTAAGTGCGCAACTGCTCGGCGGGGTGGTCGATGTGGCAGCGTGTTCCGGTGGGCGATAGTTCTGGTTTGGTCGACGATCGGGTGCGCGGCGGCGAGCGAGGGGCACGGCGCGCTCGCGGAGCGAAAGGTGCGCGTTGCGACGTTCAACGTGCAGAAGCTGGGGCGCTCGAAGCTGGAGCTGCCGGAAGTGAAGGCGGAACTCGTCAAGGCGCTGCGGCGCTATCCGCTCGTGGCCGTTCAGGAGTTGAGCGACGCGACCGAGCAGGCGCCGTTCGAGCTGCTCGATAGCTTGAACGACGAGGGGCAGCGTTACGAAATTTCGCTGAGCGAGCACACTGGCCGCGAGCCCAGCGACGCCAGTTTCCGCGAGCAATATGCCTTTTATTACGACCGCGAGCACATCGAGCTGCTCGGTGGGGGACGACTGTACGATGACTCGGCGCGCGACTCTTTCGTTCGCGAACCGTACGTCGCTCGTTTCCGCGCTCGCGGTGGGCTCACGTTCGTCGCGGTTACTGTGCACACGCAGCCCGACAATACGTTGAGCGAGCTCGCGCACCTGCCGGAAGTGCTCACGTGGGCAAGCGCGCAGTTTCCGGATGAGCGCAACGTGCTGCTACTCGGCGACCTGAACGCCAGCTGCGACTACGCCGAGCACGACGAGCTCGATGCGCTCGAGCTGCGTCAGGGCGGCTACACTTGGCTGGTGCCGGACGACGCCGACACGACCGCAGGCGCCACGCATTGCGCCTACGATCGCATCATCGTGAACGACGCCCTGCTGGGCAGCGTCACCGGCACTTGGGGCGTCGATACCGCGCTCGGCGACGGGGTGTCCGATCACTTGCCGGTGTGGGTCGAGCTCGGCGCGCTGCGCCGTTGAGCGCGAGCGCGCTGCGCAAAGGTCCGCGCCGAGCTTCGCTCTCTCAGTGGCCCAGGTACACGTTGAGGCCAAGCTTGGTCGCAACGCAGATGTCCGGGATGCCGTCGGTATTGATGTGACCTACTGCGATCTGCCTGCCAATGCCGGTCATGTTGTCGACAAGGACTGGACGCAGGGTAATCGGGCTGCCGTCGGGGCCGGGTGTCCCGCGCACCGTTTTAAAGACGTAGAGCACTGGGGCGCCGAGTAGATCCGGAACGCCGTAGCCGTTGGGCATGACGAAGCGCATCTTGCCGGTCACCACGTCGGAGACGCCGTCGCCGTCCATGTCGACGAGCTCGAGCGCGATGGGGCCGGTGAAGTAGACACCGAACAGGTCGCGTTCGTTCGAGTGTCCCATGAAGCGGTGGCGCGTAAATTGACCAGGCGAGGTCTGCTCGTACCACGACAAGCCCTCCAGGTAGGCCGAGTCGGCCGCCACGACGTCCGCGTCACCGTCACCATCCAGATCGCTTGCATAGATGTGGGAAGGCCCCTCGACCTCACCATTCGCGACGAAGAAATTTTGCTGAATCAGGCCGCAACCGGGCGCCGGACAGATAGTGACGTTCGGCTGAGCTGCCGCCACGTCGATATACGCGCCCACGCGATCCAGCAAGTCGGGTTTGCCGTCGCCGTTGACGTCGCCAACACCGATGCCATGAATCGCTCCGACGCCGCCGAACGGAAAGGGCGTGAGCGCGCTCACGGCGTGGAATGTCCAACCGCCCGTCGGATTGTTGGGTTGAGCCTTGTAGTAGCCCTTGCGCTCGTTGGGGTTGCAGCTCTTGCAGGCACCGACCAGCTCGGGCTTACCGTCGCTGTCGATGTCCGCGATGGCGTGCTGCTCGCCCTGAAAATCCGTGTGAATGAGATAGCCTGGCCACTGAGTCACGCCCGCCTGAGCAGGCCCAGGATTCTTGTACCAGTACGCCGTAGCGTGCGGTTGGGGTGCCGGTTGGGGATTGGGGTTCGCGAAGTCGTTCGCGTTCGGGGCGGTGGTGTTGATGATGTCGGTGAAGCCGTCGTCATCGACGTCGTACGCGTAGTCGGCGCGATCGTCCGAAACGCCCGTGTCGATCTCGATCTCCGGTCCATCGCCGTTGCGCGGCAAGTCGTCGTGACCACCGCGAAAGATGTGCTCACTGAAGGTGATGCTCTCCGCAGTGCCGCCCGGCTGCTGCTCGTACCAGCGGCGACCCGACGAGACATCGGGCAAACCATCGTTGTTGTAGTCACCAATCGCGCAACTCTCGGCGAGAAAGCGATCGTGAATCGTGATCTTCGTGTAAGTCAGCGTCCCCGGTTTCGTGGCGAGGGCGGTGGGACGCCTCGGCCAGCTGCCCGTGAGTTGGTAGTTGGGGCCCACCGGTACGGGGTCGGGCGGGTCGGGCGGCGAAGGAGCACCCCCCACGCCCCCGCTACCGGCCGTGAGCGGCCCGGTACCGGCCGTGAGCGGTCCGCTGCCTGCGGCTCCTCCCGATCCGTCACCGTCGGCTCCGCCGGCTTGGTCCATCGACTCTGGCGCGGAGCCCGACGAGCCTCCCGTCTTGCTGCCCGAGCTTCCGCCGGAGCCGCCGCTGTTCATCTCGCCCAGGAGGTCGAGCTTTCCGCTGCAGGCTCCCATCGCCAGCACGCCAAAAGCCGCCACCCCCCTAACCCGACGCCATGCCTTGTCCATCGTTACTCCTCTGCAGCCTGTTTCCGCTCGAGGGCGCTTTTCATTTGATCGGAGTCGATTCTGGAAAAGAACCAACTGCGGGCGTTGCCGGAGTGCCCAGCGCGCAAGCGCGCGTGATGCGGTCAACCAGTGGAGAGCTCGCGTTGCTCTGAAGAAAGCGACGCGCGGAGGCTTGCCCACGCGTCGGATCGATCCGGCAGTCGAGCAGCACTAACAGCGCATCCCGCTCACTCGCAAAAATCCCACCGGGATAAAGCCGAGCGTGATCGCGCAGTAACTCGACGGCTCCGCGATCGCGCCCGGCATCGAGATCTTGCTTCGCCGCCTTGATCAGCCGCAGCTCATCTCGGAAGGTCGAGCTCGGTTCCGCCGCGTCAGCGCTCGCCGACGTTGGGCTGACGGTCGCAGGACGCGCTAACGGCGTGTTCTCCGCCGATGCAATCGCGGTCGCTTCTGGCGGGGGCGCTACGCGCGGCGACGACAGGGCCGCGCTCGGAGTCACGGTTGCAGTGCTGCGACTCGCCGGGGGCGCCGCGGGCCGCACACCTATCGTTGCTGAAAGAGCGCCGACCACCAGCACCGCCGACCCTACGGTCCATTTCGCGAATAGCGACACACCGAGCTTGAGCGGCCCGTGCGCGACCGCCGGGGCTGCCAGGTTGGCGCCGAGCGCGGAACGCAGCGTTTCCAGGCCGTGCGCCGTGGTCTGCGGGCTCGGTTGCTCGGCGCGTTCGGCGGCGAACAGCGCGTCCAGTCGGTCGTCGCTGCTCATGGCACGACCTCCAGACCCTGCACCGGCTCTTGCTCGAGCAAGCTCTTGAGTTGCTTGCGCGCAGCGCGCAGCCGCGAATCGATCGTGCCCTGAGGCACGCTCAAGATCGCCGCTACTTCCGCCGATGTCATCCCTTCCAGCTCCATCAGGATCACCACTACCCGCTTGGCCTCATCCAACCGGCCGAGCAGGTCGCGCAGTTGACGGGCGACCTGGCTCGAGTCTTCGTGGCTGGGCACCCGCTCGTCCAACCGCGTCTCGGCGTATTGCCGCAGCCGAACCCGATACCGCGCGCGATCTCGATGCATGCGCT
>JBEHXA010000595.1:0-4826 GCA_048498935.1 Myxococcota bacterium
TCTGCTGTTCCGCATCGTGCGCCAGCATGAGGACGACGAGCGCCTCCTGGATCTCATCACCCGGCGCCTCGGTGTCGCGGAAGATCCGGACGAGATCGCCAAGTTGTTCTGGGAGCGCGCGCGCGTGCTGCGCGGCAAGGGTGACCGCGAAGGCGCGCTCACGGCGCTCGAGAACGTGCGCATGCTCGAGCCGGAGCACGTCGGTGCGCTCGCGCTGTCGGGCGAAATCTTCATTACCGTCGGGCGCTTCGAAGAGGCCGCCACCCACCTGGCCGAGCTGGCAGCGCACCCCGAAGCGCCCACGCAGCAGCGCTTGATGAGCGGCGTCGCGGCCGTCGATTTGTTCGAGAACAAGCTGCACGATCCGCAGCGCGCGCTGGCGGTGCTGAGCTCGCTGCACGCCGCCAAGCTCTCCACGTTGCCGATCCGCGAGCGCTTGGCGCGCGTCGCCGCCAAGGCGGGCGCCTACGAGCAAGCCGTCACCGTGCTCGAGCTCTTGATGAACGAGCGCGACAGCCGCGACGGGCGCATCGAAGCCGCGCGCCTGGCCCTCGCCATCTATCGAGACCAGCTGAAGGCCCCCAAGCGCGCGCAGCAAGCGGTCGAAAAGCTCCTGGCGGAAGCGCCGGACGACAGCGACGCGATCGATTTGGTATTGAGCGGCGCGCTGCCCGAGACGAGCGCCCGCCCGCTGCTGGCGCGCGCGCAGGTGACGCTGGTAGCCCGCCTGACCGACAACCCGCTCGACGCGGACCGCGTGCTGTGGCTGGCGAAGGTGGCCGAGTTCCTGGGCAACATGCCGCAACGTCAGGCAACGCTCGGCGCGCTGTGCGCGATCGATCACGGCAGCCCCGCCATCGACAAGGAGCTGGCGGCGCTCGATCGCCGCGTCGCAACCGTGCCCAAGATCGCGATCGACGACGCTGCGCTTCCGAACCTCGCCGACCCCGATGATCGCGGAGCAGTCGCCGAGTTGATGCGCGCGATGGCGACCACCATCACGGCCGCGCTCGGCCCCAGCCTGCAAGCCTTTGGAGTGAGCAAGAAGGAGCGCGTCGACCCGCGCGCCGGCATGCCGATCCGCAACGAAATCGCCGCCTGGGCTGGCGCGCTCGGGGTCGGCGAATTCGAGCTGTACGCGGGCGGCAGCGACCCCGACCGGGTGCGGGCGCTGGCGCTCGACACGCCCGCGATCGTGATCGGCACCAACGTGACCGCTCCGCTCTCGCCCATCCACCGCCAAGCCGTGGCGCGTGAGCTGTACGCGCTCAGGCGCGGCACCAGCGTGCTCGGTCATCGCGAGCTCGACGACGTGGCGGCTCTGGTGGTGGCGTCGTGTCGCTTGGCCGAGGTCGATCTGCCTTCCCCAGCGTTCGCGATGCTCGGCGAGTTTCAGCGCCTGCTCGGCAAAGAGCTGCCGCGCCGAGTGCGCAAGCTCTTGCCGGATCTGGCACGCGCCGTAGCGGCAGAAGCGCCCGATCCGCAAGCCTGGGTGCGCGCAGCTCTGTCGAGCTTGGATCGCATGGCCGCGGTCGCAGCCGGCGATGTGTCGTGGGTGCTGGGCGGCCCGGCGCGCACGCCGGTCGGCGAATCGCGCGAAGCGCGGGCGCGCGCCGAGCGTCTGCTGGCGTTCGTGCTGTCGCCCAATTATCTCGAGCTGCGCGAGCAGCTCGGCATGGGAGTCCGATGAGCGGCGGTGACGAAAGCGACAAGCGCTCGCGCGGCGCAGGCCGTAGCGGCAGCGCCGGCAGCATCGGCAAGGAGCTGGGCGACGACCTCGACTTCGAGGCCGACGCGCTGCTCGATTCGCTGCTCTCCGACGAGCCTCCGCCTCCGACGCCACACGTGAAGCTCAGCGGCAGCGGTCGCCCGAGCGCGCCGGGTGAGAGCCAGCCGCCGCCCTCGGATGGCCCGATGCTGCACGCGCCCGAGAGCCGCGAGTTCTCCGACGACGACGTTACCTGGGTCGGCAACGTCGACGCCATCGCGGCGCAGGAGCTTCAGGAGCTCGCGGCAAGCATGGGCTTGGACGATGACGGCCCTGCCACCGCTTCTCCGTCTGACGGGGCGCCCCCGGCACCCAGCGCCGAGGTGCTGCCGCCTCCCCCGCCCGCCGCCGTCGTGCCGGCCGTTCCGGCACTGCCGCCTCCGCCTGCGTTCAGCCCGCCGCGCCCTGGCATTCCCCGACCCGGTGGCTCCTCGGCGGTCCCGAGGCCTGCCGGTTCTCGCGTCCCAACGCCCGCACGAGGCACCGGTACGGCCCAGCCCCCCGCGGTCAATCCCGCAGGCCCCCCGGCGCGGCAGCCCTTCCCTCCCGCGCACAGCCCGCAAGCGCCGTTGGTCACGCCGCTGCCGCCGTCGCGCGAGCAAGGTGGGTTCTTGGACGACGAGGTCACCCGCGTGCACGCCATGCCGACGCTGCACGACCTCGACGGCATGCTCGAGCAGACCGCGTCTGCACACGGCATCGCTACCGCGCGCCCTCCCGAGCAGATTGAAGAATTCGACGAGGTCGAGCCGCTCGAGGAGCTCGAGCTATCGGCTGCCGAGGTGGACAGCTTGCCGCGCCCGAGCAAGTCGCCGCTCAGCGAGCTCGGAGACCTGAGCTTCGAGGAGACGCAGGTCGACAGCATCGAATCGCTGCTGCACGACGCGAGCGTCGCTGGCGGCCAAGAAGCGGAGCTCACCGAAGCCGAGCTGGAAGCGCTCGCGGAAGCCGAGCTGGCCGAGCGCCCGCGCGCGCCGCTCTCACACACGCCGCCGCCGCCGGACTTTCACGCCGCTTCGACCTCCCTGTGGCCCGACGAGCGCCCTGCCTCGGCGCACCTGGGGCTCGAAAGTCAACGCTGGAGCGAGCGCGCCGAGTGGCTCGAAGCCGAAGCGCAAGCCGCCTCGGATCCGGTCGCCAAGGCGCGCGCGCTGCTGGTCGCGAGCGAGCTGTGGGCGCTGGTCGGCGACATCGGCCGCGCTCGCGAAGTCGCGACCGAAGCCAGCTCGATGGCTCGCTCACTGCCGCTGGTGAGCCGTCAACTGCGCGCGCTGGCCGCCGCCGAAGGCGATTGGAAGGCCGTCGCCACCGCGCTCGACCTGGAGACGCGCGGCGCCGCGACGCCGGAGGCGCGCGTGCACGCGGCCTACCTCAACGCCGAGGTCCATCGGCTGGCGCTCAAGGACGACGCCACGGGGAAGAAGAAGCTCGAGCTGGCAGTGCGCGCCAGCACCGACGACCCGCGCGCGCATGTCGCCAAGCTGGTCGATTTGCTCAGCAAGGGCACCGGCCCGGCGCGCATGCGCTGGCCCGAATCGGTCGAGCTCGCCGAGCTCATGGGCGCCACCGAGGAGAGCTCGCGCTTGCGCGGCGCGCCGGCGCCTGCGGGCGCGCCCGGCACCACCGTGAGCCCCAGCCTGGCGTTCGAGCAAGCCCGCAAGGCGTTTGCGCTCGGAGACCGCGGCGGCACCGCGACGCTCGTCGCGCGCCTGGCCGAAATCGAAGGGATCGGGCCGGCCGCGCTGTGGCTCGCCGCCTCGCTCGCCGCTCACGAAAGCAAGACACGCCCCGACGCGATGGGCTGGCTCGAGCGACTGCTCGGCGGCGGCGCCGACCTGCTCGCGCGTCGCACGCTCTCGGCGCGCGCGCTCGAGCAAGGCTCCGAAGAAGGCATTCGCGCGGCGAGCGAAGGTGAAACCGAAGCCTTCCGTGCGCTCGATCGCGCCGTGCTGGGGGCGCTCAGCGGCGAGGGCCTGGCCACGCTCGGCCCGCTCGCCTTCGAGCTCGCCAATCAAGAGGAACAGCGACCGCTGGCAGCTGCGATCCACGGCGCGCTGTCGCCCGAGCAATCCGGCGAGCTGCTGGCGGGGCCGGAGCCCACGCGCGCAGCGCAAGCGCTCGGTCTGGCGCTGACGCCGCCGGCGGATGTCGAGCTGGCGAGCTCCCTTTCTTGGCTGCGCGCGCCAGTGCGCCGCTTCGGCGAGGCGAATCCCGAGCAACCGCTCGGCCCTGCTTTCGAGCTGCGTTTCGCCGCCCTCGACAAGCAGTCGCCCGCGCTGCTGCGCAGCGTGGCCGCGCTCGCGGACGGCGATCCGGCTCGCGCTGCGGACGTGAGCCTGGCGAGCGCGTTGATTCAAGAGCTCGCTGGCGAGACCGACGCCGCCGCCGAGCGCTTCGCGGCGGCGCTGGCCGAAGCGCCCGCTTCGCCGACCCCGCTGCGCGCGCTCCTGAGCCGCGCCGACCGCGATCGCACCGTCGAGCTGCTGAGCGCTGCCGCGCAGGCCGCCGGCGAGCCGTCTCAAACCGCGCTCTACCTACTCGAAGCCGCGCTGCGCATCGGCCCCGAGGACGCCGAACGTTACGACGAGCTGCTGCGCAAGGCAGCCGAGTCCCTGCCCTCCCTATCGCTCATCCACCGGCTCGGTGAGCAGCAAGCGCGCGCGCGCGGCGACGGCGAGCGCCTGCTCGGCTGGTTGCGCGGGCGCCGCACGGAATCGGACGATCCGGTCGAAACCGCGCTGGATTTAGTGCGCGAAGCGCTACTCGTCGCGGAGTCGGACATGACGGTGGCCGCCAGCTTGCTGCGCGACGCGATCGCGGCACGACCGAGCGACATCGGCCTGCGCGAGCTGCATGAGCGCATCGCCGGCAGCGGTGACGAAGATCGCGCGGCCTGGCGGGAGCAGCTCGCCGAAGCGGCACCCGACGAGACCAAGCGCGAGCTGTACGCGCAAGCGGGTAAGGCCGCCAGCCACGGCCACCAGCCCCTGCCACCCCGCATGACCACTATTGTGGCCTTGGCTGTGCGCATTGCGCAGGAGACGACCACAAACGGATC
>JBEHXA010000596.1:0-4820 GCA_048498935.1 Myxococcota bacterium
GGGGTAGGCGGAAGCGCGCGCTGTAGCGCACGGCTTCGAACACCGTGAGCTCGGGGTGCACGATGTCGTCCTGCGGCACGTAGCCGATCGAGCCGCGCAGCGCGTCGTAGATGGCGTACAGATCTTCGCCGTTGATGCGCACCTGGCCGGCCGTCGGCGGCAGGTAGCCGTTCAGCGTCATCAGCAGCGTGGTCTTGCCTGCGCCGCTCGGCCCCATCAGGGCGATGAAGTCGCCTGGCAGGGCTTTGAAGCTGACATGATCGAGCAGCGTCTTGAGCTCGGCGGGGTTGTCGCGATCCGGAACCTGCATCACCAGGTCCCAGGCTTCGATTTCGTAGAGCGGTCGCCCTTCCCAGCTGACCGCGTCTTCGACCACGACCGCGACCTCTTGCCCCTCGAGCTGGAGCACGAGGGGCATCGGGCCGATGAAGACCTTTTCGCCGCTGCTCACCGGGACGCGCTGACCCGGTGGGATGCGCTGGCCGCGCACGAACGTGCCGTTGGCGCTGCTCTTGTCCTCGAGGAAGAGCTGCCCGCCGACGAAGTGCAGGGCGGCGTGGTGGCTCGACACCTGCGGGTGCGGGATTTGAATCGCGTTGTCCGGCGTGCGGCCGATGGTTTTGACCGCGCCAGCTGGCCCTTCGAGCCGCACCTGACCGATCACGGTCTTGTGCTTCGGCTTGCCGCTCACGGCCGCGCTGGGGGCAGCCTGCGCGGCGCCGGTCGCCACGCCGCCCGCGGCGGCCAGCGGCGCCGCAGCAGCCGCGACCGGAGCGTGTGCGGCTGCCGGAGGCGCTCCGTAGCCGTTCGCGTTCATGGCCTGGGCGAGCTGGAGCAGCAGACCGACCGGGATCGCTACGGGCCCGAGCCCGACGAACGCGTGCGGATCCAGCGGGCGCGCTTGGCCGGGCGCGAGTCGCTCCGAACCTAGCCAGGTTCCGCTGGTCGATTGCTGATCCGTGATGCCGAGCGGATTCAGGTGAAACGTGGCGTGTAAGCTCGAGACGTTCGGGTGGTGCACCACCACGTTCACGCGCGCTGGGTCCCGCCCGAGCACGAGCTGTCCCGGGCTGAGCGGAGCCTTGCCTTGCTCCATCAACATCAACGCGAGCGCCGGATGCGCCAGCGGCACCGGCGACTGCCCGACCGCGAACTGCGCGCGAAAATCGAACGGAGCCGAAGCGCCCGGCGCGAGGGGCTGCCCGTTGACCGTCGTCGGACCTGCGCCCAGATCGGTGAACGTGACGCTGCCGTTGGCGTGGTGAACGCGCGCGTGCTCCGGCGCGACACCCGGACCGCCCAAGCGAATGTCGCAATGCGGGGCGCTGCCGACGAGCAGCGTCGCCTTCGAAAAACCGGGCAGCATCGCTTATTGCACCGCCGCGCTGAATTCGATCGGACCGAAGCGCAGGATGGAACCAGGCGGTACGGGCGACCACACGCCGGGCGAGAGGCGGTTACCGTTCACGAGCGTGCCGTTGTTGCTGTTCTCGTCGCGCACGTAGAGCTGACCACCTTCGAGCTTGAGGCTCGCGTGGACGCTCGAGATACGCGGCTCGTTCAGCGCGATGACGCACTGGCCCGTATCACGCCCGGCGCGCACTTCTTGACCGGCCATGATGGTGTAAACGCCGGTTGCGCCGGTCAGAATGGCAGTCGTAGCGCCGCCGCCACCGTACGGATTGGCCGGGGGAGCTTGCGGGGCGGGCGCTTGGGGTGCGACGGGCGGCTGCCCGTAGCCGGGCTGGTAGCCCGGTTGGTAACCGGGAGGCGCGCCGTAGCCTTGCGGTGCCGGCGGAGCGCCGTAACCACCGGCCACCACCGGCGCCGGGCCTGCTGCCACTGGACGCTTTTTGCCGCCGCCACGCACGATGACGACGACCAGTAGCGCCACCACCACGAGGCCGAACAAGCTACCGAGGATCAGCAGCAGTGGTAGCGGCGCCGTGCTGCCCTTCATCTGCACGATGGTGCTGGCGGTCACGCCACTCGCGCGGTGCGCCTTGTTGTCGTAGATGACCAGGCGCACCACGGCTTGATCGCCCGAGCCGTGGAGGATCTTGTCCGTATCCGGCGCCGAGAACGACGCGTAGGTGTCGGTGGCTTCGAGCGCGGCGCCTTTCATGCCCATCGCGATCAGCTGCTGCTGCGTGCGCTTGGCCGTCGCGATGTCGGTGCCGGTGAGGGCAGTCGGGATGGGTTGGCCGGCGGGGAGGAAATACACCTCCGCGCGGTCTTTCTCGCCACCCCAGCAGAAGTCACCGTACACCTTGAACGAGCCGCCCGGGTAAACGGCGCTGCCATCCCGCTTGGACATCTCGGTCGTGTATTCGAGGTTCACGTCGAGCGGCCACGCGCTCGGGTCGATGCCGACCGGCACGTCCTTGAAGGTGTTGTCGCCGAGGATCGGCGGGTTGGTGTCGCGGAATACCAGCTTGAAGGTTTGCGTGACGCTCGGCGACACGCACGACACCTTCCACTTCACGATGTTCATCTTCGAGAAGCGCTGGCGCACCGTGCTCACGATGGTGGCCGAGCGCGAGCCCTGGCCAGCCTGCATCACGGTGAAGAAGCCGCCCATCTCGGTGTTGGCCAGGTTCTGCATGAACTCGAGTGAGTTCTGCTTGAACTCGTCGATCACCGTCTGCGGGTAATAGACGCTGATCACCGGGACGGGTGCCTTCGGCAGCGCGGTGTTGTCCTCGGGAAACCGGCCCTGAGTCATGTACTGCTGCAGCTGCAGCGCGCCGGGGCCGGTCGTGGCCGGATCGGTTCCGCCGAAGCCGCTCGAGAGCACGACCATGGCCTGGTGCAGCGGCACCTTCACGTCTTCACCGACGTTGCCGAGTGCCTTGAAGCCGTCGGTGGCGGCCGTCTTGATGATCGTGAGCAGCGAGCGGTTACGCCCCGATGACGCGAACGTCTCGGTGGTCCCGGTGATGAACGTCGTGGCCTTGGCTTTCTGCGCGGCCGGCAGCCACTTGGAATCTTTCACCACCTGGCGATCGTTGAAGAAGGTGATGTTGACGATGTCGTTCGGGCCCATCGAGGCCACGAACTGCTGCGCCAGCTGCTTGGCGTCTTCGAAGCTCTTGCCCATGCGCCGATCGGCGTCGACCAGGATGAGCCACGAGGTGCCGACGCCCGGCTGCTGCTGGCTCTCACCCCAGCGCGCCAGGCTGATGAACTTCGCCGGCATGTCGGTGCCGTCCACCGCTACGGTGAAGAGCGCGCGATCAGAGGGGAACGGAAAGGCCTGGTAGAGCGCGAACGGCTTTTCCAGGTTTTGGCTCATGCAATCGAGCTGAGCCGTGCCGGTGAGGCCTGCACAGGGAGTGGTGGCGTCGCTCACCCGTTTGCTCTGGGCGATGTCCACGACCGTGGTCAGCACCGGGTTGCCGGCTTCCTGAGCCGCGCGCGGGTCGATGCGCAGGATCTTCACCTCCGGCGCTGCCGTGGCGAGTCGCGTCGTGAAGGACAGCGCGGTCAGTAGCGCGAGGAGCAGCGCGCCGTGCAGGCGTGAGTGGGACCTGATGATGAAGGTGATAAAGCGCGTCATCTCCGAAGGCTCTCGGTTGGGGCAGTGGGAGCGAGGTGCCCCCGCGTATGTGTTCACGAACTCAGATGATCTTCACGATCACGTTGAAACCACCGAAGCGCACGGCTTCGCCGTCGCGCAGCTCGTGCGGTTTTGCTTTCTCGATCATTTGCTCGCCGAGGAACGTGCCGTTGGTGCTGCCTGGATCTTCGATGCGCAGGCGGCCTGGGCGCGCGGTCGCGTGAATGACCGCGTGGCGTGACGAGGTCGTCGGGTGATCGATCTCGACGTCGAGTCCCGGGGCTGCGCCCTTGCGCCCGATGACGTTGGCTCCTTGGTAGATCGGCCAGAAGCCACCGAGCTCGGTGGCCTCGTAGCTGACCAGGAAGCCGGCGAGCACTCGCAGACTTGCGGAAGGGTCCGCTGCAGGTGCGGGAGCGGCAGGAGGAGCGGACGGCGCCGGCATCGGAGCGGCGGCGGGCGGAGCGGCGAGCGGAGCCGCCATGGCGGCCGGAGCGGCCGGTGGTGCGCTTTGAGCGCGCTCGAACTCTTCGCCAGTGGGAGGCGGTGCGGTCGCGGCGTAGGCCGACGGATCCTTGGAATGCGCACCAGCGCCCGGCGCTGCGGGAGCCGCGGCCGGCGGCGCACCCCACGCGGCGGGAGGTGGTGCTTGGGGGGCGGCCTCAGGCGCCGGTCCCCAGGCGGGCGGGGCGCCATAACCCGCAGGCGGGCCGTAGCCGGGGGGAGGGCCGTAACCAGGAGGCGCGCCGTGCGCCGGGTTCGGCGGGGCGCCGTACGGGCCGACCGGAGCCGGGCCGGGACCGACGGTCGCGCCGAACGGATTCAGACCTTCCGGCGTGCCCGCTTGGTACCGCGGCGGTTCAGGAGAAAAAGGCTGCGGCGGAGCGCCCCAAGGCGCAGGCGCCGGCTGCGGCGGAGGCTGGCCGTACTGCGGCGGCGGGCCGCCCCATTGCTGGGGAGGGGGCTGTTGGGGAGCCGGCTGTTGCGGCGGCGGCGCGTAATGAGGCTGCGGCGGTGGCGCACCCCATTGCGGCTGCGGGGGTTGCGCTGGCGCAGGGGCCGCGGGGGCCGGCGCGTAGTGGGCGGGAGGACCCTGCGGGCTCGGTGCAGGCGCCCCCGCGCCAGGTGCAGCGGCCGCCAAGGGCGCACCGCACGACAAGCAGAACTTGCTGGTGGGCTGATTCGTGGCGCCACACCGCGTGCAGACGATCATGAGTCGGACTCCCAGGGACTGCGCTCCCCCATCGGAGGGCTTGGCCAG
>JBEHXA010000597.1:0-4797 GCA_048498935.1 Myxococcota bacterium
TTTTGGCGAACAGGGCAGCTACGCCAGAGCCCGGGACCCTCTTCCGCGTGATGGCATTCTCGGCGCCGCGCGCGACGACGGTGTCGTGCTCGACGACGATTTGTTGCCGGACGACGAAGGGACCGAGCTGCGCCCGGTCGCGCCGCCGCTCGGGGCGCTGCCGGAGGCTCCGGTAGTGCCGGCCGCTCCCGCCGACGCTCGGCCGGTTACGGCGAGCGCGCCCGGTGCGAGCGCAGCCGGCGGTTCCAGTGCAGCGGGAGCGAGGCCGAGCAAGGCTCCGGGCAAGCGGGTCTCGATCAATCCGTTCGAGAAGAAGAAGCAGGTCTGGCCGTTGCTCGTGGGCGCAGCGCTGGTGGGCGGGGCCGGTATGTACCTGCTGGTGGCCCCCGATTCGAACCCGACTCCGCCGATCGCCGAAGCACCCGCGCCCACTCCGCCACCGCCTACTCCTGCTCCAGCGAAGTCGGCCAAGAAACACCAGACCTCGTCCGAGGATCGCGACGCCTGCGTCGCCTCCTACTTTCCTCCGGATTCTTTCGCGCCTGCGCCGTCGTTCGAGTTCGTGTGTAGCGACAAGGACTTCCGCGAGATCACGACGTCGCTGCACCAGATGGTCGTCGTGGCTCCGCCGGCGTCGGGTGGCGGTGGCACCGCGCCTATCCCGGCGCCCGCGGCGGCGGGCGACGCTGGCAAGGCGTCGGGCCTCGATTGGTACGAGCTACCCGCGACGGCGATCATTCGCCGGCACTACTGCTCAGCAGCGGCCCCGCTCACTTTGCCGGAGTCGGCTGGTTGGTGTGAGCAGCTGCAGTCGGCCGTGCGGCGCGTGGCCGACGACAGCTCCAAGGCCGTCGATCTCGCGCCCGCCGCGCGCGCTTTCGACAAGGCGGTCAACTGCTTGTTCGCCAACAAGATCGCGCGCCCCTACGCTTACGACAAGCCGCCGACCGACCAAAATCGCGCCAGTTTTCAGCAGTTCTTGGGTCGCGCCGCCGTGAGCGACGCGCGTCGCTGACGAGACGCTATGCTGCCCGGCGTGCCGCGGCTCGTCGTCCTCGATGCGTACACCCTGAACCCTGGAGACAACCCGTGGACGCCGGTGGCGATACACGGCGAGCTTGTCACCTTCGATCGTAGCGAGCCCGACGAGGTCGTGGCACGCGCCCTCGGCGCGCAGGTGGCGCTCACCAACAAGACGCGGCTCGACGCTGCCACGCTGCGCGCCTTGCCCGACCTGCGCGGCGTCTGCGTGACGGCGACCGGCGTCAACGTGGTGGATCTCACGGCGGCGACGGAGCTCGGTCTACCGGTGTGCAACGTCCCGGCTTACAGCACGGCCAGCACTGCGCAGCACACGATCGCGTTGCTGCTCGAGCTCACCAACCGCGTCGGACTGCACGATCGCGCAGTCCACGCCGGCGACTGGGCCACGTCACCCGATTTCAGCTTCACGCTGGCTTCACTCACCGAGCTCGATGGGCTCACGCTGGGCGTGGTCGGTTTCGGCGCTATCGGTCGCCGCGTAGCCAAGATCGGCCGAGCGCTGGGCATGCGCATCCTGGCCGCCGGTGAGGCGCGGCGCGACGGCGATCCGGACTGGCTCTTGCGCGTGCCGCTCGACGATCTGTTCCGCAGCGCGGACGTCGTGACCTTGCATTGCCCGCTCACGCCCGAGACTCGCGGGTTGATCGACGCGACCCGCCTCGCCAGCATGCGCCCGACGGCGCTGCTCATCAACGCAGGTCGGGGCGCGCTGGTGGTCGAGTCGGATCTGGCTCAGGCCCTCAACCGAGGAGTCATTGCGGGGGCGGCGCTCGACGTGCTCGACGTCGAACCGCCGCCGGCCAATAGCCCCGCCTTCTCGGCGAAGAACTGCGTGATCACACCCCACATCGCCTGGACCACGCTGGCGGCACGCCGCCGCGCGATGCAAATCACCGCCGACAACGTGCGCGCGATCCTACGGGGAACCCCGCAGAACGTCGTGAACCGCTGACGCTATTGCCCTGGGAAACCGCAGTACTGGGCTGCGGTGCCGCACGCGTAGTCGGGACCGTTCGCGGTCAACTGGGTGTTCGCGGTGGCGCCGTTCGGAAAGTAGCAATTGCAGGTGTAGTAGCCGTTGTTGAGCAGCTGGCAATCGACGTTGTAGTTGCCGTCGACGCACGTCATGCCCATCTTGCAGCTCACACCGTCACCTGACGCGAAGGTGTCGCAATTGGCCGGTGTGGGGTCGACCGGTACCGGTGTAGGGGCCACGTCGCGCTTGCATTCCTGGAATTTGTTGACCCCAGCGCCGCACCTATTCAGGCCTTGCGAGGTTGCCTCGCCGCAGCTGAGGTTCGGTTTTTGAAACGACGGGGTGAGGCACTTCACTGCCTTGAGCCCGAGCCTTTGACAGCTCTTGCCAAAGCCGTCGACCTCGGCGGCGCAAAGCGCGATGCAGTCGCGACCATTGAGCTCCACGCTGCAGGTGTTCGCGTAACCCTTGCAGTAGTTGGTGCAGATCTGCAGGGTGGTCGTGCCTGGCGTCGGCGCGCTCCCGCCAGTCGAGACGCCGCCAGCGGTGCCGAAGCTGCCACCCACGGTCGTGCCGCCGCTTGGAAATGCTCCGCCGCTCGGGCTGGCGCCACCGGTCGCAGGCTGGCCACCGCGTGAAGCTTGGCCGCCTCGCGGGCCAGTCCCACCGCTGGCCGATTTGCCGCCCGTCGTGGGCGTTGGAGGTGAAGTGGAGCCCCCTTTGCCGCCGGTGCCCGGCATGATCACATCGTCGTCGCCTTCGTCCGTATAAGCGTCCGAATCGAGCATCGATGTTCGACTGCCGCAGCCCGCCGCGAACAGCAGAGCCAAGCTCACGTTGATCCCCCAGCCCACACGTACACCCATCACACGCCTACCACTAACCGACATGCCCCTAGTATAGCGGCGGATTGTTACCCGCAGCAAACCAGGGGCCGGGTGGCGTCGCAGCTCTCGTGGTTTTTCACCCGCCAAACATGGGAATAACAGCGCGGCGTGCAGCTTTGCACCACAATCCCGCACTTTTCCGAGAACTCGTAGCTCGAGCTGCACTCTGACGACGCGGCTGTGACGCTCTCCGTTTGGTCCGCCTGGCAGCAGCTGTCCGGATCGCAGGCGCGACAGGCACACTGCTTGGTGTTGATGCTCGCGCCCGGTTTCGGCGGAGGGTGAAAAAAACCAGTCCAGGGCTGCTGAGCGGGAGGTGGTGGTTCGGCCGTGCAGGCCAACCCGAAGAGCAGGAGAAGCGCGCTGGCGAGGAGGGCACGCAGCGAGCTCGACACAGGGCGGGGGCGGCCGGGCCTTCGCACGTTGGAGATGATACCCGCTGGTGAGGCGCGCGTTGGGTAGGCGCATTGCCAACGCTTCCGAGAAGAATCGACCGAGCTCTTGCTGGTCCCTCCAGATACGCTGGAAGGCGATGCAGCGCTTGCTGGCTTGGTTGTTGTTGGGTTCGGTGGCGCTGTCCGGATGTTCGCAGGTCGAGCCTCAGCCCGACCTGCCTTCCGGCGGCTCCGGCGGCAGTGTGAGCACGGTCGCGGGTGCGAGCGGTATTGGCGGCGCAAGCGCCGGTACGCAGGCGGGCAGAGGCAATGCCGGCGGCGTGGCTGCGACTGGCGGTGCCGGTGCTGCGGGCTCGAGCAGCGGAGGCTCCGGTGGTGTGAGCGGACTCGGAGGTACCGGCGGCGTCTCTGCGCAGGGTGGTACCGGAGCCGGAGGCGCTTCCGGAACGGGTGGCGTCGCGGGTGGCGCGAGCAGCTGTGTACCCGACTCGACGGGCGCGCTAGCCACGACGGGAGACGTCGTGCACGATCCCAAGAGCTGCCTCGATTGGATGAGGGTGACGCAAGCGGGCGTGAACTACGCAGCGGCCGAGACCTTCTGCAACGATTCGAGCTTGGGTGGTTTCGACGATTGGAGAATCCCGAACGCCAGTGAGCTCGCGTCGCTTGTAACGCTGTGCGGCAAGTATCCGCCTGAGGGTCCCATCGACATGACCGTGTTCGACCTGCAGGGCGATGGCTACTGGACGACCACCCCAGCCGGGGAACCGAACAAGGTCTGCGCGATCGGCATGGCGAACGCCGGCGGCTACTACCACTACGGCACCGCTGGGCCTCAGGTCGTGCGCTGCGTGCGCGGACAAGGCATGGTGCAAGAAGTCACGGCGTGCACGACCGCCCAAGGCTGCAAGGACTGGTGAGGCCCCGCGCGGTTCAGTGCCAGCGTCGGCGCAACCGGAGGAAAGGCCGTTCGACGGCAAAATGGGCCGCCAGCGCCAGCAGCAGGGTGAGCGGCAGTCCCGCTGCGAAGATGAGCGCAGCGTGCTCGTGCCAGCTCGGTTCGAGGCGCCGCACCACGCCGAGCGCGGTGACGTGCAGCAAGTACGCAGCGTAGCTGAGCGTGCCCAGCCAGCGCAGCGCTGGTCGATCGAGCAACCAGCTCAGTCCGTGGTCGGGACGGATCGCCACGGCGCCGACCAGAGCCGCGAGGCACGCGGAGAGCAGCCAATAAGGCGTGACCGGCAGCGCCAGCAGCATCAGGCATGCCCCGAGCAACAGGGGCGCGACAGGCCGCGTACCGATCAGGCGTCGACACGGCTCGAACCCCGGCGCTGCATCGAGCAGCAGCGCGAATAGCGAACCGAAGCCGATCGGCGACGCGAAGCTCGTCACGATCCGCAGGCTGAGTGAGCCGGGCGGCAGCAGCGGCCCTAGTGCGCCATGCTCGCCGCGCTGGCCATGGCGTTCGCCCTCGCATTGGACCAGCTCGCCGACC
>JBEHXA010000598.1:0-4783 GCA_048498935.1 Myxococcota bacterium
CCACTGTAGAAGCGCGCCTCACCCGCGCCGACGGCCGCCTTGCCGAGGCTCGCGCGCTCGAGAAGCAGCAGGCCGAGCGTCTGGCCCAGCTCGAAGCCGAGCAGCAACGCCTCTCCGCCGAAACGAGCGACCTGGAGATGCGCGCCAAAGTGATGCGCGACGCCGAACCGCTCGCCAAAAACGAGCCGGCCTCCCCGGAGCGCGAGAAGGCGCGACGCGAAGCGGCGCGCGCGATCGTGACGCAGGCGTCGCTGCTCTGTGTGGCCGCACGCCTGGTGGAGCCGGGCCGCAGCGCGCTCGGTCCGCTACTCGGCAAGGCGGACGAACTGCGAGGCAAGCTCGAAGGCGCAGGCCCCGCACCCATCGACGACGCGACGGCGCTGCGTTCGGATTGCTTGCGCGAGCTCACCCTGGCGCGCCGCCCGCGAGCGCAGCAGAACCCGGCGCAAGGCGAGTCCGACTCACTCCTGGCCGAGCTCAGCCGCGCAGATTTTCTGCCCTTCCGCGACGACCGCGGTGTGGTCGTCACGCTGCGCGCGGTGCGGGAGCAGGGCAAGCTCGGCGCCAAGGCGACCGAAAAGCTCACCGCGCTCGGACGTGTCGCGAAAGCTCACGGGGCGTTTCCGGTGTTGGTCGTCACCCACGACGCTCGCGCGGGGGTGAAAGACGACGGGCTCGGCGCACAGGTGGTCGACGCGCTCAAAGCCGCGGGCGCAACCCGCGTCGAAGCGCGGGCCGCCGGCAGCACTTCGCCCATCGTGCCCCCCGATCGCAGCGGTGCAGCAGCCCGAAACGAGCGCGTCGAGATCGTCTTCGTCTCGCCCGGTAGCTGATTCGCCTCGACCTCGACCGGCAGCGCGTTTTGGGGCTACGGCCCCAAACGACAACGCGAGCACGACAGGCCCCGTGCAGCTGCACGGTAAACACCTCCGACGTTGACGACCCTGCCCGTACAGCGCAAGTTTACGGGTAGTTAGTCGTTTAAACTCTCGAGGAGCTTTCGTGGCGCGAGACTCGCTTTATGGTGAGCGGATTGTTTGGACAGGTCGTCCGAAATCCGTTCGACCATCGGCGTTTCAGCGAGCCCTCGCGGGGCTCTGCTTCGCAACGAGCGTGATCGCCGTGCTGTTCGCGCTTGTGACGTCGCTGGTGCTGCACGTAACGCCCACCAGCACGCTGCTGTTCGGGTTCTGGACGACGACCCTCGGCATTGCCCTGCGCACCGTGCCGCGCATGCTGATGGAGCGCGGGCGCTACGTGGTGACCGAGCACCACGTGATCGTCCAGTTCGGTCCCTTCCGTCGCAGCATCCAGCGCAGCGCGGTGAGCTTCGCGCGCATCTTCTGGGATGCCGACCAACCCGACACCGGCGACCTCGAGCTGGTGCGCGCCGTCCCGACCGGTGCGCTGCGCCGCCGCTTGCTGCTACGGCTACCCGGTATCGCCGCGCCGGACCGCGTCTGGGCCATCGTGCGCGGGGCCGAAGACTTGGCGCCGCTCGGCAGCGCCGAAATGCCCATTGGACAGCGGCTCGATCGCGGCGAGCGCGTGATCTGGTCGGCGCAGCCGCGTCAGCAGCTGCGCGCCTACCTGCCTCACGGCCAGCGCCAGTGGCTGCTAATGGCCATTTCCGGGTGCATGGTCGTCGGTGGCGTGGAGATGGTGACGCGCGCTTTCTCGGCTCTCGGCAAGGTGGCGCGCGGCGGCCTCCCCTACCTGTCGCCCATGTTCGTGGCGCTCGCGACTGGCCTCTTTTTGGCGGTAGCGCTGGTGCTCGTGGTGGGCGGCTACATCGCTTATCACACCGTGATCCGCCCCGGAAAGCTCGTCGGTGACACGCGCTACCTGATCACGGACAAGCGCGTATTGATCCAGCGCCGCGGGGAAGAGCTTCACGTGGATCGCTCCAAGATCGTGGACGTGATCGACGCGCCCGCGGGCGACGGCCTCAGCAACGTCTTCATGGTGCTCGACGGCCCGCAAGCTCGCTCGCTTGCCGCGAGTGGCGCCTTCGGTGAGATCGATCGCAGCCCACACCTGCGCCCCGTCTTCGAGGCCGTGGAAGACGCCGAAGGTGCCCGGCGCGTGCTCGGGTCGAGCCCGGTTTTACCGTACGCGGCCTGAAGCGCGTAGGCGCTCCACGGCGTCGCGGCAGCGCTGGCGATGGCGCTCGGCATTCGGGACGAAAGGCGCGCGGTCTTGCGTCGCAGGCCCGAGGTACAGCTCCCAGTTGCGAAGCGCCTCGTCGTAGGCAGCCAGCGCCGCCTCGCGCGGCCCCGCCGCTGCAGCCTCCGCCATGGCTGCGAGGGCTTTCACGTAGAAAACCTCGTAGTCGGGCGTCCAGATCAGCTCCGACCAATCGAGCACGCTCTCCGCCGGATAGGGCGGAACTGGCAAATGAATGCTCGCGGCGCGCGCCACCTCCTGCAACCCCTGCGGGAAGTCGCCGGAGCGGTCGAGCGCCACGCCGAGCCCGAAGCGCGCCAGCGCCAGGGTGTCACTCGCCCGAGCCAGCGCGACCGCCGCTCGATAGTCGCTCAGCGCGGCGGCGAGCTGCCCGGAGAGCATGCGCGAGCGACCTCTGTTTCGATGCGTGATCGACCGATCGTCGACGTCCCAAGCGAGCGCCAAAGCCGCGCTGAAAGCCCGCTCACTGCGGGTGTACTGCCGGCCGCGCAGCGCCGCGACACCGAGATCGAACCATGCCTGCCGCTTGAACTCGGAGGCGGGTAAGCTCGGGAGGCCACCTTCGATGAGCTGCATGGCTCGTTGCTGGTGGGGCGACTCGCCTTCCAGCAGTAGCCTTCCGAGCAGCACCGCGCGCCATGGATCCCTCGCCGCATCGCCGCCGAGCTCGAGCAGTGACGCGCTGCCCAGGAGCAGGTTGTGAAACAGCTCCGGATCGCCGCGCGCCTCGCTGGCCTGCTCGAAGAGTTGTTCGGCTCGCAGCCGCGCGCGCTCACGCACCGAGGCGCCGGGATCGCGTGCGCGCTGCCAGAGCGTCGGTTCGGCCGCCTCGGCCGGCACCGAAAGCAACGATGCCGCCAGCAGCCCGAGCGACCAGGCGAGCTTCATCGCTTGCTCGCCGGCTTGCGTGTCGCGGTAGCGATGCGCTCCCGAATCGCCGGCAAGAGCGAGCTCGGCAGCACGGCCTCGCCGCGAGTCACCACGCGCTCGAGCTCCGACGTTTGCTTGATTTCGTTCAGCGCGGCGAGCCCCTCGGCCTGACGACCCTGGGTCATCAAGGCGTAGGCGCTCAAGTGCGCGACCAACGTCGTGTAGCCGCTACCGGCCGAGCGACGCCGCGCTTCGCGCAGGTACGCCAGCGCCTCGAGCGAGCGATCGCCCGGCCCCGACTCCAGCGCAAGCAGCGCAGCTGCGATCTCGATGTAAGCGACGAGCTGTTGGCGTCGTTCGGGTAGCAGCGACGCGCCGCTGCCCAGCTGGCGATAGAAGCGGAGCGCCGTCGGCAGGTCCCCTTCGCGTACGGCAGCACGACCGCCGTCTTGGAGGGTGGCCGGGTCGGCGAGGGTGCCGGGCGGCGCGTCGAGGAGCGGCGCGAGGTCGGCGAGCGCGGCGCGCGTGTTGCCCAAGCGCAAGCTCGCGCGGCCGCGCAAGACGCGCGCTTGAACCAAGTCGGGGGACTCTGCGAGCAGCGCCGTGGCGCGAGCCAAAGCCTGTTGGGGCGCGCGCTCGAGCAGCGCCTGGCCTCGCGCCAGCTCGCGACAGCGCCGCTCCACCTGCGCCTGGCGGGATAACTCCCACAGGCCCGGTGAAGCGGAGCACGCGGCCGGGCGTGAGCTCTGCGCCGCCCAGGTGACGGGTCGGGGCGACACGCTCGCCGATCGCGTTTGCATCGCGATCACGAGCGGGAGCGCCCATGCCGGGTTCACGGCGCCGCAGCCCGTCCGACGAAGGGATTGTGCAGCACGATCGTCTCGCCGCGGCGCGGACCCACGCTGAGCAGGTACAGCGGCACCTTGGCGGCCTCTTCGAGGAAGCGCACGTACGAGCGAGCAGCCTTCGGCAGCTCGTCGAGCACGCGCACGCCGTCGAGCTTCTCGGTCCAGCCCGTCATCTCTTCGTAGACCGGCTTCACGGCGCCCGGCACGTCGATGTAATCGATCGGAAAGTCGTCGGTGCGACCTTCGGGCGTGTCGTAAGCCACGCACACCTGAATGCGCGAGAGCCCGGTCAGCACGTCGAGCTTGGTGAGCGCGAGACCGTCGATGCCGTTGACGCGCGAGGCGTAACGGAGCGCCGGCAGATCCAGCCACCCCGTGCGGCGCGGGCGCCCCGTGACGGAGCCGAACTCGGCGCCGACTTCGCGCAAATGCTGGCCGTCGCCGTCGTTGAGCTCGGTCGGGAACGGCCCCGAGCCGACGCGCGTCGCGTAGGCCTTGGTGATGCCGAGCACCGACGAGATGCGGTTCGGACCGATGCCGGTTCCGATCGACGCGCCGCCGGCGACGGCCGAGCTCGAGGTGACGAACGGGTAAGTGCCGTGGTCGATGTCGAGCAGGGTGCCCTGCGCGCCTTCGAGCATCACGCGCTTGCCCTCGCGTACCGCCTGGTCGACGATCTTGGAAGTGTTGGCGAGCAGAGCCACGACGCGCTTCGTAGACGGCTCGAGCTTCTTCAGGACCTCTTCGGCGCTCGGCACCTCGCCGCCCAGGGCCTTGATGGTGGGGGCCCAGGCAGCCAGGGCGGCGCGCACGCGCTCGCCGAGCCCGGCCGGATCGCGCAGGTCGCCGGCGCGCACACCGGTGCGACGCGCCTTGTC
>JBEHXA010000599.1:0-4782 GCA_048498935.1 Myxococcota bacterium
TTTGTGACAAGACGAGGTAGGCGCTGAACTTGTTACCACGCTTGGATACGAAATTTTCGATCAGGTCGGAGCGGCCGTCCTTCCCGTGCCGCCGGTGCCGGCGGTCGTGGCCGCGCTACCGCCGGTGCCGGCAGTTCCGGCCGGAGGCGTGCCGCCAGTCGTGTTGCTGCTGGAGCCGCCCGTCGGCAGCGTGCCGATAGGAGCCGCGCCACCACCGTCGGAGCAACCGGCGCCGAGCGCCGAGACGGAGAGACCCACCACACAGAACCTGACTACGTTTCTCAGCGCTTTCATCACGTGACTCCTGACCTCGGGGCGACTTCGTGTCCAGTGCGAGCCGTCTCTATCGCAATTATTCAGCCCGGAGGGAATACCCGACCTGGAAAAATCGAGCTGACGCTAGGCATTGTCCGGGCACAACTGGGTTGATCGTTGGGAGTCGCCCAATCATTCCCTCAATGGATGAATCGTCCCGAAATGGCTCAGGTTTCCCGCTGTTCCAGCAACAGCGCAGCGAAAGTTCGTTTCAGCTGCCGCGCTCGGAGCGCTCGTAAATCTCGAAGTCCTCGATCTCACGGACTTTGACGTACTGAGCATCAATCAAGTTCTTGAGCTCCGGAAAATTCGGCAGCTCGTCGCGCGAATCGAGCGGGCTACCGGTCACGCTCGGAAAGACGTCGCGGCGCTGGACGATGATCAGCTTGGGCCGCTTGAGCGAGAGATCCTTGAGCAGCTCACGCCGCGAGTAGCCGCGCTCCCACTGCGTGCGTTGCGGCACGTCGTAGGTCCAGCGACTCGCCAGCGGTCGCTCCGCCAAAAAGTAGATGGACGGCTCGAAGCCCCAGATGAAAACGGGATCTGTTTCGCGCGTGCGCGAACGAATCTCGAGCGCGACTCGGCGATCGGCGTCCAGATTGTAATCGGCCACTACCGAAAGCTCGCGGTCGAGATCGGCGCGACTGCGAAACGGTTCCTGGCGCATCAAGAACGAAAGGCGCATGCCGGTGCGCTCCCAAAAGCCTTGTGGCAAGTCGCGCGCGCCGTCTCGCATCGACACCGCCACCACCACGAACGAGCCGAGCGCCAACAAGCTGCCCGGACCCGCCACCAGGCAGCGGCGAAATAGCTTGTACAGGCCGAGCCCTGAAATGAACGCGATCAGCGTCAACGTGGCCGCGTAGTGGTAGGGGAAGAACTTGCCCTGCATCGTCACGCCGGTCAGCTGGATCGCGATGATGCCGAGCACCAGAAAGATGCCTTCACGCTCGCGCGAATGGATCGGCGACATCGCGATCGCCGCGATCAGCCCGAACGCCGACAGCGCCGAGAACTTCATGAAGGCTTCGTCGATCGCGTAGTAGAGCATCCCCGGAGCGTGGGCATCGCTCCAGTTCAGCTTCGTGTAGCCGGGCACGAAGTCGTGAAATGTCCAGTAAAACGCGGGCCAAGCGCCGCGCGCGGCGACCCACGCCACGACCAGCAAGATCGGCAGCGCAAAGCCGCCGACCAGCAGCGCTGCGGCGCGAAGCAGCTGGGGTAGCTTAGCTGCGCGCTGTTGCTCGCGCGTGAGCACGTACGCGCCGCAGACCAGGATGCCTCCACCCATCGGCGGCTTGTACAGCGCGCAAACACCAAACAACGCTCCCGTCGCGAGCGGGATCAACCAGCGGCGTCGATTCGACGGCTCGAGCGTCACCACTACCAACGCGGCAACGGTGAGGTAGCCAGCGAAGGTCTCGGGCTGAGCGGTGTGCCAGAACTCGAGCTCGGCGTGGACCAGCGCCGCGACCGCCGCGGCGACCAGGCCTGCTTTGGGCCGATCGAAGAACACCTGGCCGAGACGCTCGAAGCCGAGGCTCGCGCCGATCAGCGCGAGCACCTCGAGCAAGCGGATCGCCAGCATCGACTTGCCGAACAGCGCTTGCGCCAGGGCGTAGGTGAGAAAGATGCCGGGCGGCTTGAAATCCCAAGCGTCGCGGTACGGCATCCCACCCTGCAAGATCGTATCGGCGACGACCGCGTAGATGCCCTGATCGCGCCCGAACGAATAGAGCAGGATCGACAGACCCGAGCCGCCGATCACCAGCCAGCACAGAATCGCGAGCCATTGGTCCGGATCGCGAACCGCCAGGCGTGGGACGACTTCGGCGGAGGGCCGAACCGACTCGGTCGGCATGGCGGCGAACCTACCAAGAGCCTAGAGCCGGCGTCAGCTCTTTCGATACACCAGCCAGCGCAGCTCCATCGGCGACCGTTCCGCCGGAAGGTCGAACAGATCTTGCCCGCCGGTCCAGCCTTCGTACCAACCGGTCGGCGGATATTCGCCCTCGGGTAGGTGCGCCTTCTCGTACTCCGCGGCGCTTTCGTCGGCCAGGCGATCGAAGCCGAGGCCCTGGCTCGCGACCTCGAGCTCGTGGCGTGTGAAGAGGACACACCACATGACCTGCGACATCTGGCGCGCGAGCTCGTCGGGCTTGTAGCCGCCGTCCGACAAGAAGGCGTTGAACACGAACAGCCCGCCGGGCGCGACCAGCCGCGCTGCGATCTCGAACAACTGACGCACCTGCTGAGTGGTGCGAAAGTGGGACGCGATCACCTCGGAGAGGAACACCATCCGATACTGCGCGCGAGGCAGCGCCAGCGCGGCATCGAGGATGTCGCCTTCCACCACGCCGACTGCCAGACCGCTGGCGGCGACTTCGTCGCTGAGTAGCTTGCACAAAGCCGGCGCAGGCTCGACCGCGTCTACCGCGAAGCCTTCACGCGCGAGCGGCAGCGTGTTGCGGCCGGTGCCGGCGCCGACGTCGAGGATCGTGACGTCAGCTGGCGCGCCGAGCGAGCGCGCCATCTCGACCGCCTTCGCGTCGGCGTTCTTGCCGAAGAGCGGCGGCGTGCGAGTCGCTACCCAATGCGCGTACTCATCCGAGAAGCTCGAGGTCATCGCCTGGATCTTCCAGGTGATGCTCGTCTTGGGTGGCGGATCCGTCTGGTAGCTCACGATCACCTTGGCGGTGGGTGAGGTTTCGAAGGCTTGCTCGAGCCGCAGCTTCAGCGAGCTTCTAAACTCTCCGATCTCGGTTTCCGTGAACTTGCGACCCATACCCTCCCAGGTTTGGTCGAAGAGCTTCACGTAGTGCTCGAGCAGCGCCGGCGCCGGTGGCAGCACCATCTCGCCTTGACCCGATAGGCGGCGCGGCAAGCGCCGGATCATGGCCTGTTTGAGCACCGCGGCGTTCGTCTCACGCTTGGTGGCTTTACTCATCGCGGGGCAAGGCACGCATAACAGACGCGCTCTGCTGCGCCAAGCCCGGCGCCCGATGGCTGGCGCTCGATTGGGGCCAACCTGCGCCTTGCGGCATGACGCCGGGCGACCCACAAACGGGGCGATGGCCAAGCTGGCCGAGATCGTAAGCGCCTCGCAGGCGGTCGCCGCAACCCGTTCACGCAAGCAGAAGATTGCGGTTCTGGCCGACTTGCTGCGCGCCCTCGCGCCGGAGGAGCTGCGCGCTGGCGTCGGATTTTTATGCGGCGAGCTGCGGCAAGGCAAGCTGGGCATCGGCTACGCCACGCTGCGCAAGCTGCGTGCGCTGCCGGCCGGCTCGGGCAGCCTCGAAGTGCTCGAGCTCGACGGCGTGTTTGCCGAGCTGGCGCAGGCGAGCGGCAAAGGCTCGGCGGCGCGGCGCGAGCAACTGCTCTCCAGCACGTTCGCGCGCCTGACTGATGCGGAGCGCGACTTCGTGACGCGACTCGTGCTGGGCGAGCTGAGGCAGGGCGCGCTCGAAGCGATCTTGCTCGAAGCGGTGGCGCTCGCCGCATCGATGAGCCCGGCGCTGCTCCGGCGCGCCATGCTGTTCGCGGGCGACGTAACCGAAGTCGCGGTGCTCGCGCTCGAGGGCAAGCGCGAGGCGCTCGAGGCTCTGACCGTCGAGCTGTTCCGTCCGCTTCGCCCCATGCTCGCGCAAACCGCCAAAGACGTGAGCGATGCGTTCGAGCGCACGGCCCCGTGCGCGTTCGAGCAAAAGCTCGACGGGGCGCGCATCCAAGTGCACCGCTCCGGCGAGCGCGTCGAAATCTACTCACGCCAAGCCAACCCCTTCACAGAAGCGCTGCCGGAGCTGGTGGCGCTCGCGCGCAGCCTGCCGTGCACCAGCGTGGTGCTCGACGGCGAAGCCATCGCGCTCCGCCCCGACGGGCGCCCTCAACCCTTCCAAATCACGATGCAGCGCGTGGGTCGCAAGCTCAAGGTGGCGGAGCTCGAGCAGGCCCTGCCGGTCAGCGCCTTCTTTTTCGACTGCCTGTACCTCGACGGCGAAGTGCTCGTCGAGCGCAGCAACGCCGAACGCTGGGCAGCGCTCGCGCGCGTCGTGCCGCCCGACGCGCGCGTGGTGCGGCGTGAGGTATCGAGCGTGAGCGAAGCCGAAGCAGTGATGCAAGGCGCGCTCGAGCGCGGGCACGAAGGCGTGGTGGTCAAGAGCCTCGCTTCGACTTACGAGTCAGGGCGTCGCGGCGCAGGCTGGTTGAAGCTGAAGCCCGCACCCACGCTCGACTTGGTGGTCCTCGCCGTCGAATGGGGCCACGGCCGCCGCCAGGGCCTGCTGTCCAACCTGCACCTCGGCGCCCGCGACCCTGAAGGTCGGTTCGGGCCGCCGGGCGGCTTCGTGATGCTGGGCAAGACGTTCAAGGGGATGACCGACGAGATGCTCGCCTGGCAGACCGAGCGGTTCACCGAGCTGGCGCTGGAGCCGGCCGACGTGAAGGTGCACTACGTCGTGCCGGTCCGCC
>JBEHXA010000600.1:0-4763 GCA_048498935.1 Myxococcota bacterium
CGCGAGGAGCTCAAAACCATCAGCTACCGCATCAAGGATTTCGATAGCGAGCTCTCGGCCATCGAGACCGAGATGCAAGATCGCTTGCTCAGCATCCCGAACGTGCCTCACGCCTCTACCCCCGACGGCGAAAGCGATGAGCAAAACCCGACCGTGCGCACCTGGGGTGAAGCTCCGAGCTTTGCCTTCGAGCCCAAGGCTCACTGGGACATCGGCGGCGCCCTCGGCATCCTCGACTTCGAGCGAGCCGCCAAGCTCTCTGGTGCGCGCTTTTCGGTGCTCTGGGGAGCCGGCGCACGCCTCGAGCGCGCGCTGATCGCGTTCATGCTCGATTTGCACACTCGCGACCACGGCTACACCGAGGTGTATCCGCCGTTCCTGGTGCGCGCCGAGGCCCTGCTCGGCACCGGCAGCCTCCCCAAATTCGAGGACGATTTGTTCAAGACGCGCCGCAGCGATCCGAACGATCCGAGCGCGCTCTACCTGGTGCCCACCGCCGAAGTGCCGGTCACCAACCTGCACGCCGACGAGGTGCTCGAGGCGGCCGACCTGCCGCGCGCCTACTGCGCCTACACGCCGTGCTTCCGCAGCGAGGCCGGCTCACACGGTCGCGACGTGCGCGGCCTGATCCGCCAGCATCAATTCGACAAGGTCGAGCTGGTTCGCTTCGCCACGCCCGAACGCGCGCTCGAAGAGCTCGAGCTGCTCACCAGCCACGCCGAAGAGGTGCTGCGCCGCCTCGGCTTGCACTATCGCGTCGTCGAGCATTGCGCGGGTGACCTCACCTTTTCGTCGACGAAGTCATACGACCTCGAGGTGTGGCTGCCCTCGCAACAAGCCTTCCGCGAGATCTCCAGCTGCTCCACGTTCGGTGATTTTCAGGCGCGCCGCGCCAAAATCCGCTACCGCCCGGAGCCGAAAGCCAAGCCGCGCCTGCTGCACACGCTCAACGGCTCCGGCCTCGCCATCGGCCGCACCTGGCTCGCGATTTTGGAGCAGTACCAGCAAGCCGACGGCAGCGTCATCGTCCCCGAGCCACTCCGCGCCTTCATGGGCACCGACCGCATCACCGGCGTCGCCCTCCCCAAGCCCTAGGCTGCCGCCCCGCAGCCCGAATTGCAGAAACTAACCTAGCGGCACTCGGTCTCCCCGAGCGGCACGTCTGGGCTGCTCCCACGCAGCCCCTACTTGCGGCGACCGGTGCGTTGTTTGCCGGGTTTGCCGCGGCCGGTGGCGTCGCTGCGCGGGAAGGAGGCGCCGCGTGCGGACGGCTTGTCGGCGCGCGGGCTGCGGTCTTTCGCGGTGTTTTGCTTGTGGCTGCCGCGGCGATCGTTGGGGTTTTTGCCGCGGGCTGGGCCGCGTTCGTCGCGTGCCTCGGGGCGACGGCGTTGCGCGCCGCCCGGCTGCTTGCTGTGCGGGCCGCCGTGGGAGGTGCCGAGGCGCTGCATGCGGCGCGGTAGCTCGGGCGCGTCCTTGAGTTGCTTGAGGAGCGCCTCGGGTGGGATGCGGCGGCCGTAGGTTTGGCGGCGCAGGATGGCGACGTCCTCAATCGTGACCAGCACGCGATCGCCGAGCGAGATGGTGTCGCCCGAGCGCGAACCGACCGCCGACAGCTCGTCTTCCGAGAGTTGGTAGTTGTCGGGCCCCATCGCTTCGTAGCGGATGAGTACGTCCACGAACGGCGCGTCCAAGCTCACGAAAGCGCCGCTGCCGACCAGCGCGCTCACGGTTCCCTCGAAGGTTTCGCCGATGTGCTCACGCATCAAGAGGCAGCGATACAGGTCGACGACCTCGCGCTCGATGTCCATGACCGCGCGCTCGCGCGCCGAGGACAGCGTGGCCGAGAGCTGCAGCGCTTCACGCGCGGCGGGGCTGCTGTCCGGCTTCTGACCGCGCAAAATCGCTTTTACCGCGCGGTGCACCTGCACGTCCGGGTAACGGCGAATCGGTGACGTGAAGTGCACGTAGTTCTTCGAAGCGAGGCCGAAGTGTCCGACGTTGTTGGTGTCGTACGCGGCTTGCTTCAACGAGCGCAGCAGCAGCATCTCCAGCACCTGCTTGCGCTCGTGCTTTTGGACGCGCGCGAGGAAGCGACTCACGCCGAGCGGCTCCTTCATGGCCTCTGGATCGAATTCGACGCCGAGCCTGCCCGCGACCTCACCCAGGCGGTCGAGCTTGGTCTCGTCGGGCGCGCCGTGAATGCGGTACACGGTGGGCGCGCGGTGCTTGCCGAGCCACAGCGCGACGGCCTCGTTGGCCAACAGCATCAGCTCTTCGATCATCGAATAGGCGCGCTTTACGCCCGGATCTTGCGCGCGGCGCACCACGTCGGTCGGGGCGCCGGTTTGGTTGTCGACCAGGACGCGCGCTTCGGGCAGGTCCATGTCGAGCGCGCCGCGGCCCATGCGCGCCTTGCGGAGCTTGCGGGTCAGCTCGTCCATCACCTTCAAGTCCTTCTTGAAGGCTTCGGCCGCCGCGCTCTTGGGCGGCGCGTCACTGAAGCCGAGCGTGCGCGCGACGCCGCCGTACGTGAGCATCGCTGCCGAGCGCATCACGCCTTCGACGAGCTCGTAGTCTTTCAGCACGCCGTCGCGATCCAGGTCGGCGATCACGCACAAGCAGAGCCGCTCGCGCTCGGGCAAGAGCGAGCACAGGTCTGCGGCGAGCGCGGCGGGCAGCATCGGGATCGCTCGCGTCGGCAAGTACACGGTACAGCCGCGCGACAGCGCTTCTTCGTCGAGCGCACTACCGGGCTGCACGAACTCGCTCACGTCCGCGATGGCGATCCAGGCGCGGTAGCCGTCGCCGTGACGCTCGACCCACACCGCGTCGTCGTGGTCGCGCGCGTCCTCCGGATCGATGGTCGGCAGCGGAATTTCCCGCAAATTCGTGCGGTTTTGGTGATCGCCGAGCGTCAGCTGCTGCGCGAACCGCTCGGCTTCGCGCAGCGCCTCGTCGGAGTGCGACTCGCGCACGTCCTCACGCACCAAGATCTTCGTGATTTCGACGTTCGGCTCACCGGGCGGCCCGAGCACGCTGACGAGCTCGCCCTCGGGGTTCTCGTCTTGGAACTCCGGAAAGCGCGTGATTGACACGACGGCTGCGTCGCCGTCCTTACCCTGCTTGCCCGGATCGCTGACCACGATCGGGCCGCGCAAACGAGTGTCGTCGGGCTCGAGCCAGGCGCTCTTGCCGCGCCGCCGAAGTACGCCGGCGACGCGCGGGCTGCGGCGCTTGACGATCTGCTCGATGCGCCCTTCGAGACCGCGGTCGCTTTGCGCGACGACGCTCACCAGCACCCGGTCGCCGTGCAGCGCGCCGCCGATAGCATCGGGCGGCACGTAGACGTCGTCTTGCCCGGCTCCGCCAGCGACGAACCCGAACCCACGCGGGTTCATGCTCAGCAGCCCCTCGAAGCCTTTGCTGGGCCGAGAAGAGCGGGATTTTTCGGGTTTTCTGCGGGCCATAGCGGGCGGGTTCATAGCTCGCCCCCGCCAAGACGTCGCGCCGAAACGGCGAAATTCTCCGCGCACCGCGGAATGCGCGGGTTTTTTGCGCGGCTGCGGTGGCTGGCGCCCGGGTGGTGCGCTACCCTGAATGTTCTTAAGGGAGGTGAGGCTTGGGGAGCACAAAAGACCACGAGGATCGAGCGGCCGAGCGAGCGGCGATTTTGCTTCGACGATCGCGGCTCAACGCCGGCGACGCCGGGCAAGGCGGAGCCGCTGAAGGCGGGGCGGCTGGCGCAGCCGGGGGCGAGGGTTGAACATGACCGGCGATGTGATCGAGCGCCCGCGCGTGAATGCGCTGGCGGTCGAGCTCACCGCGCTGTGCAACCAGAAGTGCGGGTATTGTTACAACGGCTGGCGTGAGGACGCGGGCAAGAGCATCGGCTCGGCCGACGGGGAGCAGTTGCTAGAGCGGCTCACACGCTTGTTCGGTGCTTGGCAGGTCGACCACGTAACCCTGACGGGTGGTGAGCCCTTTCTGCATCCGCGCTTTCTCGAGGTGCTGGAGCTATGCCGCGCCAGTGGCGTCGGGGTGCAGATCATCTCCAACGGCGGCATGGTGACACCCGAGCTGGCGCGCGACCTGGCAGCTCATTCACTGCGTTTCGTGCAAATCACGCTCAACGGTCCCGACGCCGCGCTGCACGAAGAGCTGGTCGGACCCGGCCATTTCGAAAAAACGCTACGCGGCATTCGCTTGCTGAAAGAAGCGGGCGTTCCAGTCGTGGGTTGCGTGGTGGTGACGCGAAAAAACGCGCGCCGAGTCGGCGAGGTGCTGGAGCTGTGGCGCTCGCTCGGCATCGATCACGTCGCCTTCAGCCGTTTCAGCCCCGCCGGTTACGCGACCGCGCAGGTTGCGGAGTTGCTACCGGGGCGGCAAGACTTGCTCGAGGCGCTCGCCCAAGCGCACGTGTTCGCCGAACGAGGCATGCGCATCAGCTCGACGATGCCGATCCCTCCCTGCGTGGTTGAGCTCGACGATTTTCCGAAGATTGGCTTCGGCTTCTGCGCGGTCGGTTCGGGCGATCAGGAGCTCGCGCTCTCACCCGAGGGCCATCTGCGTCATTGCACGCTCCATCGCGGCGCCCTGTTCGGCGGGCGCGATGTGCTCGACCCGACGCTCGAGCTCTCGACGTTGCCGCGCAGCGATGAGCTGCTCACTTATCGCAAAGAAGTGCCGGAAATGTGCCGGGGTTGCAGGCACGAGCACCCACTCCGCGGCGGCTCCGCAACCGCCGCCACAGGTGTGCTCGTGCC
>JBEHXA010000601.1:0-4746 GCA_048498935.1 Myxococcota bacterium
GCTCACGCTGGTAGCCGAGGGCGTGCAGGTCACCGACCTGGGTAGCCGCAACGGCACCTTTTACCTCGGCCAACGCATCGGGCAATTGACGGTTCGCCTCGGGAGCCGCATTCGCCTCGGTAAGGTCGAGATCAGCCTCGACCCGAGCCTGGAAGCGCTGAGCAGCCTGCCGCGCAGCGCGCTCGACTCCTACGGACCGCTCGTGGGCGGTTCCGCGGCGATGCGCCGGCTGTTCGCGGTGCTGCAGCGCCTGGAAGGCTCGCTCGTTACGGTGCTCATCGAAGGTGAGTCCGGGACCGGCAAAGAAGTGGTGGCGCGCGCCATTCACGATCGCTCGCTGGTCGCGAAGGGACCGTTCATCGCGGTCAACTGCGGCGCGCTGGATCGCGCGCTGGTGCGGAGCGAGCTCTTCGGTCACGCGCGCGGCGCGTTTACGGGCGCGAGCGAGGCGCGCGGAGGCGCCTTCGAGGCCGCTGCCGACGGCACGCTGTTCCTCGACGAGATCGGCGAGCTGCCGGCAGAGGTGCAGCCGGTTTTGCTGCGCGCGCTCGAAAATGGCGTGGTTACCCGGGTCGGCGAGACCGCGGAGCGCCCGGTGAAGGTGCGCCTGCTGGCCGCCACCAATCGCGATTTGCTGGAGCTGGCGAACGAGCGCCGCTTTCGCGAGGACCTCTACTACCGCCTGGCCGTCGTCAAGCTCGCCACGCCCGCGCTGCGCGATCGGCGCGACGACATCGAGCCGCTGGCGCGACACTTTGCCGAGCAGCTCGGCGTCACCGAGCTGCCCGACGACGTGCTTCAGGACCTGTCGACGCGCGACTGGCCGGGCAACGTGCGCGAGCTCCGTAACGCGCTCCGCGCCTACGTGGCGCTCGGCAGCTTGAGCATTCCGCCTCCCAGCTCATCCGGCGGCGCGCTCGAAGAGGCGCTCGCGGAGAGCATCGATCTCGCGCGCCCCTACGCGGAGCTGAAAGAGCGGCTGATGGAGACGTTCTTGCGCCTCTACGTGGAGCGCTTGCTCGCTCACACGGGCGGCAATCAGTCCGAGGCTTCGCGCATCTCCGGGATGGAGCGCAGCTACTTCAGCAAAGTCGCACGCCGGCTCGCCAAGCCTGAAAAATAAGTTGTGCGGATCCGGGCCTTGACTGGGACAGCTACGCTGTAGCCAAGGCCCGGATCCGTCACGCCCCCGGCCCCGCTGTCCCACGCCCCAGTGGTCCCACTTCTGGGGTGAGCCAGCGCGAACGCTGACTTCGAGTCACCAGAGCCCGGCCGTGTGAGGACACGAGAGGTCCATAGGCAAGGGCCATTCCATCCCGGCATGGCGCGAAAACCCGCTGATTTATGAGCCGATGCGCGCGCAGCTGGGTGGTGCAGCGCTCACCCTGAGCGGTCCATTACCCAGCAGGGTTAGTGCCGGAGCGCGAACCAGACGATGAGCAGCAGCGACATCGTCACGAACCCGGCGGCCCCCAAGATCACCCACGAGCGCGACAGGCCCGCAGTCGATGGTTGTGACGGCGCACGCACGGGTGGGTACGAGGGCGCCGCCGCTCGATGCGAGCCTGCGCCGAGCGGCGGATACGACGGCGCGGCACCGGGCGGCGGATACGAAGGCGCGGCACCGGGCGGCGGATACGACGGCGCGGCACCGGGCGGCGGATACGAAGGCGCGGCACCGGGCGGCGGATACGAGGGATCGCGCGCGGGCGGGTACGACGGCGCCTTCGCGGGCGGGTACGACGGCTCGCGGACGGGTGGATACGACGCCGGGATCGGCGAATACGAGCGCTTTGCGAAAGCAGGCGGATACGATGGCGCAGCTGCCGCGGGCGGATACGAAGGCGGCACCTGACCGGCCGCCGCAGCAGCTTGGAGCGCCGCGAGCTTGGGTCCGGGAACGCTCGGCGCGAGCGATTTCGTTTTGCCCAAGCGCCCTCGCGATTCGAGCGCAACGCCCTGGCAGGCACGCTCGAAGTGCACCGCGAGCTCCGACGGGCTCTGAAAGCGATGCGCTGGATCCTGCACGAAAGCGCGCGCGAAAAAGGCATCCAGCGCGGGCGGCAAATCGGGCTGTTCTCGCGTAATTTGCCGGGCCTGAGCGCGCGTGATGCGGTCGAGCGTGGCCGGCACGTTCTCGGCCGTGAACGGCTCTTTGCCGCACAACGCCGTGAACGCGACGACCGCCAGCGACCACACGTCGGAGCGATGATCGACACGTTCGCCGAGCGCTTGCTCGGGGCTCATGTAACCGGGCGAGCCCACGGTGCCGCTGCCCTGTGTGCTTTCGCTCAGGCCGCGACCTTTCGCGATCCCGAAGTCGATGACCTTGAGGCAATCCTTACCGTCCTCGACGGTCATGAACAGATTGCTCGGCTTGACGTCGCGGTGAACGATGCCGGCGCGGTGCGCGCTGCCGAGACCGATCGCCGCTTGCCACATCAGGCCCGTCACCTCTTCCGGAAAGAGCCTGCCGCACTGCTCGAGCCGGCGCTTGAGCGAGTGACCAATCAGGTGCTCCATCACGATGAACGAGAGCCCGCGCTCACGCCCGGCGTAGAAGAACCGCACCACGTGCGGGCACGAGAGCCGGCACAGCGCATCGGCCTCGCGCGCAAAACGTCGCTCGCTCGAGGCGTCCAGCACGGCGGTCTGAAATTTGATGGCAACGCTGCGATTTTCGGCGCGATCGTGGGCGAGCCAAACCGAGCCCATGCCGCCGCGGCCCAGCTCGCTCTGCAGGTCGTAGCGCCCCGCGATCAGCAGGCCGCTCTCGGGTCTGATTGTGCCGCCGGGCTGCTCCATTTCAGAGACCGTCGGCGGTCCGGTTACCACGGGCCGACCGGCGCTGCATCTTCTCGGGCAGCGTCAGAACTCGTCGTCGGTGCTGGCGCCGGGACCCAGCGCCTTGCGCGCGACGTCGAAGCTGAAGCCTTGTCGCACCAAGCTGGCCAAATCTTTGCGCCGAAACTGGTCGCGCTCGGCGAGCGGACGAAAGCTGCCTAGCCTGCGTTTCCTCACGTAAGCGCGCGCCGCCGCGAGCTCACCGTCGGGCTCTTCGAGCTGGCGCCTGCTCAGCACGTCACTACTGAGCTGACTAGCGACGCCACGCGCTGCGAGCTTCTGAGCGATGGCTCGTGACGACTTGCCGCGCGCTGCCAGCTGACCGGCGAGCTGCTCCGCGTAACGCGCGTCGTTGAGCAACCCCGAGCCTTGGTAGCGCGCGATGAGCTCCGTGATCCACTCGCCGACCTCTTCGGGCGCACCGAGGCGCTTCGCGCGCATGCGCAGGTGCTGCTCGAGCTTGCGCGAGCTGACGTCGAAGCGATTGAGGTAGGCGAGCGCGAATTGCTCGAGCTTGGGTCGATCGAGCTGAGGACGCTCGGAGTCGGCTGCCGCGGCAGGCTGCTTGCGCCTGGGTTTGGCAGCCCGACGCGTCACCCGCCGCGCTTGAGCTCGTTGAGCACCAGCTTGCTCACGGCCTTCAACGTGTCGAACACGCCGACGCCGGCGCGCGCGTTGGCTTCGTAGTCCGGCACGTTCATCGGGTTGATGAGCGGGCGCAGCTCTTCGACCGGCACGACGTTGGGCAGGTCGCGCTTGTTGTACTGAATGACGTACGGGATCTTCTCGAGCGAGTAGCCCTGCTCGGCCAAGTTGGTGCGCAGGTTCTCGACGCTCTCTTGATTCGCCTCGAGACGCTCCATCTGCGAATCGGCGACGAAGATCACGCCGTCGACGCCCTTCAGGATGAGCTTTCGACTGGCGTCGTAGAACACCTGACCGGGCACCGTGTACAAGTGGAAGCGCGTCTTGAAGCCGCGAATCTCACCGAGCGAGAGCGGCAAAAAGTCGAAGAACAACGTGCGCTCGGTCTCCGTCGCCAGGCTGATCATCTTGCCCTTGGCGTCCGGGTTGGTGCGCTCGTAGATGTACTGCAGGTTCGTCGTTTTGCCGCAGAGACCGGGCCCGTAATAGACGATCTTACAGTTGATCTCCCGGGCCATGTAATTGATGAAGCTCATCGCCCGGTTTCCTCAGTCGTTGAAAAGATTGTCGATGTCTTCGTCGGTGATCTCGGCGAACGGCGAGTCGCTGCCGGGCTCCTGTACCTTGCTGAGGAGCGCTTCGAAGATGCGGTTCAGCTCCTCGCTCGACTTGCGGACGCGCAAGCGAACGAGGCCAAGGCTCGACTTGGAATCGAAGATCACGACCAGAATCACGCGGTTACCCACGAGCTGGATGTGAATGTTCGCCTTCTCGCCCTCGTGGAACTGAGTTGCGAACTCGTTCTCGCGGAGCAGCTTGGCGATGCCGCCGGTCGCGGCAATGTTGCCGGCGGTGAGCGACGCCAGAGACGTCGTGTCGATGTTGTCCACCTCACCGCTGGCGGCGATGAGCTGGCCGTTCTTGTCGACGATGAAGACGACCTTGGCGTTCGCTTCCCGAACCAGGCGGTCCACGACCGCTTGGATCTGGTTGAACTCCTCCTCGTACATCACCATCTGCGGATTGACCATCAGCGCCTCGAGCTCGAGCTATCGAGCCTAAAAAACCTGAGTCACCACTTGTATATGACCGCGCCGCAGTCAGCAAGAAGGCGAGCGGGACTGCCTGCGCTTCAGCAAGTGCCGCGTCTCGGCCGGCCGGGGAGTCGGCTCGGCCCCTTTCCGTTACTGGGCTCCTTCGGTGCCAAAGCGTGCGCTCGGCGGCCCGACCCCGTACGCTCCGCACCTCCAAGATGAG
>JBEHXA010000602.1:0-4743 GCA_048498935.1 Myxococcota bacterium
CACGATGCGTGGCCCGGAGACGCGGCAGTCACGTCCGACCGCGATGCGTGGCGCCTTGCCTGCGGCGCGACCGATCAGCTCGGCGACGCCGCGCCCGATGCGCTCGGCGATGTCCGAGGTGAGATCGCTCTCGGCGACGCCGCGGATGTCGTATTCCCTGAAGATGTGGCTGCTGCTCATCGAAACGAGGCGAACCTTATCACGCGCGGCGGTGCCGCAAGCAGGGCCCGCGCAGCCAGCGCGCTGTCCCCGGGAGCTAGTCTTTTTCGGCTGAAACAGCGCGGCACGCCGGCGGGCGAGGGCACGCCGATTGCACCCCCAGCAGACTGACGTTGTCCGGATACCAGCGGGGCCGGGCATAGAGCAGTTGCCCGGCTTGGCGACGCAGCTCCATCGGAGCCAGGCGACAGTTCTGCTGGGGCACCACCCATTCGCCCGGCTGCCACTCCCAGCGTTCGCTGAAATCCCAATAGCCGTCGACCCACACGCACCGCTCACTGGGTCGTTGCGGTAGCTCCTCCACCTTGGCCGGCGGTGGCGGGTAGGGAACTTGCACGGCATCGTTGGTCGGGTGAGCGCCGACCGGCGCCTCGCGCATGGTGCTGCCGCAGCCCGCGGCGAGCGTCACGACAGCTAGCATGCGCGAAAGCCGCAAGCGGATCATGAGCCGAGCAAGGCTCCCCACAGCTCTTCGTGAATCCACACGCCGAAGACGAGCAGCTCGAGCGTTGCCAGCACCAGAAAAGGGCCGAATGGAATGCGCGCCTTGCCGAGCCCTTGCTGGGGCTCCGTCGCGAGCGGATCGCTACCGAGCTCGGCTTCGACGGCCGCGCGCTCTTCCGGAGCCATCTGCGCCAGCTCCGCGGCGAGCTCCGCGCGCTCGCGCTTTACGGCCTCGGGCTCATCGATGCGACCGCGCGCCAAAAAGACCCCGAGCACGGTGAGCGTGGCCTGCACGGCCCCTGCCATGAGCGTGAATGCCGCGCCCTGCCAGCCGAACCAGGCGCCCGCGAGCATCACGAGCTTCGCGTCGCCCAGCCCCATCCCGGGGCTGCCGCGCACTGCACGGTGTAGTACGTCGAACGGCAGCCAGACCAGCGCGAAGCCCACCGCCGCGCCCAGCAAGCTTTCGCTCCACGAGGCTCCGGGGCGGAGTGGCACGGTCAAAAGCCCCAAGGCGGTGCCGCCGAGCGTGATCGAGTCGGGCAGATACATGTGCGACAGGTCGATGAACGCCGCCGCGATCAAGCCCAAGCCGAGCGCGAGCTCGGCGGCCAGGAGCAGCGCGCCCTGCCAGAGCGGGGTGGCTGCGGGCAGCGTGAGCACCGAGACCTGAACCAGCGCTCCGCCGAGCAATCCGCCCATCAGCTCGACGAGCGGGTACCGCGCCGAGATCGGCGCTTTGCAGCATCGGGCGCGGCCGCGCAGCACGAGCCAGCCGAGCACCGGCACGTTGTCGAGCGCGCGGATCGGTGTGCCGCAGCTCGGGCAATGTGAACCCGGAAAGGCGATGTTTTCGCCGCGGGGCAAGCGGTAAATGACGACGTTCAAGAAGCTGCCGAACACCAGCCCAAACGACACCCCGACCCCCATCCAGAACCAGCTCGGCAGATCGAAGACGCTCATTTCGCGGAGGGCTCGGCGCCCGCGGAGCAGATTAGGCGCTCTCGGCGCCGCGCGCTACGCCGCCGGCTGTGCGAGCAGCCGATCCAGCTCACCGCTGCGATCGAGCCACGCGACCTCGTCGAAACCGCCCACCGGCTTGCCGTTGATGAACACCTGAGGGACCGTGCGGCGGCGGGTCACGTCGAAGAGCCATTGCCGCTTGCCCGCGTCCTCCGAGACATCGACCTCTTTGAACGGGACGCCCTTGGTTTGCAGCAGGTGGTGTACACGCACGCAGTAGCCGCACCAGGGAGTGCGATAGATGACGACTTCAGCCATGATTCGACGACGCTTCCGCTAGCATAAGGCTGGCGTGGCCGAGCGCTACCCTCTGCTATGCTGCGCCAGCAGGGATGCCGGACGAGCCGCTCACGACCCTTTCGCTGGACCGTTACCAGGCCACTGCAAAGTCGCTCGTAGCGCGCTCGCAAGCTCTGGCCGACGAGCGAAAGCACGCGGAAGTACAGCCGCTGCACCTGCTTTCGCGCGCGCTAGAGCGAGGGCGTAGCGCGCGTACCGTGTTCGAGCACGCCACCGCCAGCGTGCTCGATTTCGAGAGCGCGGTCGAGCGAGCGCTGGCTACGCTGCCCCAGAGCCACGAACGCTCGTACCTGTCCGATGCGATGCTGGACTTGCTCGGCCGGGCCGAGCGCGACGCCACGCTGGAGCGGGCCCCGCGCGTCGGGACCGCGCACCTGCTGAACGCCTTGTCTCAGGAAATTCGCGGGCCGGCGGGCGACATCTTGCGCGCGTTCGGGGTAGTGCCCGGCTCGCTGCGCCGCCACGCCGCGTTGCTCGACGAAAAGGCTGAAGCCGCGGCCGAGGCCCCCGGGGCGACGCCCGAGCTCACCCGGCCGCTGCTCGACGCTCCTCATGCGCGCGATCCGGTGGTTGGCCGCGCTGCTGAAGTGCGGCGCCTGGTTACAGTGCTCGAGCGACGCCAAAAGAGCCATCCCCTGCTGGTCGGCGACGTAGGCGTCGGCAAGCGGGTGGTCGTGCGTGCCCTGGCGCGCCGCATCGAGAGTGGAGACGTACCGACACGGCTGCGCGGCGCGAGGCTAGTGGAGCTGGATCTGGCTGCGGCGACGTCCGGTGTGCGGCTACGCGGAGAGCTCGACGAGCGGCTCCGCAAGTTGATGGCGTCGCTCGGTGCGCGCGGTGGCGTCGAGCACATCTTGGTGATTCCCGGCATCGAGCAGCTCGTGGGGCAGGGAGCCAGCGCCGGCAGCTTGGCGGACGTGCTGCGCACCGCGCTCGGTCGCGGGGACCTGCGCGTCTTGGCGACCACCACTCCCGAAGGGCTACGCAAGCTCATCGAGAAGGACGCGCTCTTGGTGCGTTCGTTCAGTGAGATCGCGGTGGACGAGCCTAGCGTCGCCGAAGCGATCGAAATCGTGCGCGGCGTCGCAGAGCGGTTGCAGCAGCATCACGGCGTGGCGATTCAAGACCGGGCAGTGGTGAGCGCCGTCGAGCTCGCGAAACGCTACGTACAGGAGCGGCGCTTGCCCGACACCGCGATCGACTTGCTCGACGAAGCCGCTGCCAGCAAGCGTGTCGAGACCGACGGTATGCCGCTCGAGAACGAGGCGGCGCGCATGCCGGCCGAAAGCACCGAGAGCCCGCGGCTGGAAGAGCACGACGTGGCCTCGACTCTGGCCGCCTGGACCGGCATCCCAGTCGACAAAATGCTCGAGGCCGAGGCCGAAAAGCTGCTGAAAATGGAGGGGCGGCTCGGCGAGCGCATCGTCGGGCAAGATCACGCGCTCGCGGCCGTAGCGCGCGCCGTGCGGCGCGGTCGGGTCGGTCTGCGCGATCCCAAAAAGCCCATCGGTAGCTTCTTGCTGTTGGGTCCGAGCGGCGTCGGCAAGACCGAGCTGGCCAAGGCATTGGCCGAGTTCTTGTTCGATGACGAGGCGTCGCTCACTCGTCTCGACATGAGCGAGTTCCTGGAGCGCCACGTGGCGCAGCGCTTGATTGGTGCTCCGCCGGGCTACGCCGACAGCGAGCAGGGCGGCTTCTTGACCGAGGCAGTGCGGCGCCGCCCCTATTCTGTGCTGCTCTTCGACGAGGTCGAGAAGGCGCATCAGGACGTGTTCAACCTGCTCCTGCAGGTGCTCGACGACGGGCGTTTGACGGATGGTCGCGGCAGGCTCGCGGACTTTTCGAACACGGTGGTGGTGATGACCAGCAACATCGGTTCGGAGCGCATCTTGGATGCCGACGCCAAGCTGTTCGAGTCCGACGACGGCCGCCAGGCGCTGCGCGATTTGCTGGTCGATCGCCTGGGCCAGTTCTTTCGCCCCGAGTTCTTGAATCGGCTCGACGACGTCGTCGTCTTTCGGCCCCTGACCAAGCAAGATTTGGCGCGAATCGTCGAAATTCGGCTCAAAGAGCTGGAACGCATGCTCGCCCCGCGCAAGCTCTCGCTCCAGGTCTCCGACGCCGCCAAAGCGCGCCTGGTGGAGCTCGGCTACGAGCCGGCGCTGGGCGCCCGGCCACTCAAGCGCACCCTGCTCAAAGAGCTGCAGGATCCGTTGGCGCAGGCGCTGCTGTCGGCAAAGCTCCCGGCGGGCGGCGGCACCATCAAGGTCGACGTCGCCGAGGGCGGCGCGCTGTCACTCGACGTTGCCGGCGCCTAGGGCGCGCCGTTGCTCGAACCGCGCCAGGCACACCCGCTCGCTGGTCGAGCCCTGCAAGCAAGTCAGCAGCGGGTAGTCCCACGGCGTAGACAAGCACTGCCGCGTGAGCTCTTCCGCGCGCGCGCTCAGGCCGGCGTAGCGAGGCAGCGCGTTTGCCGGGGTGCCGGGTTCAACGCCCACGGCCGCCAGTGCGAACGCACGACACTCTTCGGGCCCGGGCAGCTTGCGCGCGCAGCCGCTGAGCGCCAAAAACAAGAACGGGAGGCATGCGATCGCCCGCATGCTTCCCGTTATATCAGACTCGAGTGAGGCATCGGGGCGGCGGCCCCGACGCTCAAGCGTCCGAACGGCTACTCGCCGTGCGGATTACCCATCCCTGGGGGCGGCATCATGCCGCCCGGTATGCCGCCCGGCATGCATCCGCATCGAAGACGACGTG
>JBEHXA010000603.1:0-4740 GCA_048498935.1 Myxococcota bacterium
TAAAAGTTCGCGTAGCTGGCCGGCAGCCGCTGCTCGTCGAAAATCACTGGTTCCGGCATCGGCAGCGAAATGACCTCCACCCGACGCCCGCGGGCGTCACGCGCGCCCTTCAAGCGCTCGTGCGCATCGCGCAGCGGCGCGTAGTTCGGGTCGCGGCGGTTCTGCTCGGCGGCCAGCACGATGCGCCCAGGCGCAACGAAGCGCGCAAAGTCGTCGATGTGACCCGCAGTGTCGTCGCCCGCGATACCGCGGCCCAGCCACAACACGCGCTCGGCTCCCAGGTGATCGCGCAGCGCGCGCTCCACGCCCGCCTTGCCCAGCTGGGCGTTGCGCGCCTGGCGCCCGTCGAGCAGACACTCCTCCGTGCACAGCAGCGTGCCATTGCCGTCGACGTCGATGGCGCCCCCCTCCAACACTACGGATTGCCGTGAGTCGGCGGTCAAAGCCCGAAAGGGCGTGGCACCTGCGGCGGTCGCGCGCGCCTGCACCTTCAAACCCGCTGCCTCGTCGCGCTGATGATTGTCGTAGCGCGCCCACCCGTTGAAGCGAAACTTCACGGTGCCGAGCGAGCGCTGCTTGCCGCGCCCCGGCTTGGCCACGTACAGCGGCAGAAAATCCCGCGTCCACGAGCGATCCGTAGCGAGCTGCACGAAGTCGACGAGCTTCAAGTCGACGCCGCTCTGCTCGAGCGCGCGAGCGGCCTGCTTCTGCATGGCCTTGTTGCTCACGATCAACCGGACCCGCTCGCCGAGCGTGAGGTTCTTGATCACCTCGGTGAACACCCACGGCACCGCCTCGAACTTGCCGGGCCAATCGGTCGGCTCGTGCGGCCAGGCCAGCCAGGTGGCGGCGTGCGGCTCCCACTCCGCGGGCATGCGAAAGCCTTGACCGGCTGCGGTCTCGGGTGCCGGCGGCGCAACCATAGCTGGGGCGGGGCGGCGCGAGGTCTTGCTCGGACGCTTCGAAGCGGTGGTTTTCACTCGGTGCTACCCGTCGATGAAGCGCGAGGTGATCTCGCCGTAAGCGTCAATGCGCCGATCGCGATAAAACGGCCAGTTGCGGCGCACCCACTCCTGACGGCTCAGGTCGATCTCGACGACGAGCGTTTCTTCGCCCTCGCCGGCTTCGGCCAGCACTACGCCGAACGGGTCGGCCACGAACGAGTGGCCCCAGAACGTGATGCCGGCATTGGCAGCGCCCTCGTGACCCACGCGGTTGACCGCGATCACGAACACGCCGTTGGCAATGGCGTGCGAGCGCTGGATGGTTTGCCACGCCGACAGCTGCGCCGCGCCAAACTCCGCCTTCTCGGCAGGCTGCCAGCCGATCGCGGTCGGATACACCAAGAGCTCTGCGCCGCGGAGCGCGGTGAGCCTGGCTGCCTCGGGGTACCACTGATCCCAGCAGATGAGCGGGCCCACCTTGGCAACGGGGGTTTGGAAGGTCTTGAAGCCCAAGTCGCCGGGCGTGAAGTAGAACTTCTCGTAAAACAGCGGATCGTCCGGGATGTGCATCTTGCGGTACAGGCCGAGTGATTCGCCGGTCGGCCCGACCACGATCAGGCTGTTGTGATAGACGCCCGGGGCGCGGCGCTCGAACAGCGGCACGACGATCGATACGCCGAGCTCCTTCGCGCAAGCGCTGACGGCCTGGCTAGTCGGCCCCGGGATGGGCTCGGCCAGATCGAACAGGTCCGCATTCTCGACCTGACAGAAGTAGGGCGACGCGAACAGCTCCTGCAGGCAGATCAACTGGGCGCCACGCGACGCGGCTTCCCGCACGCGTTCGAGAGTCTTTTGCACGTGCCGCGCCTTGTCGTCCTCGACCGTGGTCTGAATCAGACCCACCTTGATTTTGCCGGCTTTCATTGCGGGCGGGAAGTTAAGCCGAGGTGCGGCCTTCGGCAACCCGCGGCTGAGGTATTTGCCGCCCTCTCGGCTTCGGGCTATCTGGCCCCAATTGGCATGAAGGGCATCATCCTGGCTGGTGGGAGCGGTACTCGGCTCTACCCCATCACGCGCGTGGTCTCGAAGCAGCTGCTGCCGGTTTATGACAAACCGATGATCTTCTACCCGCTCAGCGTGCTGATGCTGGCAGGTATTCGCGAGATCCTCATCATCTCGACGCCGCAGGACCTGCCCCTGTTCCGTCGCTTGCTCGGCACGGGTGAGGAGCTCGGGCTACGCTTCGCGTACGCGGAGCAGCCCGCGCCCAACGGCCTCGCCGAAGCGTTCATCATCGGCCGCGACTTCGTCGGCAACGACTCGGCCGCTCTGGTGCTCGGCGACAACCTGTTCTTCGGCGATCGGCTGGCGCAGCTGGTGCAAGACGCCGCAAAGCTGACCCAAGGCTGTCGCTTGTTCGGCTACCGCGTGAAAGATCCGGAGCGCTACGGCGTCGCCGAGATCGGCGCCGGCGGCCGCGTGCTGTCGATCGAAGAGAAGCCGAAGCAGCCGAAGTCGAACGTGGCCGTCACCGGCCTGTACTTCTACGACAACGACGTGCTGGAAATCGCGCGCACCCTGAAGCCGTCAGCCCGGGGCGAGCTAGAGATCACCGACGTGAACCGCGTGTACGTGGAGCGCGGCCAGGCCACGGTCGAGCAATTGGGGCGCGGCATGACCTGGCTCGACACCGGCACGCACGAAAGCCTGATTGAGGCCAGCGAGTTCGTGCACATTCTGCAACAGCGGCAGGGCACCTACATCGCGTGTATCGAAGAGATCGCTTACCGCATGGGCTTCATCGATCGCAGCCAGCTGCTGAAGCTCGCGGAAGGTCTTGGTAAAAGCGAGTACGCGGGCTACCTGCGGCTCTGCGCGAACGAAGACTGAACCCTGCCCGCCCCCAGAACCGCATGAACATCGAAGATCTTCCGTTGGCAGGCGCCAAGGTCATCCGCCCCAAATTGTTTCGCGACGACCGCGGCTTCTTTCTCGAAAGTTACAGCGAGCAGCGCTATCGAGCAGCCGGCATCGCCGAGCAGTGGGTGCAGGACAACCACTCGAAGTCGAGTAAAGGCACGCTGCGCGGGCTGCACTACCAGTCCCAACCCGGCCAAGCCAAGCTGGTGCGTGTCACGGCAGGCAAGGTGTTCGACGTGCTCGTCGACATTCGCCCCGCTTCGCCGACTTTCGGCAAGTGGCACGGCCTCTACATCGACTCGGAAGAGCATGCGCAGGTTTACATTCCGGTGGGCTTTGCTCACGGTTTCTGCGTGTTGAGCGAAACGGCTGAAGTGCAATACAAGGTGAGCACGCCGTACGACGCAGCCCACGAGTGCGCGGTGCGTTGGAACGATCCAGAGCTGGGAGTGGAGTGGCCCATCGCCGAGCCATTGCTCTCGAGCCGTGACCAAGCATCGGAGAGCTTCGCCGAGCTACGCCGGAGGCTGGGTCGATGAGTCAGGTACTGCGTTCACCTCGCGCGCTGCTGGTCACCGGCGGCGCCGGCTTCATCGGCTCGGCCTTCATCCGCCGACTGTTTCGCGATCCGGGCTTTCAGGGCCGCATCGTCAACCTGGACCTGCTCACCTACGCGGGCAACCCAGAGAACCTTAAGGGCGCAGTCGACGAGTCGCGCTACCAGCTCGTGCGCGGCGACATCGGCGATCAGGCGCTGGTCGACGGACTGTGCGAGCAGCACGGTATCGACGCCATCGTCAATTTCGCGGCGGAGAGCCACGTGGACCGCAGCATCCTGGGCCCCGGCGTGTTCGTGCAGACCAACGTGGTCGGCACGTACGCGCTGCTCGAGGTCGTGCGCAAGCGACCGTCCATCCACTTTCATCACGTATCGACGGACGAAGTCTACGGATCACTTGGCGCAACCGGACTGTTCACCGAACAAACTCCATACGACCCGAGCTCGCCGTATTCAGCGTCCAAAGCCGCCTCCGATCACTTGGTCCGGGCCTACGCGCGCACCTACGGCATCTCGACTACGGTCTCGAACTGCAGCAACAACTACGGGCCGTATCACTTCCCCGAAAAGCTGATCCCGCTGATGGTGCTGAACCTGTTCGAGGGTAAAGAGCTACCCGTCTACGGCGACGGCCTGAACGTGCGCGACTGGCTGTTCGTCGACGACCACGCCGAAGCGCTCTGGACGATCCTGACCCGCGGCCGCGGCGGCGAAACCTACAACGTCGGCGGCAACAACGAGTGGACCAACCTGGCCATCGTCAAGCGCCTGATCGACCTCGTCGCCGCGCTCAAGGGCAAGCCCCAAGCGGAGCTCGAAGCACAGATCCGCTTCGTCAAAGATCGCCCCGGCCACGATCGCCGCTACGCCATCGATTCGAGCAAGCTGCAGCGCGAGCTCGGTTGGTCTCCCAAGCACGACCTCGAGAGCGGCCTGAGCGAAACAGTGCGCTGGTACGCCGACAACGCCGCCTGGGTAACCGGCGTCCGCTCCGGCGCCTACCGCGAGTGGATCGACCAGAACTACGCCGCGCGCTGAAGACAGAGAGGGCTGCCGAGCCGCAGCTTGAACTGCAGAAGCTGCTGGGGCGGCGTTGGGCAGCTTGGTGCGCGGGGACGAAGGTGAGGTGCAGGATGGGCTCAAGCAGAACCTGCCCTGCATGGGGCACCCTCGGACCGCCGCTCCTCAACGGGTTCTGCGATTCAAAAATCACTACGCGCACGTCTGAGGATTGATCACAAGTCGTCTTTCGCGGCGTTCCAGCCCTCTTCGAGCTTGATGAGGTCTTCAAATCCGCGCCCCAAGACGATCCAACCT
>JBEHXA010000604.1:0-4730 GCA_048498935.1 Myxococcota bacterium
CTCGGCCTGATCCGCGCCGTCGAGAAGTTCGACTACCGCAAGGGCTACAAGTTCTCGACGTACGCGACGTGGTGGATCCGCCAGGCCGTGACGCGGGCGATCGCCGACAAGGCCCGCACGATTCGCATCCCGGTGCACATGGTCGAGAAGCTGAACAAGGTCGTGCTCTTCGTGAGACCGGTGAACGACAAGGTCGTCGGCGACGGTAGGACCGTGCACGCACCGCGTAACCTTCGGCGCACGTAGATGGTGCTGTCGACGTTGACTCGATTGCCGAACGCTCCACCCTGGGAGACCAGCAGCTTCAGCGCTGGCACGAGCCCCGTAGCGGGTACGAATGGCAGCTCTCCACGAGCTGCCTTCGCCTCGCAGGGTACGAAGCGGCCGACTACCAGCTCTTGTCCGCCATTCTTGAAGAAGGCATCCGCCGCGATGGCGCCCAAGGTGCCGTCGAGCGTGCCGCCGAACACCTCGTGGAATTCAGCGGCACCGTGGACCAGCGTGGGCTGCTCTTCCGGGCCGCGCTCGGTGAGCGCCAGCAAGCCGCCACGATCGGTGCGGACACCGAGCACCGGCCCGGCAGTACGAACGATCTCGAAGGAGATGCCCGGCAAAGCCATCGCGTACTCGACTACGAGACTTGCAGACCTTCGTGACAGATCTCGATGGTCTCGATGGCGACCGCGCTGGAGTCGGCCTTCAAACTGGGACCGCTGTACTTGCAGGCCCAGCCGCGGACGAACTTCCAGCGCATGACCTCGTTGCGCTCCTCGTCGCGCAGCACGACCGCGCCTTCGCGCCGATCGACCGTGCCGAGCGCGCCGGCTTGGAACCACTGAAAGGCGTCGAGGTCCCCGATGATGCCGCGCTTGAGCACGATGTTCGGGAACTTCTTCAAGCCCGGCAGCTTGCGCGCGACGAAATCTTCGTCGCCGTTGCGGTAATCGACAGGCTCGATTTCCGCGTCGAGCCCGCTCACCTCATTGAAGCCACCGACACGGATGCCACCGATCTCGATCAGATAGTTGAATGCAACGTACGGATCATTGCGCTGTACGGCCATGCTGCTTCTCCCTCGACTAACCTTGCTCGGCGATGATGACGCTCTGCGGCGCCTGACCAATCTGGAACACGATGAACTCGGCCGGCTTGACCGGCGCCAGGCCGATCAAGATGTTGACGCGACCGTTGTCGCGGTCGTCTTGCGTCGTCGTCGTTTCGTCGACTTTGACGAAGAACGCTTCTTGCGGTTTGCTGCCGAACAGCGCGCCCGCGCGCCATTGACTGGTCAAGAAGTTGGTGATGCCGTCGCGCAAGCGCGCCCATAGCCGCGTGTCGTTCGGCTCGAACACGGCGAAGCGCGTGCCCTGCACCAGCGATTGCTCGATGAAGATGAACAAGCGCCGCACCGGCACGTAGCGCCAAATCGACTCTGCCGAGATGGTGCGCGCGCCCCAGATCACGTTGCCCAAGCCCGTGAAGGAGCGCAGGATGTTCACACCGGCAGGGTTGAACAGATCCTGTTCGCCATCCGGAATGACCTGCGTGAAGCCGGTGATGCCGCGCAGCACGACATTGGCCGGAGCCTTGAAAACACCGCGATCGTTGTCGGTGCGGGCGTAGGCTCCAATCACGTGGCCGCTCGGCGGGACGATCAGGTCGCCGCTGGAGTTCGTGTCGCCCACCGTGAGCCAGGGGTGGTACATCGCGGCGTACTTGGAATTGTACTGGCCGCGCTGCGTGAGCACGGTCGTGACGTCCGGCGGAGTTGCACCGGGCTTGTTGCTTTCGAAAACGGCAAAGCGGTCCTGCCGTCGCTCGGCTTGCGCAATCAACTCTCCGACGACGGTCGGAGTCGTGAAGCCCGGTGCCGCGATCAGGCTGATTCCAGTCTGAGCTTCGATCGCCTTCAGGCCGGTACGAACCGGTACCTCTTGACCGACCACGTCGTCTTCATCGACCGCGCCGCCGGCCAGACCTGCGCTGAGGACGTGCCCCGCCCCGTCGAGAAAGAGCGGGAAGATGCCGGCGGAAGGATCGACGGTGCTCGAGCCGGCGATGCGGATCCATTGCGAGGCCGCGGCGACGTCGGTCGCTAGAGCTGCTGGAGACTTGGCGCTCAAGCCAGTGAGGGTTTCGACCACAGCACCGTCGAACGTCACCGTGGTGCGCCAATCGACGATGAGAACCTTGCCGCCAGTATAGGTGCCGGTGACAGCAGCCGACAAAGTGATCTTGCGCGCGACCGGATCGATCGACAACACCTCACCGATGTCGCGATCCTGCGTCAGGCTCGAGAACGGAGCCTCGAATTGCACCGACGAACCCACCTCGAAGAGGCTGATGTTGGACACGATGAACTCGGTCGTCGAGATCGCCGACTCGATGCGAGTGCTGTCCCCGTACACGGCGTCCACGAGCGCCCCCAACCGGCCGCTGAACACGCCCTTGTCTCGCGCGTTGACCGTCAGCACGGTACCGGCGACGGGCGCCGAGATCTGCACGTAGTGCGTGTTCGGGCCGACGTCGGCTGGTACTGCGGTCGTTACCTTCACCGTGCCGGTCGCGCCGTCTACGTTGCTCACCGCGAAGGTCGCGCCGCCGGCCGTAGCACCCACCGGAAAGATGGTGATGGACCCGACGCCGGCCACCACGTCCAGACCTACCACCGACGACAACGTGAGCGTCGTCGTCCCGCCCGATACGATGGGCGTGCTGGTGAGCCGCACGTTGTAGCCGCGCGTGGCTGCGAGCGAACCGGCGGTCGCGCCCGTGTGCACGACGCGCGAAATATACGCCCTGCGCCCGCCGTTATCGAAGAAGCCGCGCACGGCTTGCGGCAAATCCTTGCCCGGGACCAAGCCGCCGAACTTACGTTGGAAGTCGGCAAAGCTCGTGACGAACACGGGCGGCCCCTCCGAAAGGCCACGCTCGGTATCGCCCACGAACCCGGCCGTGCTCGTCGAGACACCCTCGATCGGCTGCGGTCCGAACTCGACCTCTTGGATGATTACGCCTGGAGTCAGAAGCTCAACCATTGAAATCTCTCCCTATGGACCGATCGCACAGCGTCATGTCATGTAAATGATGTCTGCACCGTTGAACGTTTGAAGCACGATGGGCTGCGCCGTGATGTTGCCGGCGACTGGCGTCGGCACCCCTCCGATGTCGACCACCGCGGTCGCGGCTACGTCGAACGACGTGGACCACGCGGGCGTGAGCGTCGGGTCCGGCTCGAACCACACCACGTACTGCCCACCTTCATCGGTGAACGTCGTGTAGGTCGCAGCTGGGCTAGCGCCGTGCTTGGGTGTGACCACGACCTGAGCCCCGACCACCGGCGACTTCAACGGGTCGAGCGAGGCGTCGAGCTTGATCGAGCCGATGGCCCTGGTGAGCGATGGTGGAAAGGGATAGCCAGCGCGCGGTTGCAGCGCAACAGGGGCAAAAACCCCAGGAACCAGGCTAGTTGGCACTGCCGGCAGGTCCAAACCCGTTTGGAGCTGTCGGGGCAGGTAGTGCTCTGTTTGGATCTGAAAGACGACGTCCTGCGCCAAGTCTTCGAACACCCAGCGCGCGTTGCCGAGCTCGAACACCACGGGGCCCGCGCTCGGCACCGGAGCACCGACGAGCGAGTAGCTGACGCGGCTGCTGCCGAGCAAAGCGGTGCCTGTTAGCTCGTCTACGAGCTCCAGACCGTAGTTGGCATGACGAACGACCACGTCGGGCATGCTGCGAATTCCCCTGGCGCAGACCACGCGAGAGTCACTGTTCGTTAGCAGGTGCCGAGCCGATGCGTCAAGGTCGATACGCAATCTGCACGCGCAAACAATTAGTGACGAATCAATTCACTCGCACGCTCGCGCGCTTCCTCTTCTCAAGGTGCGTACTCGCCGCACTCGCCGCACTCGCCGTGGTTGCGCGTCGCGATAAAGAGCCAAACGTTTGCGGCTCACGATATCGAGCGCGCTTCGCGATATTGAGCGCGTGTTTGCGTTTCGCAATATTGCCCTCGAGACTGTCCGTGCGATCGGACAGCGCCGCTGAGCAAACAATTGAAGGACACAATAACTGCCTGGAGTTTTGTGTAGCGTTCGCACTGATTCGCGTTGACCACGTGGAAGCGACTCTGGTAATCGAACTTCGTTGAGTGGGCACTGCGTGCGTTTGCGCGCGCGCTCGTTCGACGACTCGTACAACATGGCAAGTCGCGCATTTCTGGGGCAAGCCGTGCGATTTCCGTTCCGACCAGGGACGGACGGCCGCTTTTCGCTCGTGGCGGGCGAAGACGCGGTCGTGCAGTCGATAGAGCTCATCCTCTCGACCGCGCTGGGCGAACGACAGCAACGTTACGAGTTTGGTAGCGAGCTGCCGCGCCTGGTTTTTCAGCCAATCACGAGCGCTTTGCTCGTGCAAATCCAAGAGGCTGCGCGCACCGCCCTGCGCGATTGGGAGCCCCGCATCCAAGTGCGCGAAGTCCGCGCCGAAGCTGATCCGGTGCTCGAGTCGAAGGTCAACGTGACCATCGCCTACGAGATCCCTCAGACCAACAGCCGCCGCAACCTGGTCTTTCCGTTCTACCTCCAGGGAGGCTGACGCATGCCGCTCGAACCGCCCAATCTGGATCAACGGACGTTCGAAGAGCTCGTCACCGAGGTACGGCGGCGCGTCCCGACGCTGACGCCCGAGTGGACGGATCTCAACGAGAGCGATCCTGGCATCCCGCTCGC
>JBEHXA010000605.1:0-4727 GCA_048498935.1 Myxococcota bacterium
CGTGAGCCTGGACAAGGCTCGCCGCTTGCTCTGGCCCATCAAGCAGAAGTACGGCAAGAAAATCTCGTGGGCCGACCTGATGATCCTCACGGGCAACGTCGCGCTCGAGTCGATGGGCTTCAAGACCTTCGGCTTTGGTGGCGGCCGCGAGGACGTGTGGGAACCGGACCACGACGTGTACTGGGGCTCCGAAAAGACCTGGCTCGACGACAAGCGCTACGCCGGTGATCGGAATCTCGAAAATCCCCTCGCAGCCGTGCAAATGGGCCTAATTTACGTGAACCCAGAAGGCCCGAACGGTAACCCGGACCCGGTCGCGGCGGCGCGTGACATTCGCGAAACCTTCGCCCGCATGGCGATGAACGACGAAGAGACGGTCGCGCTGATCGCCGGCGGCCACACCTTCGGTAAGACGCACGGCGCCGGCGACGCCAAGCACGTCGGCACCAACCCCGAAGGCGCCGAGCTGGAGCTGCAAGGTCTCGGCTGGGCGAGTAGCTTCAAGAGCGGCAAGGGGCCGGACTGCATCACCAGCGGTCTCGAGGTCACTTGGTCGCAGACGCCGACCAAGTGGAGCAACTACTTCTTCGAGCACCTGTTCAAGTACGAATGGGAGCTCAGCAAGAGCCCGGCTGGCGCGCAGCAGTGGGTCGCCAAAGGGGCGCCGGCGATCATTCCCGACGCCTACGACCCGTCGAAGAAGCACGTGCCCACCATGCTCACCACGGACCTATCGCTGCGCTTCGATCCCGAATACGCCAAGATTTCGCGGCGTTTCCTGGAGAACCCGGCAGAGTTCGCGGAAGCGTTCGCGCGCGCCTGGTTCAAGCTCACCCATCGCGACATGGGCCCGCGCGCTCGCTACCTGGGGCCCGAAGTGCCGGCGGAAGAGCTGATCTGGCAGGACCCGATCCCAGCGCTGAATCACTCGCTGATCGACGCGAGCGACATCGCCGCCCTCAAGGCCAAGCTGCTCGGCTCGGGCCTGTCGGTATCCGAGTTGGTTTCGACCGCGTGGGCTTCGGCGTCGACCTTCCGCGGCTCCGACAAGCGCGGCGGGGCGAACGGCGCGCGCCTGCGTCTCGCTCCGCAGAAGGATTGGGCCGTCAACCAGCCGGCGACCTTGGCGAAGGCGTTGAAGGTGCTCGAGCGCATCCAGAGCGACTTCAATCGATCGCAAGCGAGCGGCAAGCGCGTCTCGCTGGCCGACCTGATCGTGCTCGGTGGCTGCGCCGCGGTGGAGCAAGCAGCGAGCGCCGCCGGGCAGGCTGTCACGGTGCCGTTCACACCTGGTCGCATGGATGCTTCGCAGGAGCAGACCGATATTGCCTCATTCGAGGTGCTGGAGCCCGCCGCCGACGGATTTCGGAACTACCTCAAGGGCAGGTACGCAGTCGCAGCCGAAGATCTCTTGGTCGACAAGGCCCAGCTCCTCACCTTGACCGCTCCGGAGCTCACGGTCCTGGTCGGTGGGCTCCGGGTGCTGGGAACGAACGCTGGCGGTAGCCAGCACGGTGTTTTCACGAAGCGACTCGGAACGCTGAGCAACGACTTCTTCGTCAACTTGCTCGACGTGGGCACGCGCTGGAAAGCGACGACGGACTCCGACGTCTTCGAAGGGCGTGACGCCAAGACGGGCGAGCCGAAGTGGACGGCGACGCGCGTCGACCTCGTTTTTGGCTCGAACTCGCAGCTGCGTGCGCTCTCCGAGGTGTATGCGAGCTCCGACGGTCAGCAGAAGTTCGTTCAGGACTTCGTCGCGGCCTGGACCAAGGTCATGAACCTCGATCGCTTCGACGCGAAATAGCCACGCATCAAGGCGCCGCGCGATCGATGCCGAGCACCTCGAGCTCGAAGATGCGCGCGGCGCCGCCCGTCGGGGTGCTTTCGGCCTGGGTGACGTGGAGTCGGACATGGCGCGTCGCGATCAGCGGCACGTAGTGGGTCGTGACTCCCGCCGTATTGCCCGCCACCTTGACGACGTCGGTCCAGGTTGCGCCGTCGTCGCTGACTCCGATCTCGAAGGCGGACGTGTTCCAGGCTGGGTTTTCGCCCTGGCTTTCGGCGTGGCGCACGACGAAGCCGGTCACGTTGCGCGGCGTTCCCAGGTCGACGGTCAGCGTTTGACCACCGGCGCCCGGCGCGCACCATTTCGAGCGCGCGTTGCCGTCCACCGCACGGTTTGCGGCCTCGGCCGCGGTGCAGCTGTCGGAACCTTCGGCGGCGCTGGCGATGGCCAGGTTCATATCGCCAGCCCGCACGGCGCCGATCACTGCGTCGAGCGCGGCAGCTTGGCGCGCGGCGTCGGCTTGGTCGAACGGGCCTTGCCAGTTGAGACCGAGCTGGTTCATGGCGCTGCGGTTCTTTTGCCAAACGGCGTCGCTCTGACGCAGCAAGAAATCGCGGTAGCGCGGCAGCGCCGTGGCCTCGTACAGGTAGGCGACGTTGCGCGCGAACACACCCTTGAAGGTCGTACCGTCACCGCCACCGCATTTGGGGTCGCACTCGGCCTCAATCAACACACCGTCGGCGTTGGTCTGCAGCTCGATCGTCGCGTCTGCGATCTGGGCGGCGGTGTCGAGCAGTGAGGCGTCCCCGGTCGCGCGCCACAGGTCGACTAACGCGCCCAATATCACGCCCTGATTGTAGGTGAACGCGGCGTCCCAACCCGGTCCGCAGCTGTCGAAATCGAGCCCGTCGATCACTTGATGATTCTTGCCGATCAGGCCCGAAGCCTTGAACCAGGCCCAGCTGCGCTGCGCCCAATCCAGGTAGCTGTTCGGGCCCGTGTCGCCCGGCGTTCGCAGGTGTAGCCGGGCTGCCAGCACGATGAACAGCTCGTTCGAGATCGAGGTCTTGGCCTCGGTGTTCTTCTTCCAATACACCCCGCCGCCGCAGTGATTCGGATCCCACGACGCCTTGATGTCGTCGAAGATCACCTTGGCCATGCTCAGGTACTTGGGGTCGTGCGTGAGATCGTACGCGCGGACCCAGGCCAGGGCCCACCAACCCTCGTCGTCGTAGTACTCGTTGATGAAGTTGCTGCCCTTGTTCTTCTCGAACGTGTTGTCGATGGTGTCCAGGTAGCGGCTGTCGCCGAGCTCGCGTGAGAAATCGATGGCGTCCTCGAGCATGTTGGCGCCGCGCCACCACTCGTTGCCGTTGTACAGGCCCGAGGCCTGATCATAGTAGCCCTGCAGCACCTCCATGCCGGCTCGCGCGCGGGTGCGTAGCTCGTTCTGGCAGGTTCCGCTGAGCTGCTGTGAGCCCGCGTCGCCGCCATCGACTTTCACCTCGTAGTCCCAGCTCTCGCGGAAGCCGGCGGCGGGGCCGCGCGGGAGCTCCAGCTCTTGCGAAGCCCCGGGAGCGAGGCTCGCGAGCTCGGTGCCGGCGGCAGGGCCGCCATTGGCGGTAGCGAGCATTACCTGGAGGGGCGGGCTCGATGTGGTCCCGGTGTTCTTCACGGTGACGACGACGGCACGCTCGTCAGCCGTCAGCGGACAAGACGTTTCCGCGCCGAGCGGCTCGAGCTCGAGCGAGTAGGGTACGCGTGGGGCCTCACCGGCCGTGCCGGCGCCAGCCGCGCCGCCCCCAGTGTTCCCTCCAGAGCCGCCGGTCGCGTTTCCGCCGCCACTCACACCGTTCCCGGCGCTTCCGCCTCCAGCACCGGCCGTACTTGTCTCGCCGACGGTAGCGCCTGCCGAGCCTGCAGTTCCGGCGGGCGGGGTGGCGGAGCCGCTTTTGTCCGAACACGCACCGAGCAGGGAGCCAATGAGAAAGAACGAGAGGCCGACGAAGCGCAGCGAATAGTGAGACGGCATGGGGGTGCCCGGGGGGCACGTTGCTGAGTACTGCGAGCGACCCGGATCGGGTCAAGCTTCGCTAACGCTGGATCATTCGCCACCCGTGGATTCGCGCGGGGCTCCAACTTCACCCGCTTGTAAGAGAGACGCCTCGAACTGACTCAACCCTGCACCGGCAAGCTCAAGATCGCCCCGCGGACGCGCTCTTGCCAGAAGGCACGCTCGTCAGCGCGATGAGTGACCATCAGCACCGTGCTCAGGTGCTGCGTACACAGCGACTCAACGAGGTTGAGCGTGCGCTGGCGATTTTCCGTATCGAGGCCCGACGTCGGCTCGTCGAGCACCAGCAGGGGCGGCAGCTTGATGGCGGCGCGCGCAATCAGCACGAGCCTTTGCTGACCGAACGAGAGGCTGTTGAAGGCAGTGTCACGCGCCAGACCGAGGTCGAGCCATTCCAGCCAAGCCCGGGCACGGGCGCGGTGGCTCGGCTCGGGTCGCTGGTACACGCCGATGCTGTCGTACAGGCCGCTCAGCAGCACTTCTTCGACGCTGCCACCGACCCGGTAGTCGCGGTGCAGGCGCCCCGAGACACTGCCGACTTGTTTCTTGATGTCCCACACCGTTTCGCCGCTGCCGCGGCGACGACCGAAAAGGTGTAGGTCGTTGCTGTACGCCTGCGGGTGATCGCCTGTGAGCATGTCCAGCAACGTCGACTTTCCGGAGCCGTTCGGACCCTCGATGAGCGTGTGCTGGCCCGCGGCGACGCGAAAATTCAGCCCATCGAACACGACAAGCTCGCCGTAGGCGACGTACCCCCGGCGCAAATCGACTAACGACGTGCTCGCATCGAGCGCGGGGTAGTAGCTGCCGAGCTGCACGGGCGGTGAGCAGCGCAGGCAAGCGCTGCTTGTCAACGGAAACAGT
>JBEHXA010000606.1:0-4715 GCA_048498935.1 Myxococcota bacterium
ATGAAAACCCTAGGAAATTCACGCTACAGGGTTTTCATAGACTTCATGCGCCAGGGCCTGGCCCTAAAGCGCCCGCTTACCCAGCTCTTCCCGCCGCGCTGAAACCCACCTATAGGGGTGCCGAATCGAATAAATGGCCCAAAACGAGGCCGAGAAGTAAAACGCTTCAGCGGAGCACTCGTGGTCTCCTTGACGGGGTCAAAACGGGCGGGTTACCCTGAAGTGTTCAGGAATTCTATGAATTTTCGGATCCCGGCTCAACCTCCCCTCGCCATGTCAGCGGGCGGTGTGACCCGGGATCGGTCCCGGGGTGGGAGCGAGAAAGACGGGGACCGCCGACGTGACAGCTGATTACGACGAGAAAACCCGCGTCACGCAGGTGGTTCAGCAGCAACCATCGGACGACTCGCCCAGCAATGACTGTCTGGTAGTCATTTATACGGCCGAACCGGGCTTGCTCGGCAAACGCTTCGTCCTCGACAAGAGCCCGACCCGGGTCGGACGCGGCGCTGAAAGTCAGATTGTCCTCGAAGGTGACTCGGTCTCGCGCCGCCACGCTCACCTCGAGCGCCGCGCGGGCGCCTGGTACGTGGTCGACGACGGTTCCACCAACGGCACCTACGTCAACGAAGAGCAGATCTCGCGTGAACAGCTGCTGGTGAACGGCGACCGTATCAAAATCGGCCCCAGCATCCTGAAGTTCTTGTCCGGCGCCGACGCCGAAGCCAAGTACCACGAAGAGATCTACCGCATGACCATCGTCGATGGTCTGACTCAGATTCACAACAAGCGCGCCCTGTTCGAAGCGCTGGAGAAGGAGCTGATGCGCGCCCGTCGCTACGAGCGCGATCTCAGCTTGTTGATGTTCGACATCGACTTCTTCAAACGCATCAACGACCAGTACGGTCACTTGGCGGGCGACCACGTGCTGCGCGAGCTCGCGCGCATCGTGCAAGAGCGCATTCGACGCGAGGAAGTGTTCGCGCGTTACGGTGGTGAAGAATTCGTGATCCTGCTGCCCGAGACGCCGCTGCCCGGCGCCGCCGCCCTGGCCGAGAGCCTGCGCGCGCGCGTCGCAAATCACAACTTCGTGTTCCAGGGCGAGCGCATTCCGGTAACTGTCAGTATCGGAACTGCGCTGCTCGGCGAGAACGACAAGACAGCCGCCGACTTGATTCAACGCGCCGACGAGAAGCTCTACGAAGCCAAGCGTGGCGGCCGCAATCGCGTGTGCTCGTGAGCCCGAGCGACGTGAGCGATCTCGGGGCAGCAGCCCGAAGCTACCGCGACCTTCCGCCGAGCATCGTCACGGCGCCGCCGGGGCCGAGCTCACGCAGCTGGCTAGTGCGTCACGCCCACGTAGCCGCTCCGATGGGTCCCGCGCCGCAGCCCGGACCGCCTGGTGGCATCGTTTACGCCACGGGGCGCGGCTCGAACGTGACCGACGTCGACGGTAACCGCTACGTCGATCTCGCCGGTGGTTTCGGCGCCCTGCTGCTCGGTCACCTGCATCCGGCCGTTCAGCGCGTGATTTCGCTGCAAAGCGAACGACTGTTGCAAGCGCTCGGCGACCTCTATCCGGCGGACGCCAAGATCGCGCTGCTCGAACGGCTCACCCGGCTCTATCCCGAGCCGGGCGCCAAAGGCATCGTGGCGCAGTCAGGCTCGGATGCGCTCGCGGCGGCGCTCAAGACCGCCAAGCTCGCGACAGGTCGGTCGGGCGTGCTCGCGTTTGCAGGCGCTTATCACGGGCTCGGCTATGGTCCGCTCGCCGCGTGCGGGCTGCGCGAAAGTTACCGTTCTCCGTTCGCCGCCGAGCTGAATCCGCACGTGAGCTTCGTGCGTTATCCGGGACGCGTCGAGTCAGCGAGCGAGTGTCTCGAGCAATGCCGGGCCGAGCTCGTGAGCGGTGCGTTCGGCGCCGTGCTGATCGAACCGGTGCTGGGTCGCGGCGGCGTGGTCGTACCGCCGGAAGGCACACTCGGCGAGCTGGCTCGCCTTGCGCGCGAGCACGGTGCGCTGCTCATCGCCGATGAAGTGTGGACCGGGCTGGGTCGCGCCGGGAGTCTCTTGGCGAGCGCGGCCGAAGGAGTCGTCCCAGACCTGATCTGCCTGGGCAAAGGCCTCGGCGGCGGGCTGCCGATCAGCGCCGTGATTGGTCGAGCCAGCGTGATGCAAAGCTGGCGACGGGAAGCCGAGGTGGTGCACACGTCGACGTTCGCCGGAGCTCCGCTCGCCGCTAGTGCTGCCATTGCCACGCTCGAGGTGCTGGGCAAGGAGCGACTACCCGAGCGTTCCGCCGCGCTCGGCTCGCGCTATTTGGAGGCGCTCAGCCAACGTCTGGCGGGCATTTCGGGCGTCCGCGAAGTGCGCGGCAAGGGCTTGATGCTGGGGCTGGATTTGGGCGAGCGGCCAGGCGCCGCCGCTCGCGCCATGCGGCGCCTGCTCGAGCGGGGCTACATCGTCTCGACCGGAGGAGGACAACGTGAAGTGCTCGTCCTCACACCGCCGCTGAACATCGCCGAGGACGTGCTACTGGCCTCCGTCGAAGTGCTGGCCGAGGAGCTCGCTGAGCTCGCCTGAGCCCAGCCGAACCGCGGAGCGTGACGTGGAAGCGCAACTAGCCCAAGCCTCGAATCAGCTGCACGAGCGCGTGCAGCGCTTCGCCGCGCTGGCGCTCGCCGGAGCACCCGCTGGCAGCGCTGAAACATTCGAGCAGCTCGCGCTCGATCTCGCGCGCTTCCAGGCTGAAGCATCACCAGGCTTCGCGCGCCTGATCGAAAGCCGGGGCGCACGCCTGGCTTCGCTCGACGACGTGCCGGCGGTCCCGAGCGACGCGTTCAAACTCACTCGCGTGGCCACATTCCCGAGCGAGCTCGCCAGCGCCACCTTTCACACCAGCGGCACGACCGGCGCAGATCGCGGTGAGCACGCGATGCGCCGCACCGACACCTATTCCAGGCTCTCGCTCGCTTTCGGCCGGCAAGCTTTGCTGCCGGCATCAGCCAGCGCACCCGCGGCGGTCACGATAGCGCTAGCGCCGCGCACGATGGCCCAGGGCACCTCGTCGCTCGGCTACATGATGGCGCGCTTCATGGAGGCGTTCGACGCCGAGCCGCTCGACGGCGATGAAACGCGCTTCGAAGTTGCTTCGGCATCGCGCTGGCTCTTGACGGAAGACGGCATCGATCGTGCCGGGCTCGCGCGAGCGCTCGAAGCCGCAAAGCAACGCACGCTCCCGGTGCTCCTGCTCGGCACCGCCTTCGCGCTGGTACGGCTGCTCGACGAGCTCGCTGGTGCGAAGCTGCCGCTACCTGCCGGCAGCGTCGTGATGCAAACGGGCGGCTTCAAAGGCAAGAGTCGCGAGCTGTCGTTCGACGAGCTGTGCTCGGAGCTCAGCCGCACTTTCGAGCTCGACCCCGCGCGCGTCGTCGGCGAGTACGGCATGACCGAGCTCACGAGCCAGTTGTATCAAGCGTGCTTGCCCGAGAGCGCGCTCGCGCTGAGCCATCCGGGAGCGCCGCGCCACGTCTATTTCGAGCCGCCCTGGCTGCGAGTCACACCGGTAGATCCGGTCAGCTTGCGTCCTGTCCCGGCCGGCGAAATCGGCCTCGCGCGCTTCGTCGATCTCGGCAACGTCGATAGTGCAGTCAGCGTTGTCACCCAAGACTTGGTGAGGCGCGCTCACGGCGGCATCGAGCTCCTGGGGCGCCAGCCTGGCGCGCCCGCTCGCGGCTGTTCCCTCGCGATCGAGGCGCTGCTTGGGTGACCGGGCGCCCCGTCGTGTCGAGCGGCTGCTCGCAGCCGCTGCGCACTTGGCTGACGCCACCTCGACAGCAGGACACGCGCTCCGCGATAGGCTGTTCGAAACGACCGGCCTCTCGCGAATCGGCATCGAGCAAGGTCTTACCTGCTGTCTCGAAACTAGCGCCACGGCGAACGAGCTCGAGGCGCTACTCGCCTCGACACCGCGCGTGCCTTCGGCCCACGTGCTGCTTTCGGGCAACGTCTTCGTGGCAGCACTACGGGCCATCGCGATCGGCGTGGCGGCGTCCGAGCGCGTCTTCGTGCGCGCATCGCGCCGCGATCCGGCATTGGCCGAAGCGCTCCACGCGCTCGGGCCCGAAGCGTTCGAGCTGGTGTCGGAGTTCGCACCGCAGCCCGGTGACCACGTATGGGCCTACGGTTCGAACGAGACTCTCGCGAGCCTGCGCACGCAGCTGCCGTCGGGAGTATGGCTGCACGGTCACGGTCACGGCATGGGCGCAGTCGTGGTCGAACCGAGGCACGGCTTTCAGCTCGCTCTCGCCGCCGAGCTCATCGCGCGCGATACCGCGTTGTTCGATCAGCGCGGGTGTTTGAGCCCGCGGCTAGTCTGCGTGGTCGGCAATGCCAGCGCGACCGAAGAAGTCGCAGCAGCCCTCGCCGAGCAACTGGCTCAACTCGAAATCACGTTGCCGCCCGGCCCCAAGAGCCAGGAGCAGCTCGCCGAGACCCGCCGAGCACGCGACGCAGCGGCCTACGCTTTCGAGCTAAAAAGTGCAGGTTCCGGCTGGATCAGTGTCGGGCCCCAACTGGCCTTGCCGCCTGCTGAACGCTGCCTCCACGTAACGACAGCGCCCGACGCGATCGCGACCCTCGAAGCATTCGCACCGCATCTGACCTGCGTCGTCGCCGACGTCACCCCCGCCCTGGCCGATGCGGTGCGCGGCCGC
>JBEHXA010000607.1:0-4665 GCA_048498935.1 Myxococcota bacterium
CGGTGATTGCCCAGGGCCAGGATGCCGACTCCGCCAGCGTGAAGGGTACGCGGCCTCGACCTCACCCGCCAGGTACGGCCAAACGGCCCAAGTCCTTACGCTATTCCGGGGGCGCTCGTGCTAGACCCGGGCGAAAATGGCTGGGCCGACGGACGAGCAGGAGCAGGGCGATTCCACGGGCACGCCGGCCGCGCAGGCCGAGACCCCGGCTTCGGAAGCTCCGCTCCCCGCAGACGCACCTTCACCTACCACCGAGGCAGCGCCACCGGCCGAGGTTCCGTCAGTGGGCGCGCCTCCGAGCGCTCCTCCGGCTGCCGATGAACCGGCGCCGCTCTTCGCGCAGCACCCGTGGTCCGTCGCAGCGCGCGTCCTGGCCCTCAGCGGCTTACTCGGAGTCGCGGTCTCGGGCTGGGCCCAGATGTCGATCAAGGCCAACTGGGTCCCCGAGTTCTTGATGAACAACGTGCGTGGCGTGCAGGAGCGCAAGCTCATGCTCGCCCTGCTGGGTGCCGGGTTGGTCGTGGGCGCCTCGGTCGGCTTCGGGCTCCTCACCTGGCTGCGCAAGCGGTCGCGCGAGGCGGAGCTCGAGCGCTGGCTCTGGTTCCTGGTGCCCGGCATCCTGCTGCCCGCGATCCCGGCGTTGTTCCGCGCCAAGCCGTGGCAAAACCGCCACGACTCGCTGCTGCCGATCGTGCTGCTGCTGAGCTTACTGCTCGAAGCGCTGCTCCTGCTTTCGCTGCGCTCGGTGCCGAGAGCGGCTCGCGAGTTCTGGCAGCAATCGACGGAACAAGTGCCGCGGGTCCTGCGCCAGCGCGGCCCGCTGGTAATCGTAGTGGCGGCGGCCGTCGGCTACGCCGCCTTCTTCTCGTTTTACCTGCTCAGGTGGCACTACAAGCTTCGCACCGGCAACTTCGACCTCTCCATCAACAACAACTTGATGTTCGGGGGCTTGTACGGGGACTTTTTGAAGAGCCCCGTCGCTTTCCCGACCGATCCAGGTAAGTACCTGGCCGCCCACGCCAAGTTCGGCCACTACCTGTTTCTGCCGATTTACGCGCTCGTGCCACGGCCCGAGACGCTGCTGGTGATCCAAGCGACGCTGATCGGCGCCGGCTCGATTCCGCTGTTCTTGTTCGCGCGCCGCCACCTCACCGAGTGGGCGGCTGCGGCAGTCGCGCTCGCCTACCTGGCGTACTACCCGATGCACGGCGCGACGTTCTCGGAGTTCCAGAACGTGCCGATCGCCGCGCTGTTCGTGTTTTTGGTGGTGTGGGCGGCCGACGCCAAGCGTTGGGTGTGGATGGGCGTGTTCGCGGTGGTCGCGGTCCTGATGCGCGAGGACGTGCCGGTCGGGCTCTCCATGATCGGGCTGTTCTTGCTAGCGAGCGGCTATCGCCCGGCAGCCGGCCTGGTCCTCGCGGCCTTCTCGACCACGTACTTTTTGCTGCTCCGCTTCTACGTGATGGACGAGGCCGGCGATTGGTGGTTCCCCACCATGTACAAGGAGCTTTGGGCCGACGGCGAGCGGGGCTTCCGCAGCGTGATCAAAACGCTGCTGACCAACCCGCTGTTCGTGATCAACAAGCTCGCGATCGAGAAGAAGGTCATCTACTTGATGCACCTGCTCGTGCCGATCGCGTTCTTGCCGCTGCGGCGCTGGTACCTGTGGCTGTGCCTGGTGCCGGGCACACTGCTCACGCTGCTGGTCACCAACTACGACCCGCCCACGCAGTTCTCGTTCCACTACGTGATGCACTGGGCTCCCTACCTGTTCATGGGCGCGGTCTTGGCGCTCGCAGCCATCGGCAAGAGCCCCGACTTGGGGCCGCTCCGCCAGCGCGCTGCGCTCTTGACGATGTGCGGCGCCTCCAGCGTGCTCAGCTACAACTACGGCGCCTTCGCGACGCGCGAAAACTCGTTCAAGGGCGGCTTCAACAAAATCGAGTTCAACGTCTCGGAGAACGAAAAGCAGCGCTACCAAAGGCTGCTCGACCTCATTCAGGTGATTCCCAAGGACGCCAGTGTGGCGGCCACCGAAAAGGTGGGCCCGCACCTGTCCTCGCGGCGCGTGCTGCACACGATGCGCTCCGGTCCGCGCGGCACCGACTGGATCGTCGCGTCGAGCCGCGAGCTCAAGCTGTCGAAGACCAAGCCGTCGCTCAAGGCAGTTCTGGAGAGCGGCGAGTACGGCGTCGTGCGTCGTTCCGGTGATTTCGCGCTCTTCAAGCGCGGCTACAAGACCGACGACAACGCGAAGCTGATGAGCGACTGGGGTCTCTGATTCCGTTCGAGGCTGGGCGGCTCGAGCCGCTCAGCCCTTCTTCGCCGCGGGCTTCGACTTGGTCTTGGCGGCCGCCGCCGGTGCCGGTGCCTTCTTCGGCTCGGCAGCACCGATCAGGAACTCGATGTAGTCGCGACGCAGCCGCGCCTTGTAAGCGGGCGTGCCGTCCTTGAACTGAAACGTGATTTGCGCGCCGTTCGGGGTGTTGACGGTGCGCACGCGAGCGATGCGCGGGTCGCGCTTGGCAATGGCAGCGCCTTGCTCCATCACCTTGCGCTGCGGGATCACCACGGTGAAGCCCGTCGGCTGCAGCGAGCCTTGCAGAGCGTCGCCGGGCGAATCGAGGCGCAGGCGATGAATCACCGGCGTCACCACCTTGCCGCGGCCCCAGGGCGCCACGTCTTCCGGCTTCTTGCTCGACTTGCTCTTGCCACTCGGCTTGTCGCCTTCCTCGTCGGGGAAGCTCTCGTCCGAGACTACCGGCGTGACCGAAGCCTTGGCTTCGGCGCGCTCGGCCGCTTCTTCCGAGGCTTCGTCGCCGGCGGGCGGCGGTGCGAGCGGGGCCGGCTCCATCGTCGCCATCGGCGTGGCGCCGAACAGCGGCACGTCGGCCGAGACCACGCCGTTCGCTTCGCTGAGCGCACTGGGGGCAGGCAGCGTAGCGGCGGCTGGGGGCGCAGCAGCGGCAGCGGCAGGCGCGGCAGCGCCGACCACGGCCGGCTCGGCCTTCACGGCCGCTTCGGCACCGGGCGGCGGTGCGCCATGACGGCTGCCGAGCGCCACCAGCGTGGCGAGCATCACGGCTGCGCCGGTCGAGACCATCACCTTTTGCTTCTTCGGCAGCTGGTTCCACTTGCCGGCGGCGCTCGCCAACTTGGACTGCGCCTCAGCCGCACCGGGCGCGGCTGCCTTGTTCGGAGTCTGCGGGCGCAGACGCTGGCCCTCCACGGCAACGCGACCCGTCGGGGCTGGCGCGGTGGTGCGGCGCTGGGGCGGCTTCTCGCGCTTGCTCAGCTCGGCCACCTTGGCGCTCGCGCCGCGCAGCCAACCGGAGAAATTCGTAGCGGCGGAGCTGGACAGCGCTGCCATGCGCTTGCCCGCCGAAACCGCAGCCTCACCCGCCTGAGTCGCGGCAACGCCGAGCTTGCCGCGCAGCGCCTCGACCTCACGGTCACCCTCGTCTTCGATTTGGTGATCGGCGGCGGCTGCGCTCGAAGGGGCGGACACCGACACATCGTCGGCCGGAATGCGCAGCGTGCGCGGCTGGAGCTCGCCGGAGAGATCGGCGACGCTCGGCTCGGGTGTGCTTTCCTCCACGCCCTCGTAGCGCAGCGCCACTACCAGCTGCGGGATGCGGCTCTCGGGATCGATCGCCACGTTGACCGAGTCGATGTGCGCGGTGCGACGCCCACCACGCTCGAGATCCTCAATCTCGAGCCGGCGACCCACCTTCAAAAACTCCAAATTCGAGCCAACCTGGACGCGCCGCGGATCGCCGGAGCGCACGCGGGCTTTCATCGGCGACCCGAGGCCGTCGATGTGCAGGCGCACCTTGGCGCCCGAATCGTGCGGGGCCTCCTCGACGGGCTCCTCGTCCTTGGCCTTGGGACCCGGGCCGGCGCTTTCGCACAGGTCGCGGAGCGCATCGACGCTGCGCGAGTCGAGCGCCGTGAATTCGACGCCGAACTCGCCGCCTCGAGCGCCTTCCCGGCGCCAGGCGACCACGCCTTCGACCACGATTTCGCGACCTTGCTCCTCGAAGCGGCAGACCAGCGGCGCGCCTTCGTCGGGCAGGTAAGCGGTGCGCAAATGCATGCCTCGGGCGCTGACGTCGACCGATTCGGCCTCGAAGGCGGGGATCCCCGGCTCGTTGCCAACCACCTCGACCAACGTCTCTACCGGCATCCGGCCCTGGCCTTCTGCTCGGCGTTCTTGTGCTTGCGTCATGCTGCCTCCGGCCAAGCGCCTGAGCGCGAGGCTTGCCCCTCGACTACGCGCCCGCCACGCGTTTGGCCAAGTTTTGGCAATTGGGACAATCCGAAGATTTGAGCTAGTGCTTGCTGTCGGTGGGTCCCCGCCCACCCCAAACCGCCCTTCCCCATGGCTCTCACCGTCGTCGTGCGCTCCGGCGACCACCCAAGTCCCCTCAAGATCAGCCTCGACGCGCCGCGCATCGTGATCGGCCGGGGTGAGGGCTGCGAGATCCGGCTGCCGGACCCGAGCGTGAGCCATCGTCACGCCTCGATCCGGCAGCGCGGCAGCGACTACGTCGTCGTCGACGAGGGCAGCAGCAACGGCACCTTCGTTGGGCCGGTGCGGCTCAGCCCGCAAGCGCCGCGCATGGTGCGAAGCGGAGAGCTGCTGCGGGTCGCGCGCTGCGGATC
>JBEHXA010000608.1:0-4654 GCA_048498935.1 Myxococcota bacterium
TCAGCGCGTCGGAATCCGGCTACGTCACGGGGCGCCGCGTCCGACCCGTTTCATGATGGTGCGCTTGATCGCGGTAGGCATCGTGCTCGGCGTGGCCGGCGCGGCCGCCGCTCAATGGACCACGCACAGCTGGCTCGGCATGAGGGAGCAAGTGCCGGCACCGCGCCCGCACGTGGAGCCAGCAGCTGCAGCTCCGGTCAAGCGTGCTCCTGCGCCGCCGAAGCGCGCCGTCGAGGTCGCCGAGCCCGAAGCTCCGGTTCCGGCCGTCGAAGCGCCCGCTGCCGTTGCGCCGCAAGTCTCGGCTTCTCCTGCGGAGCAGAGCTCGCGCTTGGGCCGCGAAGCGGCGTCGCTGGAGCGTGCTCTCTCGGCGCTGCGCGCGGGTGGGCAAGCGACGCGCGCGCTGGCCGCGGTCGATCGCCACCTGGCGGAGTTCCCGGGCGGTCCGCTCGAGCTCGAGGCGCGCGTGGCGCGCGTCGACGCATTGCTACTGCTCGGGCGACGCAGCGAGGCGGAGCGCGAGCTGTCGCGGCTGCCGCTCGATCGAGTCGGGCGCAAGCGCGAGCTGCGTCTGATTCGCGCCGAGCTCCGCGCCGACAGCAACTGCAGCGCAGCGCTCGCTGATTTTCAGCAGCTGCTCGCCGAGCCGCTTCCGCCCGCCTGGGACGAGCGCGCGTTGTTCGGGCGCGGCGCGTGTTTGCTGCGGCTCGGAGACCAGCGCTCCGCGAAGCGCGACTTTGCGACGTACCTCGAGCGCTACCCGACCGGCCGCTTCGCCGCGCAGATTCGGGCGCAAACGCCCGAGTAGGTGCAGCACGTACCTGCCGCAGCGGCCGGTATTGCTGACCGGGCGGGGGGCGTCTATCGTGATTCACGATGCGTCTCGTCGTCCGTGCCGGAGCGGTAGGGCTCTGGCTCCTCGCCTCGAGCTCGCTGGCTCACGCCGCTGAAGGCGAGCTGGCCAAGCCTGCTGCGGCCAGCGAATCGGCGCACATCAAGCCCGCGGCGGAGCGCAAGCTCACCGGCGCCGAGCGCCCGACCATCAAGAAGAAGGCCGAGCAGAAAGCGCAGGCCACGCGCGGCGCTCGCGTCAGCCTGCAGATCCCCGAGCGTCTACGCAAGGCGCTCGCCAAGAAGATCGACCGGCGCATCGAGCGCAACATCGAAGGCAGCAAGCAGCTGCGCGTCGAGGCCATGGGGCTGCTCGGTAAGTTCATCGAGGAATCGCCGGCCGACTCGCCCGAGATGCCCGAGGCGCTGCTGCGCATGGGCGAGCTCGAGTGGGAAGACGGGCGCGATCAGTTTCTCGAAGCGTTCAAGCGTTGGGAAAAGACGCCGGCCGACGAGCGCAACGACCCCCCGATCCCCAACTACAGCAAGCCGCGCGCGCGCTTCCTGCGCGTGCTCAAGAACTACAAGACCTTCTCGCAGTACGACTTGGCGCTGTACGTCGACGGCTTTTTGGCGAACGAGGAGGGCAAGTTCGAGGAGGCGCTGGCACGCTTCAACAAGATCATCGAGTGGTTCCCGAAGAGCCGCTTCATCCCCGATGCGCACATGGTGCGCGCCGAATACGAGTTCACCAAAGACCAGCCCAACTACGAGGTCGCGTATCGTGAATACGAAGAGGTCCTGAAGTACAAGGACACCGACCTCTACGACCTGGCGCTCTTCAAGAGCGCCTGGACCCTGTGGCGCCTCGGGCGCACGGAAGAAGCGGCGCAGCGCTTTCTCAAGGTGTTCCAGGCGACCGAGGATGGCCCGCGCAACAAACGCAAGAGTCGGCAGGAGCTCGACGAGCTGCAAGCCGAGGCGCTCAAGAACCTGGTCGCGGTGTTCGTCGAGGACGAGAAGAACAGCGCCGAGGACATGTTCAAGTTCTTGGTCAAGGCCGGCGGCGACAAGTTCGCCGGTCGGATCGTGCGCGCGCTGGCCGAGGCTTTCTACGAGCAGTCACACTACGAGCGCGGCATCGAAGCGTATCGGCTGCTGATCAAGCTCGAGCCGGCCAGCCCCGAGTGCAACGAATTCTCCCTGAAAATAGCCCAGGGGCACTCGACGCTCGAGTCGTGGCGCGACCTCGAGGCCGACTACAAGCTCACGTTGAAGGAGTACGTCGCGCCCATCTCCGAGCCGGGTAAGCCTAAGCCGACCAGCTCCGGCTGGGTGCAGGTGCAGACGCCGGCTGCGCTGAGCCAGGCCGAGGTCGCGACCGAGAAGCAGCTGCGCGAGGACGCGGTAGGCCTGCACGCCAAGGCTCAATCCGACAAGACCAGCAAGGGTGAGTACGAAGCCGCCGCCTCGCTGTACGCCGTGTACCTCACGCGCTTCGGCAAGCGGCCGGAGGCGTACGACATCAATTACAACCTCGGCGAGATCAACTTCTACCACCTGAACAACGCAGCAGGCTCGGCGGAAGCGTACTTGGCCGCGGTGCGCATGAACCCCAAGGGCCCGCTGTCGCGCACGGCCCTGTACAACGCGCTGGCGGCGCTCGAGGTCGCGCGCGCCGCCGAGTTCGAAGCCGCCAAGGCGGCCGGGAAGAAGCAGAAAGAGTCGCCCACCGATCGCACGCTGACGGAGGCGATGGAGCTCTACATCAAGACTTATCCGACGGATAAGCAGATCCCCGAGCTGCTGTTTCGTCAGGGCAAGCTCTACTACGACTACCAGGTGTACGACCCCGCGGTGCGGCAGTGGGGCTTGCTGCTCGAAAAGTACCCCAACGACCGCTACGCCGGTGCAGCCGGCGAGCTCATCCTCGACTCGTTCAACAAGAGTGAGGACTACGCCAACATCGAGACCTGGGCGCGCCGCCTGAAGAGCGCGCCGTCGTTTCAAAGCCCGGAGCAGCAAGCGCGCTTGAATGGCCTGATCGTGGGCGCCGTGTTCAAGCAGGGCGAGCAGCTCGCGAACAAGGGCGAGCACGACAAGGCCGCGAGCGCGTACTTGCGCGCGGCCAAGGAATTTCCGAAGGAACAGCGCGCCGCGCAGGCCGCCGTCAATGCCGAGGTCGAAGCGCGCCGCGCGGCCGATCTGGCGACGCTGGCCGCCGCTGCCACGCTGCTGATCGAGAACCACCGCCAGCGCGAAGAAGCGGCGGAAGGCGTGTGGATCGCCGCGAACACATACCAGGAGGTCGGTCTGTTCAGTCAGGCCGCCAACTATCACGCGGTCATTGTCGACAGCTGGCCGAAGAACCAGCACCACAAGGACGCGGCGTACAACGCCGTGCTGCTCCGCACCACCGTGGGCGAGCACGACAAGGCCATCGATAGCGGTCAAAAGTTCAAGAAGTACTACCCGCGCGACGAGAACGCCGACGAGGTGACGTTCTTGATGGGCAAGGCGCACGAGAAGGCCGGCAAGAAAGCCGAAGCGGCCGCGCTGTACGACGCCTATTCGCGCAGCGCGCGCAGCGTGAGCAGCCAGATCGAAGCGCTGGTCCGGCTCGCCACCGTCAAGGCCGGCGACGAGCGAGCGGCCAGCGCGGCCCTGGATCGCGCGATCGGCATCTACAAGGCGCGTAAGAACACCGTCGACGATCGCGGCAAGTACTACGCCGCCAAGGCCCGCTACATGCAGGGCGAAGTCATCCTGAAGAAGTTTCAGGACGTCAAAATCGAGGGTGACGTCAAGCAGCTCAAGGATCGACTCAAGAAGAAGGCCGAGCTGCTGAAGAAGGCCGCCGAGGCGTTTCTCTCGACTGCGGAGATCGGCGCTGCCGAGTGGACCACCGCCGCTCTCTACCAAATTGGTGTCACGTACGAGTCGTTCTCCAAGGCCTTGCTCAGCTCGCCGCCACCCGACAACCTGAGCGCGGAAGAGAAAGAGCTGTACCAGCAGTCGATCGACGAGTTCGTGGTGCCGATCGAAGAGCGCAGCCTGGAAGCTTACGAGAGCGGCTGGCGCAAGGCGATCGAGCTCGGCATCTTCAACTCTTGGACTGCCAAGATGCGCGAGGCGCTAGGTCGCCTGAACTCCGAGCTTTACCCGCCGCTCAAGGAGCAGGGCTTCGAGATTCGCTCGCAAGGTCCGGGCGAGCTGCCACCGCTGATCGACGCCACCCGTCGCAGCAGCGCCGGCCGCAGCGAGAAATTCCTGCTCCCCGGCGCGGGTGACGCCAAGGCGGAGGCCAAGCCCAAGGACAAGCCGAAGGAGGAAAAGAAGTGACGTCCCCTTCCGCCCGAGCTCGTTTCGTATGCTTCGCGCTCGCGCTCACGCTCGCCGCGTGCGGCAAATCGCAGCAAAAGGTCGAGACCCCGGCGCTCGCGCCAGCCAACCCGGTGGCGCTCGGCAAGATGGTGGAAGGCGTGCACGCCGCCAAAGATGCCGCCGGTAAGGATCGCGCCATCGGCTTGCTCGAAGAAGCCGTGAAGGCCGATGCTGGGCTCTGGGAGGCGCACTACAACCTCGGGGTGCTGCTGGCCGACAAGGGCGATTTGGCCACCGCGGAGCGGCACTTGTCGACGGCGCAGCAATTGGCGCCCAACGCCGAGGACGTGGCGCTCGCGCTGTCCGAGGTGCGACGCCGCCGCGGCGACGCGCCGGGCGCCATCGACGCGCTCGCGCCGTTCGTCAAAGAGAACCCGGGCGCGAGCCACGCCCAGGTAGCGCTGATCGGCGCGCTGCGCGAAGGCGGCAAAATCGAGGAAGC
>JBEHXA010000609.1:0-4632 GCA_048498935.1 Myxococcota bacterium
GTTGCGGGTGCGGGCGCGCACGCGCAGCCACGCGCGACGCGTGAACTCCGCTTCGTCGCTGGCACAGCGACCGAGCGCCAGCGCGATCGCGCCGAGCGCTGCGTCACGCCCGGCGTCGCTCGGCATGGCGTTCAAGCTGGCGGCGCGGAGCACGAGGCTGCGTACCGTTTCAGGCTCGCGGCGCGCACATAGGCGTCCGACACCGAATGCCGCCCAACTCACGACCGTCGGCGCTTCGTCCGAGAGCGCCTTGGCCAGCGCTTCGAACGAGCGCTCGTCGCCGATGCGAGTCAGGGTGCGCACCGCCGCTTCACGTCGCGTGGCGCTAGAATCGAAACGGTCTTCTTCGGTCACGCCCGCGGCATCGCGGGCGAGCTCGCTCTGCAGGAGGCGGGCCTGGTCCTTCGTGCTCGTGCTCGCGCTCGGGGCCGGCGCGGTCGTGGTCTTGGCGGAGCCGCCCTGGCTGCGACAACCCACGGCTCCACTCGGCGCGAGTAGTGCCAGGCTCGCGAGCGCTGTCCAGGCCCCGCACATGCGACGCACGCTCGGTGACTTCATGCGCGGATCCCGAGGCGCATCATGGTCAGGTCGAGGGCGAGGCTGGCGCGCTCACGCACCCAGAGTCGCCCGAGCGCGTGCCACGGGCGCCCGCTAGAGGGAGCCGGTAGCGGCGTGAGCTCGAGGCCGAGCGGACGAAATAATCTCAGCGCGCGCGCCATGTGCCAGTCGGAGGTGACTAGCCCGGCGCGCGCGATGTGGCGACCTTGCAGCAGACGGGCGACGCCTCGCGCGTTGCCGAGTGTGGTCATCGACTCGCGCTCATGCAGCAAGCGCTCGCCAGGCACGCCCCGCGCCGAGAGCCCTTCCCCGAACACGTCGCATTCTTGAAATCCGTGCCACGACTTGCCCCCGCTCAGGATCACCAGGGCAGCCCCCTGCTCACGGTAAGCGAGGGCGGCACGCTCGACGCGCTGCCGAGCCGTGTCGGATAGCTGGCCCTGAGGGACCCGGCAGCCCAGCACGATGAGCGCATCGAACGGCACGCCGCTAACATAGCCGAAGCGCACGAGCGGGCGCTTGCCAGCTCGGCACGACGAGTGCATCACAGGGATGTGGACGCTCGCCCGCCTGCTCCGCGTCGGCCCGCACGCTCGGCCATTGGGCTCGTGGCTGCACTCGGCCTGCTCTTCGGGGCTGGGCTTTGGCTCCACGGGCACGATCCCAGGCTCGTCGTGGAGAGCCCTCGGAGCGGAGCTGCTCGGCTGGACAGGGCGCGCTCGGCCGAGCCCCCTTCGACTCAGGCGCCTCCGGGCGAGGAAGAGCCGCGCCCGCTGCGCTTGCCGAGCGGCGCGGCCGTCGGCATCGGTTGTGACGAGGCGTTGGGTGTCGGTGCCTTCTTGCGTCGGGAGCTCGCGACGCCGGCGATCGAGCCGCTGCCCGACGAGCTGGCCGACGCGTGGGCTTCTCAGCTGGACCCGCATGGGCTCTGGTCGGCGCCGCCCGATAGCCCGCTCGCTAGCGTGCTGCGCCAGGCGGCGCCCGACATGCTGACCAATCTGTACCGGCAGCAGCCGGGCTGCGCAGCCTCCCAGCGCGTGGCCGAAGTATTCGCGGCGTGGACGGCGCGCCTCGCCGGTGACTACGACGCAGCGTTCGCGGCCGAGCAAGCGCGCGCGCAGCGCACCGACGACGAGACGTTCGAGCTCATCGCCGAGCCCCTGTTCGAGGACGACCCCGTCACGCGACCGGCGGAGCAACTGGCGCGAGAGTTGGGCACACGCTTGGGCGCCTTCGCTGCGCGCTTCAGCGCCGAGACCGCGCTGGTGGAGCGTGCACGCGGCCGCTACTTTCCGAACGACCCGAGGCAGCTGACCGAAATGGTCACGCTGGCGGCGCTGCGCGCATACGTGCCGCTCGTCGATCCGCACGGCGATTTTGCTCCACTCGACGAAGAGTGGGCGCTCTACGCCGGGGACACCACGCTCGACGGAGGCTCCCCCCTCTGGGGCGATGTGGTGCGCACGCCGCTCGGCGCCCGCGTGGTCGACGATCCGGCGCCGCCGCTCCAGCTCGACGATCTGGTGCTGGCGATCGACGGCCTGTCTCTCGCTGGTGCGAGCGTCGATCAGATCGAGCAAGCAGCGCGCAGTGCGCCGAGCGACGGGCGCTTCGAGTTGCGGGTGCTGCGCCGCGGTGAAGCCGATATCTTGACGCTCAACGTCTCCGATCAGCTCGATTCGGAGAGCCAGGGCTTGCACGTCGAGCGCATCCCCTCGGGGCAGGAGCGCCGAGCAGCTCGAGACGGCGCCGACACGGCTGACTTCGTGCTGCGCGTCGAGATCCCCGACGTGGGCGATTGGCTGGGCGAGGATTTGGCGACGGTGCTCGCCCACGACGCCAAATCGGCGCGCGCACTGCTGCTCGATCTGCGCGGTAACGGCGGCGGCTCGCTCGAGGCTGCGGTGGAAGTGCTCGGACAGCTCTTGCCCGGGAAGCCCCTTTTTCCCCTGATCCGCCGCGGGCAAGTGAACGAGGTGCTGCGAGCGCCGACGCCGCCCGAGCCGTACTTGGGGCCTGTGGCTGCGCTCGTCGACGGTGACACCGCGAGCGCCGCGGAGATGATCGCTGGCGCGCTGCAGGCCTACGGGCGAGGCCCCGTGCTGGGGGTACGGACCTTCGGCAAGGGCTGCGTGCAGGAGTACTTCGATCACGTCGCCCCGAGCGGCGTGCTGCGCATGACCACGCTGCAGTTCGTGATGCCGGACGGCAAACCGCTGCAGCAGGTTGGGTTGACCCCCGACTTGTCCTTGCCGCTGGCGCCTGGGACCGAGCGCGAGTCGCAGATCACGCGGCAACCCATCACCTTCGAAGGGCCCGACGTCAGGGAAGTCCGAGCGCCTGTCGGGCCGGCCTGGCCGCGCATGCGTGGTACGCCCGGCCCCTGCGAGGATCCGGTGGTTTGCCTGGCTCTCTCGCGCCTCTCGGGAGCGGGACCTGCGGCCCAAAGCGCGGCCCGCGCTGCGAGACCACGTCCAGGCACGCGGTAATCGCCGTACAAATGCGGCAAGCCTGCCGGGGCCGGCCGTTTTTGGTATACGGCGGGGTCACGGTCGTCCTCGACATGGTTCCGAGAACTCAAGAAAAAGCCGGCGCAAACCAGCGACGCGGCAACGAAGACGGCGAAGAGCTCAACGAGCCCGGTGAGCCTGCGGGCGTCGACGATCACGAGCTGGAGGAGATCCGCTACCAGGTCGAGGACATGGACGAGGAAGATGACTCGTCCGCTCCCGGCTCGGACCCGCCGGACGACGGACGGCCGCGGCCGACCGTGTATGCCATCGAGCTCGACGAAGAGCGCATCGATCAAGACGCGGCCAAGGTGGTCCGCCGCCTGTCGCGGCAAGGTTACGAGGCGTACCTGGTCGGAGGCTGCGTGCGCGACTTGTTGCTCGGTCGCCGGCCCAAGGACTTCGACGTGTGCACCAGCGCGCGCCCGGACGACGTGCGCCGCTTGTTCCGCAACTCACGCGTGATTGGCCGGCGCTTTCGGCTGGTGCACGTGCTCTTCGGCGGCGGCAAAGTGATCGAGACGGCGACGTTTCGGCGCGCGCCCGACGCGGAGGAGGAGCGCGGGGCGGAAGATTTGCTGATCCGCAACGACAACGTGTTCGGTGAGGCGCATCAAGACGCGCGGCGGCGCGACTTCACCATCAACGCGCTGTTTTACGATCTCGAGCGCGGCGAAGTGCTCGACTGGGTGGGCGGCATGCCCGACATCGAGCGGCGCGCCGTGCACACCATCGGCAAGCCGTTGGTGCGCTTCCTGGAAGATCCGGTGCGCATCCTCCGCGCCATCAAATTCAGCGCCAAGCTGGATTTGGGCATCACGCCCGAGACTTACGATGCCATCGTCGAGGCCCGGAAGGCCCTGTCGCGCGCTGCACGGCCGCGCCTTTTCGAGGAGATTTTGCGGTTGATGCGCGAAGGCGCCGCGCATCGTTCGCTGTTCCTGTGCTGGGAGACCGGCGTGCTCGACGTGCTCTTGCCCGAGCTGTCGACGTTCTTGGCCGATCGCGAGGAGGACGACGATCGCGTGTGGCAGCTGCTGCAAGAGGTCGATCGCCGCACGGTGGAGAACGGCCCGCTCGACGACGTCGTGCTCTGGACGGTGCTGCTCGGCGAGCCGCTACGCGAGGCCTGCGATGGTGCTCGCGACCGCGTGGAGATGGCGCACGACTTTCTGGAAGGTGTGGTCGATCGCTTGAACGTACCGCGGCGTATCGCGGACTCGATTCGCCGCATCATCGCCCTCATGCCGCGCCTCGAGTCGGGGCGTGGTGGCCGCTTCTCGCGCACGCCGCTCTATCCGGTCGCGATGGAAGTGCTCGACATCTACCGCTGCGCGCTCGGCGAAGCCGCTGACGGGGCCTTCGACGCCCCCGAAGGCCCCAGCGACGCCGCCGCCATCTCCGGCAACGCCGAACGCCGCCCCCGCCGCCGTCGCCGACGTAGGCGATAGCCTCGTTCGCCTCCGCACCTCCGCCTCAGGTCACCACTGACGCAAGAGGTACCAAGCGAAGTGGGGACGCGACCCAGACCAGTGCAAATTAGAGCGGGCAGAGCCCGCTCTAA
>JBEHXA010000610.1:0-4606 GCA_048498935.1 Myxococcota bacterium
GTCCTGAAAGCGCGCGTCTGCGCCACTCTGTCTTTTGCCGGACGGCGCCGCTGCTTTTTGTGTGCTCAGCGCGCAGCGCGTCGGCGCCGCAGCGCTGCGCCACCCAGCGCAATGGCCAAAAGTGCTACGCCGCTGCCGGTGGTGCCACCGGGTACGGTGGCGCAGCTGGCGCTGGCTGAACCTTCTGCCTCGCCCGAGCAGGTATTGCCCGAACATTCGCCCGACGACGAGCCGCGCGCCTGAACGTCGACGTGAGCCTTCAGCCAAGCGTTGAGCGCATTGACGCACTCCTCCGCGTTGCCGCCCTCGTCGACATACTGGCCGTCGCAGAACAGCGCGCCTTCAGGCTCGGTGCAGCGCGCCTTGCACGACGCCTCGAGCCGACCCTGGCACTCGACACGTCCGTCGGCCTGGCACGACCCCTGGCATTCGGCGCGAGCGGTGCCGGTGCACGAGCCCTCACAGGTCGCCTGGCAACGAGCCTTGCAGTCGACGCTCGGGCCTTTGCCGGTGCAACTAGCGTCGCACTCTGCGGTGATGGAGCCCTTGCAGGCGCCGACGCACTGGGCGTGCGCTTCCGAGCCGTTGGCTTCACCCTCGCACTCGGCCGAGCACTTGGCTTCAGCGTCGACTTGGCATTGAGCCGAACAATCGAAGTCGGCCGGTTTGGCCGTGCACTTGGCCTCGCAGGCATCCAAGTCACACGAAGCAGTACAGCTGGCCTCCGCTTTGGCGTTGCACATGCCGTGACACGACGCTTGAAGCTCACCCTCACACGCCAACTCTACCTTCGGCGGCGTGCACTGGGCCTCGCAGCCACCTTCGACCTCCACCTGGCAGGTGGCTTCGGCGCTCACGTTGATGTTGCCGCAACTCTCGATACCAGCATGCGCCGGGGCGGCCCACGCAGCGAGCGCCAAGCACCATCCCGCAGTCGCAACTCCCAAGGCTCGTTTCATGATGATTCCTCCGATTTTGAAGTAAGCAGGCGCGGCCGGGGCGCGCCGGCAGCATCCAGTTTACCTCGCGAGCGCCCCGAGTCTTCCCCTGAAAGACGCTGCAACTCGCCGCGGGCCACACCGGCCTACATCGCTTGAGCCTGACCGCCACTGCCCATCGCGCCACGTTGGCGCGTTTTGGCAACACCGCTCAGCCGTGACCCTTCGTGATCAGCGCGTCGGAGTCTGGAACGGAGGCGGTCACGCTACGCATGACTCCGCTCTTGCCCGAGAAGCGCACGCGCACGTTCACGTTGCTGCCCGCCAACTCCTGGCACAGCTCACCCGCCAACGTAAACAGCTCTTGCCGCGACGGATCACCTTCACCACCTTCGCTCGCGAGCACCAGCTCCGCGTCTTGATGTGCACCGAGCGCTTTCAAGATCACCCGCGCGACACGCTCGCGCATCGAGAGCCGTCCCTCGTCGCGCGAAGCAGCGGCGACGAGCACGCCGACGCGCACTCGCGGCGCGTTCTTGCTGATTGCGTCTTCGACGCGATGCACGACCCGACTGCCGAAAGCCTCAGCGGACTCGGCGGCGTCTTGCACGACCACGACTGCGTTGGGGGCAATACGCTGGTACTCCGTCAGCCAGGTGGGCCAAGTGGCTCCGGCTTCCAGAACGACGATAGACATCAAGTCGTCGTTTACTTCCAGCATTGTTCCCTCGAACCGCCACGCAGCGGTCGCCTCAGTACACTCCGAAACGAGTACCCGTAGTCATGAGTGCAACCGGCGGCTGGCGGTGAGCACCAATGAGCTCCCAGGTATTTTCATCTATCTGCCCTCCTGGACAATTCGTCAACAAGAATGCGTGCCCGATGGAACTCCCATGTATGGACACTCGCGACGTTTGGATGCACGACGCTGCCCTTTAGCTACACGACGCGGCGTTTGAGTGCGCGATGCGTGACGGCTCGCACCTTGTGGCTCGGCGACGCAAGGTGTCGCGGTAGGTCTCACCTCAGTCCGCGATCGCCCTCGCATCTCGCCCGCGACTTGCCCGGCATCACCGCGCGCCCGCGACCATCTCGCTCGGGATCGGCTCGCTCTCGCAAGCCCTCCACACGTGCAGAATCGTTATTGTTCGCGCGCTCGCGTTCAGTAACCGAAGTCGGGAGTGCCACCGCCCGCGGGCTTGCCGGCGGCGGGCTTGGCGGGCGCGGGCTTGGCAGCAGCTGGCTTGGCGACGGTGGCAGGCTTTGCTGGCGCCGATTTTGCTGCGCCGGTCGTCAGGTGCGCGGCGGCAGCGCCTGGCGTCGTTGGCGGCTCTGCGGACGCAGCGCTGGCTGCAGCTGCTGATGGCGCAACGCTCGCTTCGGGCGCCGGGGCGGCCGCGAGCTCGGGCTTCGGCGTCGCCGCGGGCTCGGGCTTCTTTTCGGCTGCCGGTAGCGGCGCAGCGGCAGTCGCGCTCGCGGCAACTGGCTCGGACTTTTTTCCTATGAGGGAGTACGCAGCAAACGCCGCGCCGCCAGCGATCAGGATGCCAACCGCTGCGAGGGCGCCCACCAGACCTGCGCTGCTACGCTTCGGTGCCACCAGGGGCGAGTCTGGCTGCGAGCTCGCCCAATTGCCGCTCGTGCCGGGGCCGGGTGTGGCGCCGCCAAGGCTCGTCTGCGACGGCATGGGGGCGCGGCCCCCAGCAGGCAATAGTCCGGCAGCAGCAGCATCGGCGACGGGTGGAACCGAAACGCTCGCTCCGCTCCTCAGCCAAGCGTCGAGCGCTTGAATGAAGTCCTGCGTCGTCTGAAAGCGCTGCGTCAGGTCGCGCGCCATCGACTTGGCGATGATGCTCGAAAAGGCCGGATCCAAATCCGGCACGATGGTCTCGGGCGGCGGCACCTCCGAAAGCACGATCTTGAACATCAACTGGTTGAACGTGCCAGCGTCGAACGGCACGCGACCGGTGACCGCCTCGTAAAGAATCACGCCAACCGAATAGATATCGCTTCGCTGATCGGCTTCGGCGCTGCCGCTCGCTTGCTCGGGTGACATGTAATAGGGCGTACCCATCACAGCTCCCGTACGGGTCATCTTCATGCCGTCGCCCGACAGCTGATTGAACTTCGAAATACCGAAGTCGATGATCTTCACGTAGTCGTGGACGCCCGCTTTCTCGCGAAGAATGAAGATATTGTCCGGCTTCAGGTCGCGGTGAATGATCCCGGCCGCGTGAGCCGCGCCGAGCCCTTCCAGCACTTGTCGGACCACCGGCGTCGCCTGCTGCGGAGTCATGCGACCCAAGGATTTGATCCGGGACGACAGCGGCTCGCCGTCCAAAAACTCCATGATGATGAAGTGATCGCCGTCGGGCAGCTGCCCCAAGTCCAGCACCTCGAGGATGTGATCGTTCCCGATGCGGCCTGCGGCCTGCGCTTCACGCTCGAAGCGCTGCATGACCTCCTCGTTGCCGGTGTAGGCGGAATGCAGGACCTTGATCGCGACCTTGCGATTGATGCGGACGTTCTCACCCGCAAACACTGCCCCCATGCCACCCTCGCCAATCATTTTGACGATGCGGTACTTCCCCTCGATCATCTGTCCGGGTTCTAGTGACATGGGGCCTCGCTAAGTCCTTATCCTGCTCCGACTTTCCGCCAAACTAGGCCGCGTTGGACTCGCGCCGCGAGCGCCTTCGGAGCGTGAGCAGGGCAAAGCCCAGCACGGTGAGCCCCAGGGCGCGACCACGACCCGACGGGGTTCCCGGGACTTCACACGAGCAGCCGCCGGGTTTGCGGACGAAAGGCTCGTCGGGCTCTTCGGGCGTCACGCCGTCGCCGCCCTGACCCGGGCCCTGGCTCGTGCCGGCGCTGCCACTCGAGCCGCCGCCGGACGTTCCGCCGTTCGTACCCGGCACTCCGCCCTCCCCACCAGCACCTGGCGCAGCACCGGCACCAGCACCGGCTGCGCTCGCCTCACCAGCGGCCCCCGCCTCGCCGGGTCCGCCGCCACCTTCGCCGCCGATGCCAGCGTTGGGGTCGAGAATGCACTTACCCGCCTCGCACGCGCCGCCAGGGCACGGCTTGTTGTCGGGCGAACGGGGGTCGTCGCAAGCGCCAGAAACCGGGTTGCAGGTCCCGGGCTCGTGGCACGCGTCCAAGGCCAAGCACTTCTTCGGCTTGCCGCCGCACACGCCAGCAACGCACACGTCGTTCTCGGTGCACGCATCGCCGTCACTGCAATCAGCGGCCGCATCGTTCACGTGCGTGCAGCCGGTCTGCGGATCGCAGCCGTCCGTGGTGCACGGGTTCTTGTCGTCGCAGTCGATCGCCTCACCCGGCACGCAAGTATCGTCGGTGCCCGAGCAATGGCCGGCGCCGTGGCACTTGTCGGCGATGCACGATGTGGTCACGGGAGCGATCGCGTGATTGCAGTCTGTGCTGTTGCAGGACACCTGGCTATCGACGGTGCAAGCCTTGTTGTCGTTGCAGTCCACGCCGTTGGCGCTGGTGCCTTTGCACTTGCCGGCCGTGCACTTGTCGTCCGACGTACACGGGTCGCCGTCGTTGCAGGGAGTGTCGTTGGCGACCGGCATGTTGACGCAGTTGCCGTCCTGGCATGCGTCGGCCGTGCAGAACTCGTTGTCATTGCAGTTGATCTGCGCGCC
>JBEHXA010000611.1:0-4605 GCA_048498935.1 Myxococcota bacterium
ACGCGATCCGGATCAGCCGCGATCTGTCGGCACGGTTCGGCGACACCTGGCGTATATGCGAGCGAGAGATCGAGCTGCGACGCGACCGGCTTGGTCCACGTGACCTCGATTTTTCCGGGTCGCCCGCTCGAGTGATACAGCAGCGCCTCGTCACGTCGGGAAGACATCGTCCCACCAGCCTAGCAACGCGCTGGCCTGAGTAGATAGGGGTGGGGGAGGCCCAGTTACTGACTGGCTGCCCAGCTGGGCAGCCTCGCCATGGACGAGACTCGGCCTACCTCATCCCGAAACCAACGCGGTGTTAGGCTCGGCCGGTGACGATCCGTTGGGGAATCCTCGGTTGCGGCGACGTGTGTGAGGTCAAGAGTGGCCCGGCGTTTCAGAAGGCCGAGGGCAGCGCGCTGGTTGCGGTGATGCGCCGAGACCGGCGCTTGGCGGAGGATTTTGCGCTCAGGCATGGCGTGCCTCGCGCTTACGGTGATGCGCGCGAGCTGATTGCGGACCCGGAGGTCGACGCCGTGTACATTGCGGCGCCGCCCGGCAATCACCTGGAGCTGGCGCTGCAAGTCGCGGCGGCGGGCAAGCCGGCGTACGTGGAGAAGCCGATGGCGCGCTCGCACAGCGAGTGCCTGGCCATGATCGAAGCCTTCGAGCGGGCGGGCCAGCCGCTGTTCGTTGCGTATTATCGCCGCGCGCTACCGCGCTTCATGAAGGCCAAGCAGCTCTTGGACGACGGCGCGCTCGGTCGCGTGCAGAGCGTGGAGGTGCGGTACTCGAGCCCGGGACAACTGCAACTGGATCCAGCGCAATTGCCCTGGCGCGTGCAAGCAGAGCAGGCGGGAGGCGGATTGTTTTTGGACTTGGCGAGCCACACGCTCGATGTGCTCGACTTTTGGTTCGGTCCGCTGCAAGCCGTGACCGGGCAAGCGACGCAGCTCGCCGCACGCGCCGAAGTTGAGGATGCCGTTACGGTGCGCTTTGAAACGGCTGCTGGAGCGGTAGGCACGGGTTATTGGAACTTCTGCGCGGAAAACCGGCAGGACTCGATCCGCGTGGTGGGCAAGCGCGGAGAGCTGCGACTTTCGACATTTGGTGAGGCGCCGCTGGAGCTCGAGATCGACGGCGCTGCCCAGCACTTCGAGCTCGGCAATCCGCGTCACATTCAGCAGCCTTTCATTCAGACGATGGTCGACGCGCTCCACAAGCGCGGCACGTGCTCGAGCACCGGCGTGAGCGCTGCCCGCACCTCCTGGGTCTTGGACCGCGCGCTCGCGAGCTACTACGGCACGCGCGAGGCTGCATTCTGGCAATCGCCCGAAAACTGGCCGGGTCGGCTTCGGCGCTAGGGGGACTCGAGCCGCCGTAGAGCCGTACAGTCGTGCTAGTCTCTGCTGCCGAGGGAGGTAGAGGGGATGGCGCAGGTAGTGAGGCGATGGAGCTGGGCTGGACCGACCTGCTGCTTGGTGCTCGTCGCGGCGGCTTGCGGCGGCCGGCAAGCGCAAGACGGTTCCGGCGGGGGCGGGCACACGGCGCAAGGTGGGTCGAGCTCAGGCAGCAAGTCGAACGGCAGTGCCGGCAGCGGTGGCGCGGGCTCGGGCGTGGGCGGACACACCGAGCAAGGTGGAGCGAGCTCAGGTAGCGGCAATGCTGGCCGCGCCGGCGCCGAGACTGCTGGCGCCGGGGGCAAACCGCCCGAGCATCAGCCTTGCGAATTTGACCGGCCGCAGTGCCCCGCTGGCCAGGAGTGTCACATCAATCCGATCGGCACCTACTGGTGCGAACGCTGCGGAGGTCCAGGTGAGGGCTGCTGCGGTAGCGCCGTCGGTCAGGGAGCGTCGTGTCGCGATGGCGGCTGCTGCGTGAGCTACCGCTGCGTCGCAGACAACGAACCGTGTGGGCCACGCAAGCTCGGGCTGTGCACCGCGGGCAAATGCACCGGTTGCGGTGAGATCGGCCAGGCATGCTGCGGTGATGTCGACAGCCCCGCCTGTCACGGCAGCTCGGGGGTGACTTGTATCGACCTCCCTGCCGGTGGTGGGACGGACCGCGCCTCGCAGTGTCAGCATTGCGGGGTACCGGGCGAGCCGTGCTGTGCCGAGGGCGCGTGTGGGGACGGTGGCTGCTGCAATCTGCGCGTCACCGGCGGAATTCCCAGCACGACGTGCGTCGCGCCTGGCGGCCTGTGCCTCAACGGAGCGAGCTGCGCTCAGCAGTCCTGTGGCACGTGCGGTGGGGAGGGCCAACCTTGCTGCAGCATCTCGGGCGATGACGTGGATGCCTTTTGCACCGCACCGTCGTTGAATTGCTCGAGCAGGGACGGCAACCCCTTCGCGTGCCTGCGCTAGCGACGCCAGCTAGGGAAGTGTGGAACCTGCGCTGCTCGGAAAATCGAGGCCATACACGGTGCTCGCAACACCGCCGAGCAGGCGGACCTTGTGGCCAATATCGTCGAAACCGAGCCAGTCGACGAACATGCCCTGTGGATCTTCGCCGATGTAGAAGATGCCGCCAAAATGCGGCGCCGATTGAAAGGTGCGCGGGCCGGCAGCATCCGTTCCGATCGCCACGTTCACGGCGTCGAGCGAAATCACGTTGTGGGCGCCGTCGAGCTCGAGCAGGTACGGATGGTAGCGCCGCAGCTGACTGGGTGACTGCGAAGCCGGCTCGACAGCAGTGAGTAAGCCCACTCGATCGCCGCTCACGAAGCGAAATTTGACCTCTTCGATGGGCATTCGTTCATCGTGCAGCGCGAGGCTGCTCGTCGGTCGACCATCGACCAGCTGCAGCTCGACGAACGGATTCTGCGCGTAGTACAGCCGTGACGAATCTCGGCTCGCCAGCGGCGGCGCGCCCGGATACTGGCTGAGCTCGAGCGAGTGCAGCTCCGTGCGGCCCGCAGCGACGCTGCTCACCTGCAAGGCGTACTGCGTCCCCTCCCAATCCTGCAGAATCAACAGATCGTCGTTGGCGAATTGGGCATAGTGCAGGCGCGGCAGGTCGGTCAGCTCCACGTAGAGCCCGCGCTCCGCGTCACCCACCCCTAGCTTGGTGATGGGCGTATCCGATTGGCTGCCGCCTTCGAAGGTGACGAAGCGCGCTTCATGGGGCGCCCAGTTCCAGGTCGAGCCCGTCGGCGCTGCGAAACTGGCCCAGGGCTCTGCAACGGGCTCGATTACGCGGTTTTGGCGACGGTACAGCTGCCGTTCGCCGTCGCTGGCGAGCTGCAAGAAGGAGCCGTCGCCCGACCAACTGCCTTGAGCTTGGCAATCTTTTACTGACGTGGGCTGGGTTCCCGGACTTTCGCCGTAGACGACGCGGCAGTCGCCGTCCACGAACGCGACGCCGTACGGCGACGTCCAGTACCTGGGCGCGGTATCGGGCACGAACCCAGGCGGCAGCGGACCGAGATCGGTCACTGTGCCGGAGTCGGCATCGATCCAAAGGTAGCGCCCGCTGTAGCCCATGGCATCGAGCGCGCCCGAGTAGGTGGCGACCGTCGCAAACACGGCGTGATCGCCGATCCACTCCAAGTCTCGCACGCTCTGACCTTGGAGCTCCGGATGCTCGATCGGCATGGGTGCGAAGTCGCGCTCGACATCGGCGATGCCGAACGGTGTGGGGTTCGTCACGTCGAGGCTCGGGGCTTGGAGCTGGTAGGCGTAGCGCGTGCCGCTCGCTGACCACGCGCTCCTCCAGCTGCGATACTGCCCGTCGCCGAGCACGAGTGAAACGCGCCGCACCGCGTCGGGCGTTTCGAAAACGAACATGGCTGGATCTTGCGTGGCGTAGATCGCGAAGTAGCGCTTCGTTCCAGGGAGTTGCAGCTCGGCCGGCACGAGCGCCTGATCGCCCACGGCGGGCGGAGCTGTGGTCTCGTCGCCGTCCTTCGACGTGCGGCCGCAGCCGAGCGTCAGCGAAAGCGCTGCGCAAAGTGCCCAACCTTGCCGTGCCACCCGACTCACGCCGCTGACTTTACCACGGGAAGTGACGGCTTGCCGCGGCGCGCCGGCGCTATCAGCATGGGGCCGCATGGTCGCTTCTGAGCAGCTCCGCCTCGAGCTCGAGCGGGCCGCGCTGCGCGCCATTCACAGCACTTACGAGCACTTGAACGGCTCGCTCTTCCGGTTTCGTTTGCGCGTGCCTGGGCTCGAGCTGAGTGAACCCGGTGAGCGGCTGGGGCGCTGGGTGCCCGCGCACCGCAGCATCGAGCTGTCGCGGGCGCTCTTGTTCGAGCACGGCTGGGGGGTGCTCGAAGAGGTGCTCAAGCACGAGATGGCGCACCAGTACGTCGACGAGGTGCTGGGCGTGCGTGATGAGCCCGCTCACGGCCCGGCGTTTCGACAAGTTTGCTTCGAACGGGGCATCGATGCGCGCGCGGCAGGTGCGCCGCTCGGCGCGACCGAGGGAGACGACAAGAATCCGGTTCTGGATCGCATCGCCAAGCTGCTCGCGCTGGCCGAGAGCCCCAACGAGCACGAAGCTCAGGCAGCGATGAGCGCCGCGCAGCGCTTGATGCTCAAGCACAACATCGAAGCCGCCGTTTCGGGCGGTACGTCGAGCTATCGCTTTCGGCCGCTCGGTTTGCCCAGGTGCCGAAAGCGATAG
>JBEHXA010000612.1:0-4604 GCA_048498935.1 Myxococcota bacterium
GATCGAGCGCGGCAGCGAGCGCCGCCCGAAGCTCATGGCACTGCGCGAGCAGCCGCTGCTCGGCGCACCGATGGTCCCGTCCGAGCCGGAGCGCGCGCGGCCCGCGCCTCACTTTGCTTTCGAGAACCAGACCCCGCGCTTGGCGCCGTAGGGCACGCTGTACACGACTCCGTCCCACGGGTAGCTCGTCAAATCATAGCTACTCACACCTTCGGCGAGGGTGGTGCGCGCGTCGAGCTCGTAGTTGTACACGACGAGGGAACCAGTCGAGGTCTTGGCGTTCCAGTTCTCGATGAACATCACCGCCGGCATGAACCAGGTAAAGCGCAGGCTCTCCGGGATCACGTCGCTCCCGAGGTCGTCCCAGGAGCCGAGGGGCTGATCCTCACTCGCCAAGAGCGCGCGGCCGGCGACTCCGTCAAAATGGTCGATTCGCGCTTGGTGACGCGTGCCGATGAACGAGTTGGCCTGACCCAGGTAGGGCGGGATGCCCTCGGCTAGGATCGACACGCTGTCTTTCCCGAACTGCGGCAGGTCGCCCGCTTTGCCGTCGAAGTTCACCAGCACCTCGCCGGTCGAGCCATTGCGCACGATGCGCTCGGCGATGAGCTCGGACGAGCCGTCCCAAGCAAAGTGAAGCCAATCGTGAGCGAGGAAGCCGCCGAGCTCCTGATAGTTGATCTGCGCTGCGCCGGCCCAATCGCTTGCCTGGTCCTCGACCTGCACCGCGTCGAGCTCGGCGTGATCACCGATGCGCAGCGGCTCGTCCAGTCCCGCTTGCCAGCCCCAAAGCGTGCCCAGGCGACTGTCGTCCACGTCGGTCAAGTAGAACAAGGTGACGGAGGGCTCCGTCTCATCGCTCGCACGGCTGACGAACGCGCGGGCATCGCGCGCGTCGACGTCGAGCGGTAGGTCGATTTGTTCCAGAGTCTCGCGCTTGGCAGCGTCGAAATGGACGACGCTGGGGCGGCCTGTTCCGCACGGCTGCTCCATCACCAGCCAATAACCTGCGGCGTCTGGTGTGAGCAGCGTCGAGCGCTGGAGGTGACAGGCGCCGTCCAGCACGGGCTCGCTCGAGAGCTCGAGCGTCGCCCGGTCGAGCTGCACGAGCTTCAAGCCGTCGGCGTCCTCGATCAAAAATTCGTCACCCAGCGGAAGGGCGGCGACGACCGAGTCACCGAGCTCGTCGTACGCCTCGAATTGGTCGTCGAAGGTTTTCAGCTTACCGTCGGCCCACAGCAGCACGCTGGCATTCCAGACCAGCGTGCCCTGGAGGTTGGCGGCGATCTCGCGCTGCTCGCCGCGCCACGGATCTACGAATGTGTAGCCCGCCTTGGTCGGAACCAAGAAGCCGTGATCGTAGAGGCGCGGGTAGGGGCGGCCCGCACCTTCGACCGCAATCTCCTGCACTTCACACTCCAGAGTCGTGAAGCGCAGTCGGCCGCGACCTCGCGCGTCGACCTGCTCCAGGTACGGCAAGACCCGATAGGGCGCCGCGTCGGCTTTGCCCATCAGCCAAGTGCCCGCGTTGGGGCTGACGCGGCAACCGCCCTGAACCTCGGTGCCGAATAGGTGGAACGTCGGTTCCTGGTCGTCGAGGCGTCTCGCCCCGACGTGGTAGAGCGTGTTGACGTCCAGATCGACCACGACGCGGTTCCAGGGCCCAGAAGCGATGTTCTGACCAGGGCCGTCGAAGTACCGCTTCACTTTTGGCAGCGCGGCGTCGGCTGCGTCGGATAGGCCGCTCGTCGGATCGCACGCGCTCGCGCAAAGCGCCAGCGCTGCGAGCGCACCCAACCGCGCCAGGGACGGCATTGTGCATGGAGCTAGCACTTTTCGGCGGGTTCGGCAGTGCCCAGGACTATAACGGCGATGTGCGCCGCGATCTCCGCCACCTGGCGACACTCGGCTGCGCGCTGAGCGCCGCCCTGAGTGACGCTGGCAGGGTGTTCGCTGACGAGCCGGAAGAGGCCGTGGTGGAGGTGCGCGGTGATGCACCCCGTGGCGCGGGCACGCCTGCGATCTCTCGCGCACAGGCGCGTGAGCTACCGGGCGCATTCGGCGATCCGCTGCGCGCCATCGACGCGCTGCCCGGTGTCGTGCCGACGATCTCGGGGCTGCCGATCTTCTTCATTCGCGGCGCGCCCCCGGCGAGCGTCGGTTACGTGGTCGACGGCGTCGAGGTGCCGCTGCTGTTCCACGCCTTCTTGGGGCCATCGGTGCTGCATCCGGGTTCGCTTTCGGGTGTCGTGTTGCAGTCGGCTCCTGCCGACGTGCGTTACGGCGGTAGCGCTGGCGCCGTGATCGTGGCCGAGCCCGCCACGCCGCGCGACACGCTGCATGGCGAAGCGAACCTGCGCTTATTCGACGCTGGTGCGCTGGTCGAGACTCCGCTCTGGGGCGGCGAGGGCTCGGCCACGATGTCGGGCCGCTACTCGTTCACGGGCCTGCTCTACAGCACGCTCACGTCCGAGGAGTTCGGTTATTGGGACTACCAACTGCGGCTGTCGCGCAAGGTGTCGCGCAAGGTGTCGGTCGGGGTGTTCGCGTTCGGTGCGGGCGATCACTACGGCGGTGAGGCGCTCGCTGGCGCGGTGGGTGGAGACACCGGGTTTCATCGCGTCGATTTGCGCATCATTCACCAGGGCCCGAGCCTGGAGCTGACCGGCGCGGTCACGCTGGGTCGGGATCACACGTTCGACTCCACGTCCTCGCTGAGTGACAATTCCCTGCGCGGTCGCATCGACGCCAACTGGCTCTTTGCCCGCGGCTTCGTTGCGCGCTTGGGCGCGGAGGCGCGGGTCGACGACGTGGTGCTCGAGGTCGATCCCAAGCGTGTCGATCAGTCGGACTTGCTCGACCTTTTTCCGAGCCGCACGGAAGGAAAACTGGGCGCCTACGTGGGCCTCGGGTGGCAGCCCGATCGCTTCCTCAGCATCGAGCCCGGGGTGCGCGTGGATCACTACCGCGCGCAGGGCGAGCAGGCCACGGCCGTAGATCCCCGGTTGGTCGTGAACGCGCGCCTGGGGTCGAAGGTGTCGGTCGAGCATCGCTTCGGTTTGGCGAGTCAAAAGCCGAATTTCGTGCCGGGGGTGCCGGCAGCCCAAGTCGGGTCGCTCGAGCGCGGGCTGGTGCGAGGCGCGCATCTGTCGAGCACCGTGCGCGTGGCCCTGCCGGCCGAGCTGGTGACGAGCGCCGGCGTGTTCGAGAGCCATTACGATAACGTCGTCGATCCTCTGGGCCAGTCGCGCGAGTTCAGGATCGACAGCGCGTCGCTCGAGCGCCGGCAGGATTTGATGGCGCGTGGGTTCGAGCTGCGCATCGGGCGCCCCCTGACCCGGCGCATCGGTGGATTCGTGGCGTACACGCTGTCGTGGACCACCCGCCACTCCGAGCGAGAGAGCAGCTGGTCGGGTTACGATCGCCGCCACGTGCTGCAGGCAGCGCTCGCCGCCGAGCTATGGTGGAAGGTGCGGGCGAGCGTGCGCGGGGTCTACTACACGGGCTTTCCGGCGCTCGAGATTGGCAGCAGCGGCGCGCTGCCGTCCGACGACTTGCGCTCACCCGGTTACGTACGCCTCGACTGGCGGCTGGAGCGTCCCTTTCACGTGACCCGTACGTTCGAGCTATCGGTCGTCGCCGAAATGCTGAACGCGACCGGCGCCAAGGAGGCACTTCGCTACGAGTGCGGCGGGCGCTGCGAGCTCGTGACGGCCGGTCCAGTTGTGCTGCCGAGCATCGGGCTGGAAGCGACCTTCTGAAAACGCCTACGGTGTGGGGGCTTGCGGTCCGCCGGCCCGCCGACGAGGATGATCCCATGCTCAAGGCGGCCGAGCTCGGTCACACACTCAGCAAGGACCAATACGACTCACTTTTGCCCGGGCTGCGAGCGGCGCTGCTCGACGCACAGGCTCGCTTGCGCAACGCGGGTTTCGCCACCGTCGTGCTGATCAACGGTCCGGACGCGGCCGGCAAGAGCGAGGCGGTCAATGCGCTCCACGAATGGTTCGACGCGCGCTTCCTCGCGTCAGAAAGCTACGCCGACCCGACTGAAGAGGAGCGTCAGCGTCCACCCTCTTGGCGCTACTGGATGTGGCTGCCCCCGGCCGGCCGCATCGCGCTGTTCTCCGGCAATTGGTACACGAAGCCGATCCTGGATCGCGTTTACGACGAGGTCGACGACCTCGAGCTGGCCGAGCGCACCCGCGCCATCAACGGCTTCGAGCGCACGCTGGCCGACGGCGGCACCCTCTTCGTAAAGCTGTGGTTCCACGTCTCCAAGCGCGTGCAGCACAAGCGCCTGAAAGCGCTGGAGAGCAAGAAGACCACCCGCTACCGCGTGACCAAAGACGACTGGCGCAACCACCGCCACTACGACGAGTTCGTGGAGGTAACGGAGCAGGTGCTCAATCAAACCAGCACCGGTCACGCCCCCTGGCATGTCATCGACGGTGAGGACGAACGCTACCGCAATGTCACCGCCGCCCGCTTGATCCTGGAGGCGATCGAGTCACGCCTCGCGCAAGTCGAAGCGCGCGCGCCGCGTGCACCCGCGCTGCTGCCCAACATCGACGACCCTCGCACCCTGCTCGACAAGCTGGATC